>NZ_JBFAIC010000041.1:0-102075 GCF_040654515.1 Dactylosporangium sp. NPDC050688
GGCAGGGTCGATGATGTGAGGTGCGGTCATCGCGATAGAGCCCTTTCGAGAGTGCTGTGAGAGGTTCACTCGAAAGATCACGCGATGACCGCGCCTGCGTCCAGCCCCCAGACGGGCCGTCCGCCGATCACGCCAACCGCGTTACACCACTATCAGGGACGCCACTCCGGTAAAACGCCGCTGGCGAGGGCTCTGAGCTGCGTTAATCTTCGGGGTCATTACCAGCACTCGTTCAATGTGTTATCAGCACGCCTGCTCAAGGCGGCGAAGGCTTTCCACGGCGTCCAACGTGCCTGCCGCCACTTCATCCCGAAGCTCGTCGATGCGTCCGTGCTCGGCCAGCATCTTGACCAGCGGCAGGCTGGCGAACCCGGCGAGAAAGTCGTCGGCGGCAGCGCGGTCGCGCAGCACCTGCAGCGCCTCCTCGAGGCGGCCCTGCTCGGCCAGCATGTTGGCCAGCCGGTTGGCTGCGTCCAAGTCGCCGGTGGCAGCGCGGTCGCGCAGGATCTGCAGCGCCTCCTCGACACGGCCCTGCTCGGCCAGCACGTCGGCCAGCCCGAAGGCGGCGAACCAGTCGCCGGTGGCAGCGCGGTCGCGCAGGATCTGCAGCGCCTCCTCGACACGGCCCTGCTCGGCCAGCACGTCGGCCAGCCGGCGGGCGGCGTGCCCGTCGCCGGTGGCAGCGAGGTCGCGCAGTTCGTCGACGCGGCCCTGCTCGGCCAGAATGTCGGCCAGCCGTTCGGCGACCGACCCGTCGCCCTCGTCGAACTCGTCGCCGGTGGCAGCGAGGTCGCGCAGCATTTGCAGCGCCTCCTCGACGCGGCCCTGCTCGGCCAGCACGTCGGCCAGCCGTGCGGCAGCGAACTCGTCGCCCGTGGCAGCGCGGTCGCGCAGCTCGTCAACGCGACCCTGCTCGGCCAGCACGTCGGCCAGCCGGTGGCGGACGTACCCGTCGCCGGTGGCAGCGAGGTCGCGCAGTTCGTCGACGCGGCCCTGCTCGGCCAGAATGTCGGCCAGCCGTTGGGCGGCGGACAAGTCGCCGGTGGCAGCGAGGTCGCGCAGCACCTGCAGCGCCTCCTCGACGCGGCCCTGCTCGGTCAGCACGTCGACCAGCCGGTGGGTGGCGCGCCAGTCGCCGGTAGCAGCGAGGTCGCGCAGCTCGTCGACGCGGCCCTGCTCGGCCAGCAGCCCGGCCAACTGGCGGGCGGCGAACCCGTCGTCCGTATCCGTGGCGCGCTGGTAGAGGGCGATGGCGTGCTCGGGCTGGCCGCGGCTTTCGGCGCTGTGGGCGAGCTGGAGGGTGTCGTCGGGGTGGTGGTGGGTGGTGAGCGTTGTCCATACAAGATCGGGTAGGGCGGTGGTGCGGCGGGTGTATTGGGCGTGTTGGTGGAGGTAGTCGGCGGGGGTGTAGCCGGCGATCGAGCCCATGCCGGCGGGGATCGGCGTGAGGCAGGCGGCGGCGCCGTGGACGGGGGCGGTGGCGTAGGTCAGGGCGTGGTCGAGCCAGCCCGGGGGTGCGGTGGCTTGTTGGGCTGGCGTGAGGTAGGCGGGGGCGGCGTTTTCGAGGAAGTCGCGGGTGGTGGGGTGTTCGGCGCCGACGCGGCGGGCGTCGAGCGCGGCGGTGATGACGGCCTTGCCGTAGCAGTCGGCGGTGGGGGCGTGTTCCCAGCGTTGGATGAGGGCGGGGCCGGCGGCGAGGACTTGGGTGAAGCCGGCGTCGGTGGTGCCGAGCGCGATACGGATGCGCTGGTCGGTGCTGGCGAGGGTTTCGCCGCGGCGTCGTTCGGCCGGGCTGAATGTCTCGGGCACCTCGATGAGCCGGGCGAGGCCGAGTAGCTGGCGGTCGTTGGCGTACGGGTCGGGCTGCCCCGCTGGGGGGCGGGCGGTGCGCAGGCCGCACTCGTCGGGCCACAGCGTCGCGACCACGACGGTTCCCGCGGTGATCAGCTGGCGGAGGGTGCCGGCGGGGAGTCCGGTTGGGTGGTTGAGGTAGCGCTGTAGCTCGTCCAGCCACACCACAGTCCGTGGCGTCGAGTCCTCGGCGTGTGCGGTGATCGCTGGAGCGTCGGCTGGGTGCAGGAGCCACCATTCCCGCAGTTCGGCGCGGACGGCCTCGTACAGGGCTCTGGTCTTGCCGACCGATGACCCACCGATGAGCAGCACGAACCCGCCCCGCGCCGCTGCGGCGGTGAGGGCGACGCGTAGGTCGGCGTCCAGGTCGCGCGGCACGTACGGCGGCAGCTCCTCGGTGGTGCCGGGGATCTGGATGGCGGCGTGTACGCCGAGCAGCCGTGGTCGGGCCTCTCCGACCCGGACCGCACCGGCCGGGCGCGGCTGGTGAGCCGTTGCCACCCGCTCCCACGCGGCCAACCAAGGTCGCTGTGCCATGTCGTCGAGGTCGCATGCGGCTAGGAAGGTGATCACCGTGTCGCGGGTCGGGGTCCCCTTTGCGTTGAGCAAATCGCTCAACGTCGCTGGCGGCAGTGACCGTGGCCGAGCCTTGCGCCGCAGGTCGGCGTAGGAGCGGCCAGCGCGCAGCTGACAACATGCCCGGGCGAACGCGTCCAGAGACTGCACCGCGTCCAAGCGGATCCCTGATGGATCGGCGACGGGGTCGTTGTCGGCCATTCGGGCGCCTCCCGGCTGTTCGGCGGTCGCACCGAACACTGACGGACCACCGTAGACCCGCCACCACCTTCGGCGCGACCGCCAAGGTCACCAAGACCGGCGACCCGCAGCGCTGTTCGGCTTCCTTCGCACCCGCTGCCGAACCCCGCCACCAGGCGCTTCTCTCAAGGCGTCAACGCGGGAGACCGGCCGGCTCCCACCGTCAACATGCGGGGAGCCACCGATGCCCAACGAGCCCACCAACCCTACCTGGCGCGAGAAGCTCACCCTCGCCGCCGTCCGCGGCACCATGTCCGGCACCATCCACGCCCTCATCACCTGGATCCTCGAGCACTGAACGCCCACGCCGACCCGGCCCGCTTCAAGCGGGCCGGGTCGGCGGCACAACCAGCCTGCTGAGGCGGTGTACATGGACTGAATTTTGTTACAGAACGCACATAATGCCACTTATGCGCAGGGTTACCGAGAGGTCAGGCCGACCATCCGCTGATGACGGCTCGGAGTCCGGTGTCCGTCCTGTTGAGGCTGGGCGCTCCGTCCGAGCAGGTGTTAGTGATCACGAGGTGCGAGGTGGGCGGATTGCCGGTCATGTAGATGGTGTCGAGCTTGCCTTTTCTCCCCGTCCAGGTGAGCGTGAGGGTCACGGTGTCTCCGGCACGCACGGGGACCCGCGGGAACCTGAAGGTCGTATCGTTGTTGGGCGTTTGGTCGTTCGACGCTTTTGCGGTCCCGTTGACCGAAAGCGTCGCATGGACGGTCATGTCGGCGTTGAAGTCGATCTGCACCAGTGCGGCGTCGAGATAGGCAACACCGTTGGGCACCGCGAACGTCTGTGACACGGAGCCGCCGGGCATTGATTCCGGCCGGCCTGGGTTGCCGGCGCACATCGGGATGCCAGCGGTGGTGACAGGGCCGTAGTTGTCGTACGCCTTGACTGCGGTTGCCGCCGGTGTCGGGGGTACCGGTGGTTGAGTGCCCGGTGCGGCACCGATGGTGAACGGCGTCCATGGGGTTACGCGTCCGGTGCTGTTGTCGGTGATCCGGGTGGTGTAGGTGCCGACGGGATCACCTGCGCAGGGCCAGGTCCACATGATGTTGCCGCCGGGGCGGACGGTGCCGGTAGCGGTGAAGCCGGTGTAGGCATTGCCGTCCGGACGGCGGACCTCGATGGCGTACCGGCCGCCGGGGGTGAAGCCGGACGAGGTGCTTGAGAGTGTGCCGCCGACGGTGGTGCACGATCCGGTGACGGCAAACATCAGGGTCCCTGTGCCCGGGTTTTGACTACCGCTCTGGCCGCCATCGTTTTTCCCACCGCCGTTGCCGTTCTGGCCGCCGGTGTCGACGGACCGCGCCAGGATGCTGAAACCGAAGCCGAGCTCTGGCACGGACGCGGCCCACTGGTCGACGCCGAAGTCGAGCAGGTCGCCCATCTTGTTGAGGTATCCAGGTGCTTTAGTTATGACGCCGGTCATCTTGCTGATGCCGTCGCTGAGCTTTCCGATGGTCTTGAGATCCATACCCGCCCCCTGGCGGATCTCGTTGCGCGCAGCGATGACGAGGATGTCCTTGATGCACTGCGGGCCATCACCGGTGAGAATCCGGTACACCGTGTCCCGGTCTGGGATGTTGGTATTAATCACCATCTTGGAGCACGAGCCGGCCGCGGCGGCGCCCTTCACATCCTGTACCCACTTCCTGCCGGCCGCGCCGATGGCGACGTCGAGAAGTTGCTGGGCGAGCATGGAGGTGAGGTCGGCGGTGACGGTCCCCGCTGTCGGGGTGATAGGGAACTTGTGCTGCTTGCCGCTGCCGATCTTCATGATGCCGACCGCTGCCCGCGACAGTGGTGGCAGGTAGAGGCCCTTGGAGCCGGCCGTGAGGTCGCCGACGACGTCGCGGAACGCGCCAGGCAGCGAATCGGCCTCCTCATGCCACCCGTACTTCACCGCTGCACCGTTGTAGTGCAGCATCAGGCCGTACGGGCGGTTGTTGACGATTTGGACGTCCAGCACGTCGTCGCCGTCATGGCCCTGTAGGCAGGACCGCACCACCATCGCCGGTTCGTTGGTGATGCCGGCGTCGAAGTTGAACCAGGCCGGCGTCTTCTTCTTCGGGTCGCACTGCGGCACGTCGTCGGAGCGACGGCCGGTCCATTGGCCGATCGTCTGACTGACGCTCGCGCCGATACCAGCCCAGTCCCATTCCCAGAACTGCCATGTGGAGAAATGGGTCAGCTCACCGACGACGGTGTTGGTCGCTGGGTCATACGAGACCGGATACTGTGTCCAACCGCTCGGGTCGTCGGACTGGAACGCCAGCTGCAGGTCGCCGGCCTGTGCGGCCTGTTCCTGCCCGGGCGGAACCGTCAACCGGAGCTGGGGTCGGCCGGTGAGGGCGCCGCTGGTGGTCAGTTCAACGGTCGCAGACCGGGGGATGTGACCAGCCCACGGGCGGGACTCGCGGTACCGCGCGGTGACCGGCGCGTCGCCGCTGATCGCGCGTTCCGGCACGTGCAGCGTCAGGCCGTCTCGCAGCGTGATCGACTGTCCGCCTCTGGCCTGCATCCCTGACGCTGCGGTTGCGGAGCCTCCGCGACCGCTGGACGCGGCCATGCTCAAGCTGAGAGCCACGACGAGGACGGTTAGTCCGGCGAAAACCGCACGTCTGCGGCCTGCCGCCGGTGGGGTGTTTGCTCGGCCGGCGCCCTGTTGCAGCGCGGCGAGTTGCCTGTCGACGTCGTGGTCGATGCGGGCTTTCATCACCAGGGCCTGCTGGGCGGCGGCGTGATCCACGAGATCCTTGAACGTTTGCGATGCGGCGATCGCGTCGTCGACCTTGCTCGCCAGGGCACGCCGGGTTCGGCGTGCCCTGTCGAAGTCAGACTCCGGTAGTACGCCCTTCATCAGCGCCACGGCGAGGTCGATGACGATGAAGAAGGCCGGCCACAGCCATGCGAACAGGTCATGACGCAACAGCTCGACTAGGGCGTCGGTCTGGGCGGCGAGGCCCACATTCGCCAGCGTGGCGGCGACCCCGTCCTTGATCTCCTGGTTGCGTTGTTCGGTCGCGGCGGTGATGGTGGCGCTCTGCAGCTCGATGTCCTTGGTAAGCGCGGCCACCTGCTCGTCGTGGTTCTTCACGACGGCGGGCAGCGTAACCGTCCTGTAGGCGTCGAGTTCGGCCTTCAATGCGTTCGAGCTCGGTCCCGGCCCGCATCGGTCGCCGTTTGCGGCGCGGTTGCCGTTGACGCAGACCGTGTCGTCGGACCACGCCTTCTGCAGTTGCGCCAGCTTCTGCTGTGCCTCGCTGAGGGTCTGGTTCTCCGCTGTGATCTGCTTCCGATCGTCATCGACGCGTTGCGTCGCCTGGTCGATGGCCGGCGTGTACTTGGACGTGTGGGTGATCCGCTCGGTCGTTTCAGCGGCGATCGCCGTGTTTTTCGCCGAAACCATCTGCGCAAGTGTGTCGCGGTACATGAACAGGATCGTGGCGTGGGAAATCACCAGCCCCATCGCCAACGACACCATGCCCCGGATGAGCACGAGCCGAAGTCGTGAGCCGAGGTTCGTGTCTTTGAGCGGCGTCGCGGTTACCAGCAGGTCGATGCTGAAGACGACCACTGCGATCAACGCACCGCCGAGCAGCGCCAGCGGCCACGAGGCGTGCAGGTTGCTGTGGAACGCCGCCGTTGCGGCGGTGAACGCCCATGCGCCGACGGCGAGCAGCAGCATTCCGACCGCAGTGTGCCGCACCTTGTTGTCGGAATCCAGCGGGTTCGCTGGATCCGCGCCACCCAGCACAGCGATCCGGCTCTGCAGCTTCATAGACGCCCCCATACACCGGTGTTCAAGTCTGGGCCAGGCCCGCGTGTGCACGCTAAGCGCCGATGATCTCGGGCGACAGCGAATAACCGGCTTGAATGCCTGACCCACCCGGCGAGATCCATACGGCTAAGAGTCTGGAAGTAGTTGGTGCCAGCGCTCTCACAAGAATCGAAGGATTGACGCGGCATCAGCCCTTCGGTCGATCCCTTGGGAATGAATCAAGATCACCGGGTGCTGCCCGCTCGCGTTCGGCTGCCGGCTACTCGACTTGATCTATGACGGACGTCGGCAGCGGCCAAAGCCTCCTCGGCCGCTGCAGAGCGCCCGCCACCCTGCTGCACCGTCAGTACCTGTCGGTGGGTGTAGTCAGCTGCGGCTGAGCGCCGATCATGCTGTGCGGCGCTCGCCGCACCCATCAGCAAACGAACCGGGGAGGCCTGGGGCCTCCCCGGTTCAGCTGTTCCATGGTTTCTGGAGTCAGAACCTGTTCCATGGCTTCTGGGGGTCAGAACATGGATACGTCACGTCGCGCTGGTCAGCGCCGCCGTGGTGTTCGCGGGCGCAGCCTTAATCCGCGGCGAGCCGTTGTCCCGGTCCTTTTTCGGCGGTGCCGGTCCTGAGCCCTGATCAGCACGTTGCTGGGACCGTTGCTCACCGTCGGAGGCGAATCTGACTCATCGTCAGGACCAACTAGAGCAGTTTGATCCATGTCAGCAGCGTCGTCGACGGCATCGTCAGGCTTACCGTCCGAATCGCTCTCAGGCACCAGGAATCGATCCGGCCATGGGTGGAATTGCCCGTAGGCAGCAAAGATCGGACGCAGACGATGAATGCTATCCGGTGGCGTCCACTGACCGCATTCGAGCACCCATTGGGCGATCTTTCTCGCGTCCTCAGTCGCTAACGGTCCTGACCGCGTCCAGTATGGCAATCCCGTCATGCACCGTTGTAGCCGTCTACGCTGCAGCCGTCTCCGCACCGGGGCCACAACGCCGACCAGCAGCGCCCCGACGACCGCAGCGGTGGAACTCACCCACTGCAGCAGGTCGGGAAGCGGAGGCGGCGATAGCCACGAACCTGACACGAGCTGCATTGCAGCAAGCACGCCAAATACGGCCAGCGCAGAAAGCAGGGCAAGCAGTCTGCCGAACCGGCGTCGCCACCACGGTGGCCGTGTCGTTGCCGGAGCTGGCCCGGGGGCCCGCACGGTGTCGCCGTGCGGGCCCTGGTCCTCGTCCGTCAGAGAGGTGGTGCCGGCCGTGAACTTCACGGCCAGCACCTCTCGGATCGCCCGGTCGGGCTCGTCGCTGCCGCGGTTGTGGGCGACGGCGACGGCTTCCTTGGCGGCGTTCTGCTTCAGCTGCAACAGCGCAGCCTCGGTGTCGACGGTTGCGGTGAGGGACTCGACGATGCCCTCGTTGATGTCGTGCAGCCAGGCGTCGATTTCGTCATCGTGCTCGTTCATCGTCGGTCCTCCTTCCCTTGCTCGTGGTCGCTGCCGTCGTGGTTGCTGTGGTCGTGGCGTTCGGTTGTCTGTCGGTCATGAGTGTCTTGACCTTTGCCCTGGCATGTCGCAGATGGGATCTGACAGTGCCCTCGTCGACCCTGGTGATGTCGGCGATCTCGGCCGTGCTGAACCCATCGATGTACAGGGCGAGCACGCGGCGCTGCCCGAACGGCAGTTCCTGCATCATCTCGATGAGGCGACGCTGCTCGGCCTTGATGATCACCGAATGTTCAGCGGCGGCAGCAGCGGCCCGCTCGCTTGCCCAGTCCGACAACGCGAGTTTCTCGTCGTCCTTGACGCTGCGAGCGCGGCTGGCCAGGTAGTGGCGCAGGGCCACCGTGCGGGCGTACGCGGCAGGCTTGGTGCTGCGCAGCTGCTCCCATCGGGTGAACACTGCTGTCAGCGCGTGCTGGGCGCTGTCTTGCGCCTCGGGTAGCGAGGCACCGACCTTCAGGAGGAAGGCGGTCACCCTCGGTGCGTCTTCGCGGTAGTAGTCGTCGAACTCGCCCGTTAAGCCCCCGGGCGCTGCTGGCTCAGCCGATGCGGTGGCCAACGAGGTTCCCGAAACGAGGCGATCGTGACGTATCCATGTTCTGACCCCCAGAAACTTGGAAGAGGTTGAGTAGCCGGCTTGCTGCTGGACGCCTTGTGAGCGCCTGCTTCTGCGCGGGCCTACTTACCTCAAGCGTCACGCCCCGCAGGGTGTGCAAAAGTCCGCCAAGATTTTTAGAACGAGCCCGGCGGCGGCCGGGGCAGCTGCTGGCTGCCCCGGCCGCCGCCGTCACGATGCGAGCGTGTTCTCGATCAGCAGGACGAGCGGGACCGTCCCACCGAACGCGATTCCGCCCTTGCTGATGGCCGCCGCCGTCCGGTCGCCGTTCATACGGGACAACACCGCGGCGACCAGACCGGCGATGATCCCGACCAGGATCGCGATCACCACCAGCAGGATCTTCACCTGACTCATCTGCTCACCCACCTTGCACCTGGGACGCACCATGCGTTCGCCTCGATACCTTCAAGGCACGCGGCTGGGTTCCCGTGCAAAGTTGGCGCTTTCCCGACTTCTGGACCACACGATGCGACCCGGGAACTGGGTGACGTCGGGCCGGTCGCCGGGGTAGGCGTGCGACAGCAGCGGGATGCCACCGTCGCGGGTGACCACCAGTCCCAGGCCGACCAGCCGCAGGTCCACCCGTTTCTGCTTGGCCTTGCCCCGCTGCGCGATCGGCGCTTTGTCGTTGCCGGAGTCGATGTAGGTGGCGAAGTTGGTCATGTCCAGGACCAGACCTGACAGGTCCAGGCTGTACTCGGCGACGATGCGTCGACCCAACTCGGTCTCGATCGTGGCCAGGTCGGTCTCGCCGAGGCGGTCCATCGCCTCCCAGAAGCGGCGGTGGTCGGTCGCCGCCGCCGGCAACCTCACCCACCGTGGCCCAGCCGTGGTGGCCCACCAGTCGGCGAAGCCCAGCTTCGAACACGGGTCCACGACACGGTTCGCCGTCGTCAGGGCCAGGTAGGTGCCGACCGACGCGGCCGCGTCCGCCCGGCGGGGCACGACCTCATCGATCACCTCGATCACGCCAATCCGCTCGATCACCGACCAGACCGCGGCGACGTCTCCGAACCGTTTGTGCCGGCTGCGCACCGGTGCGGCGGCCGGCCCGCCGGCCAGCTTCTCGGCGATCTCCGCAGCACTGCCCAGGTACTGTTGCGACACGATTCGGGGGCTTGCCCTCGACGCGGGCCGACTCCACCAGGTAGTAATAGGTTCGGCCGTCGTGGACCGGGACGCTCAGGTGCGGTACCGCGCCAGCAGGTCGATCAGGCGGAGCCCGGCCAGCTCGGGCGCGTCGCGGTGCACCAGCCCGGTCGAGATGCGCTCGACGAACGACTCCTCTGCCGGTGGCACGATCCCGTTGCGCTTCACCGCGTTGATCTCCGCCTCGACCTCCAGCGCGATCCGGGGCCGGTCGCTATTGACGAGGTCCGGCGACGTCCACACCAGGATCGTCGCCTCGGTCGCCTTCTCCACATAGACTGACTCGTGCCTGCGCAGATACGCCGCCCGCGCCTCGTTGATCAGCGTGAAGAGCTGCTGGAACGACGGCCAGTCGTCGCGCTCCGTCCGGCACTCCACCTGGGTCACCAGATAGTCCGCGCCGGTGAGGCGGCGGGGACCAGACCCGTCGTTCACGTGAAGCAGCCCGTCCACGATGCACAGCGCACCGCCGAGCTTCTCCCGGGGCGTGTTGACCACCACCAAGTGCCCGCTGCGCAGGACGGGGAGACCACCACCCGGACTCACCATCGACCAGTGCACGCCGAGCACCGGCTGATCATTGCTCGCGTCCAGCACCGCGTCGAGACCGGCCGACATCTTGCTGGCGATCGTCGCAGCGGTCGCCAGCGGCGGCCCGAGCAGGCTCGCGAAACCACCGACGAGCTGCACGGCGGTGGCCAGCGGCCCGCTGGTCGACGCCTGGTACATCGCGGCCTGCACTTCGACGTTGCCGCCCCGGAACGGCAGCAGGGCCGTGATCGGGACGTTCAGCTGCGCGCCGGGCGCCTTCGCCAGCGGTGCAGACTTGGCGAACTTCGTGAATGTCGTGCCCTCGATACCGCCGAACGTGAGCGATACCCCGCCGTGCAGCGCCGGAAAGTGGTCGTTGCCCCAGGTGCGTGCCCGGGCCAGGAAGCCCTCGTTGAGCCACAGCCGCAGGTATCCCCGCTCAGGGTAGATCGGTGAGGCGCCGTCGAGGGGGATGAACTCGACGGTGACGTGCTCGGCCTCCTTAGCGAACCATGACCGCACGTGCTGCCACATGGACTTACTCCTCGCTACTCATGGGTGCGCATCAGCAGGATGACGTCGAGGGCGGCGACGTGGCCGGTGTGTGGGGCGGGGTAGTTGCCGTGGTCGATCTTGGCCTTGAGCCGTCGGACCAGTTGCAGCACCCGCGTCGGCGTCGGCGGCCAGCGGTGCGCTGCGAACTTCTCGAGCTCGACATGCAGCTCGTGGTCCAGCCGGTGGGTGAGATGCGGCACTACGAGCACCGCTGGTGCACCGGCGTCCGCCGCGTCCTGTGCCAGGGCAAGAAGGCCGGCGTGCTGGTCTTCGAGCGGCTTTGCGTTGCCTGCGGTCAGCTCGGCCTGCAGCACCACCAGGCCGGCACGGACCTTCCGCAGGCGGGACAGGTCGAGCAGGTCGGCGCTCGGAACAGCATCGGTCATGCGCAGCCGCCACCCGGCGGAGGTCGGCACCGCTGCACCGCGCAGCCGCAGTACGCGCACAGTCTGAACGGTCGGCCATGCCGGGCCGGACGCCATGGCGTGCACTTCCGAGCCGACCCCGAGCGGGGCCTGCTGCCACTGGTCGATGTGTGGTGCGTCGAACCGGCCGAGCTGGCGGCGAAACCACAGCACCGCGGCCTGCCGCTCCCGGGGAACGGCAAGACCCAGCCGCTGCTCCCAGGCGACTGTGGAGGCAGCCTGGTCCAAGTGCAGCGCGACGACGGACGGCTTGCGTTCCGACGACGCGGTCCGGCGCCGGTTGAGCAGCGGCGAGTCGGTGACAAAGCGCTCCCGGCCCGGTCGGACCGCCCGGCAGATCGCGGTCAGCGCCGCCGCCTCGTAGCCGCGCTCGGCCAGCATCATGTACCGGGCGGATGGTGGCACCTGGTTGCCGTACCGTTCGGCACCGAACCAGCGGCCGAGTCGATCCGGGGAAAGGTCGACGGCGTGGCGCATCGGCCGCGCGTTCAGGAACCACCGGTTCCCAACCTGGCGCAGGTCGACCAGGTACGAGGGGCCGAACGAGCGGACTAATGCAAACGTGCGATAGATGGCCCACGTCATCGTCGTGACAAAGCCGAGAACAGGCAGAAGCACGAGAACGTTCTGCCACACTTGGTAATTGGCACCCGTGGCGCTCACGATTAAGGCCACGCCTGCCACGACGGGCACCCCGTGCCCGTCCGCCGCGTGCAGGACCGCTCGCACCGCCGGACGCAGGAGGGCGCGCACAAGTCGTGGCACATCCGCCCGGCTTTCTCGTCCCCTCGGCGGCAGCTCCGGCGACCGGCCTCGGGCGTCTGGACCAGGCGGTGTTCCAGCTGCGGCATCGGCTCGCTCCTGCCAGCCGTCCGGCCACGCCTCGGCCGCTATGCCGTCGACAAGGTGGCCGAGCGGCTGCGACGGCAGTGCGGTTTCGGCGATCCGGCGGTCGGCGAGTATGGCGAGCACCATCGCGCGGGCGGCGTCCGCGGCGAAGCCAGCGCGTTCGAGCGCCGCACTGGCGAACCTCAATGCAGCCGATGCCAGGTGGGGCAGGCGCAGTGCAGCCACCTCACCCGCTTCGAGGGCCGCCCGCCCCGCGAGACCGGCCGGTATTCCATCGAGGGCGATGCCAACGTTAAACCCGGACGCGATCGCCGCGCGGACGTCATCGGCCAGGTCCTCAGGCCACAGCCGGGGTGGTGGTGCGGCGGCGTCACCGCCGGTTCTGAGCCGGCTGTGGAGCACCTGATGTTCCAGGCGGTCCGCATGCGAGGCGGCGCTGCCATCGACCGGCACGTCGTGCTGGGCGAACGTGATCGCCGCCGCGGCGTCGAGGCAGCGCCACCAACCGTGGTGGCTACCGGCTTCGGCCGGGTCCGCCGGCCGCTCGCCGTCGACCAGCGTGAGTACCAGCCACGCCTCGGCCCTGATCGCCTGCGAGCCGTCGCGGGCTAGGCGGTGCACCGAGGACGCGTACGCGGTGGTGCGGTACCGGCGGCACAGCCGGAGCAGGGCAAGCTGGCACGCCTCGACGGTCTCTGGGTCGTCACCGGCGGCGACCGCCTCTTCGATCCGGGCATCGAGCGCGGCAGCCGCCCGACCCGGTCTGCCGAGGGCGCCCCACGCCTCCGCGAGCACGACTCGCAGAGGACGGCTGCGGTAGTGGATCCAGCTCGTCGCCCGTCGGCCGGGAACGTAGACGTCCTGCTGCTCGATCGCATCGAGTTCGTGGGCAGGCACCGACCCGTGAGCGAGCCGGGTTCCGAGCCAGGCCGCGACGCGACGCTCGGCGTCCACACCGTGCAGATCGTGCAGATCGTCCGGCGATGGGCCGACCTCGCCCGCAGCCGTCGGGAGGTTTGTCACCATGAGCGCCAGCGCACAGCGGTCGGCCAACCGGGCCGGTGGCAGCCAATCGCGCAGTACGTCCGGCTCCGCCGGCAGGTTCACGCACTGCTCTGCTGCACGGCCAGCGTGCCGGGCCGCCGAATCGCGGTGGTGGCCGGCCAGGATGAGGGCAGCCGCCACCCGGATGGTGGTCGACGGGTGCGTCAACGCAAGATGCGACACCAGGTCGACGGCCGCGCCGTGCAACGGACGTCCGCCGTCCAGGCTGCGTTCCGCCGCGGCGATGGCCGCGTCCGCGAGCCGGTCCGCCAAGTCCGCCGGCACTCTCCACAACGGCGTGTCAAGGCCGAGCGCGGCTCGCATGGCAAGCTCCCGGGCGATGTCCGGCGTCGGGTGCCGGTCGGCCAGCGCCGCCACCTGCACCCATAGCGTCGGCAGGGTGGCGACCGCCCCGGTGTGCAGGTTTGCCGACGCCTGGGTGGCGAGGATCGCGGCCAGAATGTTCGTACGTGCGGCCGCCGCGACAGCGGCCACCCGCACCGTGACCTGCGCCGCCCAGCCCCAGGCGCGCTCGGCAAGGATCCGCTCGTCGAGTCCCTGCCACAACCGCGCCGCATCGGCAGCGGGCAGCAGGGCCACCGCCGCCTCGATCGTTTCCGCGGGCAGGTCGGTCAGGGCGGTGCCCTCGACGACTTCGGCTGCGTCCTTGCCGAGCCGGTGCGGGTCTACGTGCGCGGCGGCGCGGCGGATCCGATCCAGGAGGTGCGGATCGATTTGTACCACGGCGGGTCGGCCGGCCGCCGTCACCGACAGCGTGCGGACCCACTCGTGCCCGCAAAGCGCGTCGAACGCGGCCTGGGGGTCCAAATGCCGCCGGCGCAGCTCCGGGGCGAGCAGTTCGAGGTCGAAGCGGCCGAAAGCCGCGGCGGCCGGCAGCGAGTCGCGCACGATCGGCTCCAGCCGCCCGATGATCCGACGGTCGACGTACAGGTCGCCCGGCTCCGCTCGCAGCGCCTCCGGTGTGAGGCTTGTATCGGTTGCGGCCCACTCGGCGTAGCTGGTCAGCTCGAACGGGTTGTAGGTGCTGTCGGCCGCACCGACGACCCGCTCCAGTACCGCGTCCCGCAGCGGCACTGACAGCGGCGTTGCCAGCCGCTCGAGATACGCCTCGGCCTCCTTCCGGGTGTACCCGGTGAGCGGATGCACATCCACGTAGGGCCGCTCGCGCAGCAACGGTCCGGACACAGCGCTGTCCGGCTCGACCACGAGGGGACGCCGCCCGGCGAGCACGACGCGAACGTTCGGTGCATAGGCGTGGATGCTCTCCAGGACCTGGAACGTGCGGTCGATCGCTGGCGCGGGGACGCCGGGCGCGTAGAGTTTCGCGAGTTCCTCGCACGTGTCGAGCACCAGGACCACCGGGCCTGGCAGCTCGCGAACCATCCGTCCGAACTGGGCGACCACCTCGCCGAGCAGCCTGTCGACGTTGGCGCGGACCGGTGCCCGGCGGGACAGTTCCTCATGGAGGCGGACAGTGGTGCCGTGGAAGCGCTGGTAACGCTTGGTCAGGTCGTATCCTCCGACGAACGTCACCAGATCGTCGGCGAGGCGGAGCAGGATCTCGGCCGGCCGGTCGTCGGGGTACCGCGGGTCGAGATGGTCGAAGTCCACCCGGGCGACCGGGAAGGCCGGCCGGAAGCGGTCGGCAGCGAAGCGACCCGACGCGAGGTAACGCACGAGCATCGTCTTGCCGACCCCGCCGTCACCGCGGTAGTGCAAGACCCAGCGGCCGTCGTCGGCGCTGAGCAGCGCCTCGAACGCCGCTTCCGCGTCGGAGCGGCGGGTGTAGTGCCGCAGCAGCCGGGCGTCTTCCGCCTCGCGGTTGGCCCGGTCTAGCCGCCACCGCGCCAGCCGTGCCGTGTCGAGCGCGCCGACCGTGCCCAGGACCATGGCGAGCGCCTGTGCCGCGCCCACATGGCGGGCCGCGAGGCTCGCCTGGCGGGTGCGCAGCAGCCGGTCCAGCTCCCGCAGCAGCCGCAGCCCGGCACCATCACCGTCACCGCGCATCAGCGTGGCGACGTACGCCCACGACGCCAGCGATGAGTCGCCGGGCGCGTTGGGGTCGACGGCCCGGCGCAGGTCGTCGACCCACTGGGTGACGGCGGTGTACACGCCCCGTTCTGCCGAGTCCTGAGTCACCGTTTCGAGCATCCGGGATCGAAGCCGGTCCGCCGTGTGCTGGATGACCGTGGCGCGCATCCGGGAGCGAAGCCAGAACACCTCGCACGGCTCACCATCGGCAGTGAGATCGTCGCGGCGCTCGACCAAGCCGGCGTCCTCCAGCCGATCCAGCAGGGCGGGCAGCTGGCCCGCTTGGGCGAGGCCCACCTGCACGGCGAGCACGTCGGTCCACTCCGGCACCGCGGCGAGCCAGACCAGGGTCTGGGGCGTGAAGGCGGCTAGGCCGGTCCCGGTGGTCACGGGTGGCCAGCCCGATATGCCAGGTACTGGCCGCTGTCGTCGTCGGTGCGCATCTGTCCGCTGCCGACGAGTGTGGCCGCCGACAGGTACAGCTCGGCGCGGACCTTTGCCGGATAGCCGCGCAGCCCACCAGCCAACCCGTTGAGCACGCCCTCCTCGCATTTCGGCATCGGGGTGTACACCGGCAGGAAGCTTTCGTCGGTGGTCCGCCACGGGTGCAGCAGTACCCACAAAAAGCCCAGAGCGGCCTCGTGCTCCGGCAGCGGCTCCAGCCGGGGAAAGGCGAACTTGCGCGGCCCGGCCTCCTCGTCGCGCCACGCCTTGAAGATCGCGCCCCGGCCGCCGACGGTCGACGCGGTGACGACAACCGGGACCGGCCGGCCGGGCCGGCCGATGCCGTCAGCGTCGATGACCGACAGCAGATCGTCCAGCGCACTGCCCCAGTCGTGCACCCGGTCGCCCAGCAGGACCGGCCGGGTGTGCGGGCCGAACGGCGCGCCGGTGCTACCGACCGCGGTCGCGAGCCGGTTCAGGTCATCGCACAACAGGTCGAGGGCCACCGTCGGATCGAGCGGGTCACGCCGGTCGATCGGGTCGATCGGGTCGATCGGGCGAGCGAACTCCCCGACTGCCTCGATGATCCGCTTCCGGGCCAACGGCAACGGCAGCATCGCGACGGCGGCCGCGAACGCCGCAACGTCCGGCCAGCGTCCGCCGTCGGCGTGCAACACACTCGGCGGCACCGGCGGCAGGTCGAACTTGTTGCTGTAGCGTACGGCGACCCGGTGCACCGCGGCGATCCAGGCGCGCAGGTCCTGTGGCCCGGACTGTTCCTGGTACGGTCCGATCATGATCGGCAGGTGGCCCTGTTGGAGCAGCCGGTACCCCATCTCCTGCAGCACGCGGGTGCCGCCGAGGCGATCGATCGGCCCCTCACGGTGTATGCCGATGAAGCCGAGCCGGTCGTGCGACTCGGCGGCGAACAGCTGATCGGTCATGGCCAGCAGGTCGAAGTAGCCGATGAACACCGGCCGTTGCCGGAACTTGAAACTGTCGGCAAGGTCGGCGATTCGGTCCGTCGATGCCGGGCTGATGGGGGCGTAATCCGCTGGTGCGTGCTCGGCCATGAATAGCACCGGCATCGCCCAGTCGAGCCGGCGCAGCGGGTCGGACAGCCCGAGAAGCGCGGCGCGGCGTCCGTGCGCGGCCGCCTCCACGATCGGCTCCCCACGGTGGATCGCGTGCAGCAGCCGTCGGGTGTACAGGCGGCTGGCCTGCTCGCTCACCGCGCCGTTCATGGCCACGACGACAGGCAGGCCGGCCTCGACGGCCTGGGCGGCGAACGGCGCAAACGGCATCGGCCCGTCAGCGCTGGTCCGGTCGGCGAGGAACGGGGGCTCGGCGGTGTGGCAGGCGCTGAGAATAAGCGCCGAGGGCATCGCCTGACCGCCGGCAATCGTGCGGACCAGGACGTCGGCAGTAATCTGACCGTTGTGCGGGCCCTCCGGTGCCAGCATCACCACACCCGGCCGGCCGTGCGCGACGAGGTGCACGATGTGTGGTCGCAGGCGCCGGCAGTCCGCCGCCAGACGGCTGGCGGTGACCTCGTGCGACACGTGCACGCTGCACACGCTGTCGGACTCGAACGCCCGCACCAGGCCCATGAACATCGCCCCGGGCCGGATCACCTTGTCCGAAAGCTTGGCCCCGGCGGCAAGGAGCAGGGTCGGCACCGCCGTCACCGACTCCAGCGGAGAATCCGGCGGCCGGCGCGCGATCACCAGACGGGTCACCGCCACCAACAGCGTCGGATGCGCCGCCAGTGGTCCGTCGCCATCGTGCATCGCCTCCCAGATCAGCCGGTGGAGTGCGGCTGCGCCGGACGGCCAGCGCAGCGCCAGCTCGACGCCGCGGGCCGCACGGACCTCGGGGCGCTCGAGGACCACGGCCCACCGGCCGTCGCCGAACAGCACGTCGAACAGCCAGCGGCCATAGCCGACCGGATCCGCGTCGCCGTCCGGGTCGATCACCGCGTCGAGGAGCACCTGGATCTCCGCGGCGCTCCGGCCGCCTGCCGGCACCGACGCACCGTCGATATCGACGGCGGGCACGTCGAAGGGCTCGCCGACATCGGCGTCGGTACCGGCGAACCGCAGCGACACCGTCCAGCCCGGCGTCGGTGACCAAGGGACGAACGTGACGAGCAGGCGCGGCAGCGTCATGAGGCAGCCACCAGGTGCTCGCGCAGGCGCGCCACCAACGACCTGGACAGCACGGTCAGATCCGGCCGCGTCGCGTCGGGCGCCTCTTCGAGCGTGCCGAGTTCGCCGGCGGTGAGCAGCGCCTCGAGCAGATTGTCGTGCAGCCGGCGGCGGTCGGCCTCCGCAACCGGCCCATCCGCGGTGGCGGCTAGGTGGCGGTACGCCATGACCCCCGATGCGACGAGCAGTCGAGGGGCCGGACGTACGTCGGTGCGGGGTATGAAGACGGGCTGCGCCCGCAGGAGCTGCGTCGCCCACTCCTGGACCCGTCCGCCCTGGCCGAACCAGTCGGGACGCGGCACCAGCACGCGATCCAGCGCCCGGTCGGCGACGGGCAGGCCGGCGAGCGCGACGCTGACCGCGGGCACCGCGGCGAACCAGTCCCGCACGGTCACGTCGTCCGTGGCCGCCTCGTACGCCGGCCAGGACTCTTGCGGCGCACCGTCCCGGCCGGCGTGGGCGAGCAGGGCTAGCCGGACCGCCGGCGGCGGGTACCGGTCGGTCGGGATCATCCGCCTGGCCTCAGTGGCGTGCACCAGCTCCTCCACCGTCCACGCGGCGGCAGGACCGAGGGCCAGGCTCGAGTACACGTCGGCGAACACTTCGTTCGACCACTTCAGCCACCGCGCGTCGGTGACGACCGCCGCAATCGCCGCGTCCCGCTGCTCCCGAAGTGCCGGATCAGCGTCGAACTCGACGTGATGGCCGGTCTCATGGGCGATCACCGCGAGCCACCAGGAGGCATGGCGCACCGCGAACGGCAAGGCGATCGTCGGCACCGGCAGGATTCTGACGAAGTCGGCCACCACCGAATCGGCTGGTCCCATCAGGTCGACGGGTACGGTCTCGCGCACGGTCGCCATCGCGTCGAACCGCGCGTCGACGTACGGCAGTGGACCGGGCGGCGGCTCGGGCAGGTGCCCGAACGCCGGCGCCCAGCAGGAGCGCACCACCCGGTCGGCGGCGTGAAGCACGTCGCGCAATGCCGGATCGTCACGCTGGTCGTAGCGCATCCGATACCAGTCGAACAGCCGCCGGACGACGGCGATGCCTTGCTCGATCGCCCGGCACGCCTCATATGTTGCGCCGGTGTCTTCGAGCGGCGCAGCCGCGAGGTCCTGGTCGAGAGCAGCGAGCATGTCCCCGATCAGCCTCGCCAGAATGGCGCAGTGGCGCGCGAAGATGGGCAGCTCGACGGCTCGGCGGTCGGTCCAGTCCGTCACCGTCTCGCGCAGATCGCGCAGCTCGATGGCGACGTCTTCGACACGCTGCGTGCTGCGCGCGTATCGAAGGGTCATGGTCCGGAAGCGTAACGGAAGTGATCGATTCGCCCATTAGGTCGATCGGGTGATGCGCGATAGCTGACCGGAACGATCGTCTGGCCACTCCATGGCCGCACCTGCGCCGGACCGGCACGATCGGCGGATCGACGTGCAATCCTGACCCGACCCGAACCCGGTACTGCCGGTCCTGACTGGACTCTGAACCGTAGCCAGACCGGCCGATCTGCGGTGCCGTCGCACGGACTGCACGACCGGCGCCGTGACGTCCATGGATGGCAGTCGCGATGGTCGCCTCGGTGAAGTGTGCGACCAGGCCATCTCGGCGGTCGCCTGGTGGCCGACCCGGGTGCCGTTCTGGTCGAAGGTCTACGTTGTGATCCGTGCCGCATCGACAAGCGGCAGCGCTTGCGGCACACCAGAAGCCCAGTTATGTGCGAGGCCGCACAGATCGCGCCGACGCTCCGCAGTTGACATGAGACAGAGCTCGATCCGAACACATGACCGTCAAGTTGGTCCTGCCCTTCCCCCGGGTTCCACAGATGGATGGCAGTCCTAGTCCTTGAAAATAGGCGTTGAACCAAGACCCCGGACTGCTCGACTGGCTCACCAACCTCTGACCCGAAACCCACGCGTTATGCGCAGCGCTCGACCCCAGCTCCGCCCTGACCAGGGCCAACAGGCCGACGCTGCGCATAACCCAGCACTGTTCATAAGGCGGGATCCTGTCACCGTTGATCTTCAATATCGCCAT
Organism: Dactylosporangium sp. NPDC050688; assembly: GCF_040654515.1. Taxonomy (NCBI): domain Bacteria; kingdom Bacillati; phylum Actinomycetota; class Actinomycetes; order Micromonosporales; family Micromonosporaceae; genus Dactylosporangium; species Dactylosporangium sp. NPDC050688. The sequence goes on from NZ_JBFAIC010000041.1 coordinate 19,863, forward strand.
GACGGCGCTGGACGAAGACCTGCACGGGCCATGGCGGCCCGGCGGGACGATGAGTACAGCCAGCCGCCGTGCCGGACGTCGTGGCAAGGGCCAGCCGACCTGGCGAGTCGTCCGCTACTGCGACGACTTCGTCGTGCTCGTGCATGGTGTCCGTGGCGACGTCGAGGCGTTGCAGGAACACGTCGCGCGAGTGCTCGAACCGCTCGGGTTGCGGCTGTCACCGGCCAAAACCCGGATCGTGCACATGAGCGACGGGTTTGACTTCTTGGGGTTCCGCATCCAGTGGCGCCGCAAGTACGGCACGAGGAACTGGTATGTCTACACCTTCATCGCCGACCGTCCGGTCCGGTCGTTGAAGGACAAGGTCCGGGCTCTGACAAACCGGACCACGCAGCGCAACCCCGGGTTCGTGCTGACCAGGTTGAACCAGGTCATGCGCGGCTGGGCCAACTACTTCCGGCACGCCGTGTGCAAGCACACCCTGTCCACCCTCGCCAGGTTCGTCTGGCAACGGGTGATCCGGTGGCTGAGTCAGCGGCACCGCTGGAGACGGAAGGACGTTCGGCGGCACTTCACCACCCCAAGCGGGCGGTGGAAACCAGTGACCGCGGACGGGATCGAGCTGTTCAACCTGGCGAAGGTGCCGATCACGCGGTGCCAGTACCGGGGCGACAAGATCCCCAGCTTGTGGGCTGCAACTGCCTGACACCAACGGCAGACTCCGTGGAGAGCCCGTTGCGGTGAGAATCGCACGGCGGGTTCGGCGAGCGGCATGGGGAAACGGACCGGGAGTAATCCCGGCACCGCGCTCCATGCCGACTTGGCTCACCGATACGGCCTCGCCCGCTTCTTCGGCCCTGATGGCGCCACCTCGCGGCATAAACGCCTGCTCAAAGCCTCATCGCCCGACTACGCAATCGCCCTGCTCGCCGACTGGCTCCGCGGACACTGGAGCATCGAAGTGCTCCACCACGTGCGCGACGTGACCTTCGCCGAAGACGCCAGCCAGATCCGTACCCGAAACGCCCCACGAGCCATGGCCACCCTCCGCGACACCGCGATCAGCGTGCTCCGGCTGACCGGCACCACCACGATCGCCAAAGCGTTGCGTTCCAACGCCAGAGACCCACGCCGACCACTACGACTCCTCGGCCTACTGCCGTAGGGCAAAGCGGTCAAATCCCTACCTTGCAGAGGCCCTGCCGGCCAGACGAGACCTCGTCAGCTCACCACGCTCACCAGCACCGATGCCTTATCTGAACGGCATTGCATCAAGACTCCGACTCACGCGGCACGAGGGTGCCGATCCGTCGCTCGATTTCTGCATCCGATAGATCTCCTCCGATTGCATGCCATCGCGTGATTCGCTTTGCATCCCCCAAAGACATATCAAATGCGGTCTCCATGCAGATGACCACACCGAAAGCCATCTGTTCAAGGTCACCTGTTGGACTGAGTTCCGCCACCAACAAACGCAGGACTCCAATAATCGAACCCTCCCGCATCCAGTATTCTCGGAGAATTCGAGCAATTTCGTCTCTCTCCGCTACAGATTCCTCCGGACTCATTTCATCCCATCGGTCGCAGAAAATTCACAACAATTTCCGTATGGCTACCGAGGTCGCCCGCCACGCTGTCCCAGTCGATCGACGCCTCCGTAAACCCATTTCTTTGGGCAAACTTTCCCGTAAAAGTCTCCCATACCGCCTCTAGTGGGTCCGTTCCGCGACGCACGGCCGCGTTAAAGGAGTCCAGGTTATCGCCCAAGGGGCCTTTGTTCCAGACACCGCGGATGCCGTTAATTTGTCTACCCGCGCCCTCGAAAGCATTAATCGCATCAGTGATCATTGCCGACCCTCGGGGAAGTCCGGGGATACCTTTCGGTGCGCGGACTACCATCTCCAATATTCCATCCCTATCAAGGGTTGCCGAGATTCCCTGATTGCGTAGATTTCCTCCGTAGCCGTTTACCCACCTTCTACCACCGAGCTCGAAGGTGCCGCAGTTATGTACGAGCACCGGCGCGTCACCGGCAATCACATAGTACGTGTGGAGGTCAGCAACTGTAAGGTCCCGCATCTCGGCAACGCCGACGTAGTTGCGTACCGCCATGACTGTGGTAGTCGCCCCGTCGGTGGTGCGGAGGTGGTCGCCGGCTCTCAGGTCCTGGGCGTCCGTCCAGGTGTCGGTGTCCTCGTTCCAGAACGGATGATGCCAGGTCGTTTTCAGTACGGTGGTGTCATCAACCGTGCCGCGTGCAGTGGCGATAGTGAGGTCGGTAAGGTCAGTGTCGTCGTTGCGGTGAAGCGCTTCGACCGTTTCAGCGCGTGTCTCGCCGGTCAGCGGTTCGGTGGCAATGACCCGATCGCCGACGGCGATGTCTGCGATCGCCTTCGTGGTCCCGTCCCCGAGCAGCACAAGCGTGGCGGGATCGAAGCTGTGGCAGCCGCTGCCACCTCCGTCGCCTCGGTCTGACTGCCTTGCGGTGGAGTTTCCGCCTCCGCCGTTGCGGCCTCCGTCAGTGCTGCCACCCGCGGCGCGGTGGCCGCCCTGGCTGCTGCTGGAGGTGGAGGGCCGGCTCGCGGCGGGGCTGCCGCCGCCACTGCTGCTGCGGCCCGGGCTGGGCAGGCCGGCCCGGCTGCCGCCGCCGAGGAGCCTGGGTGCGGCGCCGCCCATCATGCCGCTGGCGGCTTTGCCCATGTACTTGGTGGCGCCGCCGGTGAACTTGCCGACGCCGGCACTGAGGGCGCCGTCGAGGCCGCCCTGGATCATGGTGTCGGCGAGGCCGCTCCAGGAGAACTCGGCGTCGCCGCGTTTGACGTCGACCATGTATCCGGCGCCGGCGGACATCGCGCCCGCGACCGCGCCGGCCAGGATCAGGCAGCCGACGCCGGTGGCGCACAGTGCGCCGACCGCGACCGCTGCCACGATGCCGACCGCGGCGGTGGCGACGAACTTCCACGGGTCTTTCTTGATCGTGTCGATGGTGTCTTCGGCGTACTTTTTCGCCGCCTTGTACGTGTCGTTGACACACTTCGAGACGCCGCCGGACACGCACTTCTTGACGGAGTTGTACTTGTCCTTGACGGACTGGACCTTTTTCTTGACGAACGTCTTCGTGGACTCGACCACAACCTTCGTCGCAGCTTTGGCCTTGTCCACGACGTAGTTCCAGGCCTTGTGCGCGTCCTGGTACGCCTGGCCGGATGCGACGTAGTTGTAGGTATTGGCGACCGTATTGGCGACCGTGGAGACGGTGCTGTTCCACGCCTTCCGCAGCGACGACAGGCCCCAGTGGCCGGTCGGGTCGGTGGTGGTGAGTGGGTTGCCGTCGCCGTACTGGTAGCGGTTGGCGTTGATCGACGCCGGGATCGGGCTGTTGCTCGCGGTGTCGCGGGTGTCGAACTGGCCGGTGTCGGTGTTGTACCAGCGGGCGTGCATGTTCACCCGGCCGGTCGCCTGCTCCGTGAACTCCGACTGGTAGCCGAGGCTACCGACCAACCCCGCGCTGGCCAGCACCACGCCGAGCGGGTCGTAGCTCGCCGACCCGGTCAGGCTCGACCCCGTCGCGGTGAACTGCCCGACCACGTCGGTGTGCAGGTCGGTCCAAACGTAGGCCGAGTTCGCGCCGGTGCCCGTACCGGCGGCCAGCACGCCGCCGGCGGGGTCACGCGTGTACACGGTCGTACCGTCGTCGGCAAGGTCATTACTGAGGCCGCTGTACTTGAACCCGGGCTTCACCGCACGACCGAGCGCGTCGTAGGCGTACGTCGTGGTGCCGCTCGCGGACTGCTGGGTGATCACCTGTCCGTAGGCGTCCGCGGCCGTGTTGTAGACACCTGCCGGCCCGCTGACCTGCTTCAGGGTGCCGCGGCCGGTGTAGGAGTACGAGATGCCGCCGCTCTGCCCGGTCAGCCGGTTGCGCTGGTCGTAGGTGAACGTCTTCGCACCGTTCTCGGTGCGGTTGCCGGACGCGTCATAGGAGTAGTTCGTGGTCGTCGACCCGGTCGTCCAGGTCTGGATCCGGTCCGCCCAGTCGTATGTGTAGGTGTTGCTCGACGCGCCCGCGAAGCCGGTCGTCACCTTCGACGTCAGGTTGCTGTTCTTGTCGTACCCGTACGCGATCGCACCCTGGATGACCGACCCGTCAAACGACGTCACCGTGTCCGTTTTCAGCCGGTGCAACGTGTCGTACTCGAACGTGCGTTTCTTGTTGCTCGCGCCGTACGTGATGGTCGTCGGCTGGTTCAGGGTGTTGTAGGCGACGCTGAGGTTGATGTTCGTCGTCGCGTTCGCCATCGTCTGCAGCCGGCCCGCGGTGTCGTAGGTGAAGTTCGTCGTGCCCGCCGCGTCGGTCCGCGACGTCAGGTTGCCGTCGCTGTTGTATGTGTACGACGTGTTGTCCGCCGGCCCGGTGATGCTCAACGGCAGACCACGGTCGTCGTATGTGATCGTGTTCGTGCCACCCGGCACCGACAGCGACGTGATCCGGCCGGCGTCGTCGTACCCGAACGTCCGCGCCGCCGTCGCCACGGATGTACCGCTACCGGTCTGCCCGATCACCTGACCCAGGTCGTCATAGGCGTAATCGATCTGCACACCAGACTGCAGTTGCCGGGACGTGAGCCGCCCGCCGAGGTCGTACACGTTCGTCGCCCTACGGTCCGCCAACGCCGTGTGCGCAGTCGTGGACGGCTCGATCTGCGACTCGGGCAGACCCCACGTGTTGTACGTGCTCCAGAACTTGTTGCCCCGCCCGTCCGTGAACCGCGTCTGGTTCCCCGCCGCGTCGTACCCGAACGACGTGTTGACCGACAGCGTCGCCGTCACCGGCTGCGACTCGTTCACGACCTGACCCAGCGGGTCATACGTCAACGTCGTCGTGTGTCCACGCGGATCCGTCGACGTGACCAGGTTGCCATTGTTGTCGTACGTCGCCGAACGAGTCGTCAGCACCGCACTCGCCGCGTCGAGCTGCGACCTCTGCACCACCCGCCCGGCACCGTCGTACACGGTGCTCGTCTTCGTGTTGTCCGGGTTCGTGACGAGGACCGGCCGGCCGAGACCGTCGTAGGCGGTGCTGGTGATGTTGCCGGCGCCGTCCTTCTGCGTCAGCACCTCACCCTGGGTGTTGTACGTCATCTCGGCGGTCACACCACCCGGCGAGGTGACCTTCCGCAACCACGGCCCGGCCGCGGGATCGTCGACGCCGTAGACACCAGTGCCGTAGTCGTAGGTGGTGGTGTTGGACGCCGGCGACGGCTGCCGCACGACCTGCGTGCTGGTCAGCGTGCGGCCCAGGTAGTCGTACGTCGCGGTGGACTTTGCGCCGGTCGGGTCGATCGCCTCGGTGAGCTGACCGACCGCGTTGTACTGCGCCGTGGTGATCTTCCCGGTCGGGCCGGTCACCTTCGTGACGCTGCCGAGGGTGTCGTACTCGTACGACGTCGTCTTCCCCCGCGGATCCGTCGTCGACGTCGTACGGCCCAGCTTGTCGTACACCACGGTGCTGCTGGCATCGACGATCGGCGAACCGCCCGGCGGGGTGTAGCTCGGCAGGATGGTCTTCCACGGGCGGCCGGCCGCGTCGTACCGGGCCTGGGTGACGTTGCCGAGCGGGTCCTGCTGCTCGACCGGCTCACCAAAGGCGTTGTAACCGATCGTCGTCGTCGGGCGCACCGACACCGCGGTCGTGCCGTAGGTCTCGGTGGTGACCGTCGGTGCGAGGGTTTTGGTGAGGTTGCCGTCCTCGTCGTAGACGTAGGAGGTGGTGTTGCCGTTCGGGTCGATCATCTCGGTGGTCAGGCCACGCTGGTCGACGGTGTACGTGGTGGTCAGCTCACCGGTCGTGGCGGTGACAGTGCCGGTGCGGCCGTTGCCACCCGACCACAGTGCCGCGACGTCCGCGTCGGTGAGTGCGCGCTGGTACAGCTGCACGTTGTCGATCGAGCCGGCGAAGGTGTTGTTGCCGGTGCCGGTCAACAGCCCGCCGATGCCCGTGGTCGTGTCGAAGGCGGAGTTGAACGGGGTTGGGTTGGTGGCGTCGGTGCCCCGGACGTTGTTCGAGTACAGCGACATCCGTTTCGTGTTCGCGTCGAACACCGCCACCAGGTGCACCCAGGTGTTCGCGGCGAGCGCGTTGGACGAGGTGGCGGCGTTGTAGGCGGTCGGCGTGGCGGAGTCGATGTTGGGCGACACGAACGCCCACTTGCCGTAGGCCTGGCTGTACTGCAGGTAGAACGACCCGGTGGCGTTGCCGCTCTGTCCGACCGCGGTCTGGTACCCGGTGAGCGTGTTGGCCTTCACCCACGCCGACACCGAGTACGACTGCGTGGTGTTGAGGACGGGCCCTTCGAGTCCGTTGGAGAGGCCGGTTCCTCCTCCTGAGAAGGTCGCGGCTCCTCCGGTCAGGGAGACGTCGTTGGAGCCGTACATCAGGTGGTCGGAGCCTGAGGAGTCGGCGGCTGTGACGGCGGAGCCCGGGGTGGTGGTGTCGTTGAGCTCCCACCAGCCGACCGGGGCTCCGGCGGCGTCGACGGACACCTTTTCCGACGTCACGCGGCCCATGGCGTCGTAGGTGTTACGGACGTCGCGGATGGGCTGGAACGTCGAGACACCTGCCGTGTTTCGGGTCAGGGTGACGTGGTCGTCGGCGTCGTACACGTAGTTGGTGAACCGCGAGACGCCGTCCTGCAGGGTGGTCCACTGCGATTCGAGGCGGCCGGCGTTGTCCATCTTGAAGGCTGTCCAGGTGGCGCCGTTGTTTGTGCGGCTGGTCATCGGGTTGCCGGCCCAGTCGTACTGGAGTTCTCGCAGTACGGTGGTCTTGACACCGTCGGTCCTGCTGACCCGCTTGACCTTGCTGTCGTCGTAGTACTCGTACCTGGTGACCCAGTCCATCGCGTCGGTCGTCGAGGCGAGTGTGCCGTTGGCGTAGTACGCGTTCGACGTCTCCTGGACGGTGGTGCCGTCCTTGCCGGTCGTGGCGCTGGTGAGCAGGTTTCCCTCGGAGTCGAAGGTTTGGTTCACGACCTGCAGCCGGTCGCCGGTCGGGCATGGCGACCCTGGCGCGGGGTCGCTGTCGCAGGACGTCATGCTGTTCTGACGGCCGTACGCGTCGTAGCCGTACAGGGTCACCGCACCGACCGGATCGACGCTCTTGACCAGCTGCCCATAGGCGTTGTATGCGCTGGTGACGACTCGGGAGCTGTCGCCGCCTGTCAGGTCGCTGACGGTCCGGGACGTGACGTTGCCGTCGGCGTCGAACACGTCGATGGTGCGGGTCGTATGCACCGCGCTGGTGACGGCGTTGGTCACTGGCGGCTCGGTCGTCTGCACCAGTTGTCCGTCGGCGTCGTAGCTGTACACCGTGATCAGACCGGCCGGGTACCCGGGGGCGAGGACCTTCCGCTGCGACATTCGACCGATACCGTCATACGTGAACTCGGTGACGAGGCCGGCTGGGTCGGTGACCCGCACCGCGTCGCCGGCGGTGTTGTATTCGGTGAGCTGTATCGCCCCACCTGCTGAGGTGACCTTCTTCGGAAGTCCAGCAGGTGTCACACCACCGCCGACCGCGGGCGTGGACGCGGTCGTGTACTCCGTTGAGGTCGTGCGACCGGCGGGATAGCCGGGCACCGGCGGGCCGGTCATGGACAGCCGGTTGCCGGTCACCGGGTCATACATGAACGTGGTTTTCGCCTCGCCTGTCGAGCCGGAGGCGTTTGGCGTGATCACCTCGATCAGCTGGTCATTCTTCGGGTTCGGTGTGAGGATCGTGGTGGTCGCGTCCGGCCAGAACGTGTACAGCGTGTCCTGACAGCCCATCGAGAAGTCCTCGTTGCGGCATGTCGTGGTGCGCACGGTGTTGCCGCGGACGTCCTTGGCGGTCTCGGTCTTCTGCCCGAGCGGGTCGTACACGACGTTGACAAACCCGCCGACGTCGTAGCCGTAGGAGGTGGTGTTGCCGAGCGTGTCGGTGGACGCGATGAGCCGGTTGCCGTTGAGCAGGTCGAAGACCCGCTGCGCCGTCTTGCCGCCCGGGTCCGTGACGGCAACCGAGGTGACGGGCGTCAGGGTCGGCGTGGCCGCCGGCGCCAGCGCGCTCTTCGATGCCTTGAAGTGCGCGTCGACCTGAGCGGTGCTCAGCCCGTGGTCGTAGTAGGCGAACTCGGCGATGTTGCCCTTGAAGTAGCTGACGTTTCCGGATGACCCCGGCCAGTCCTTGGTGGTGCCGGCACCGATGTAGCCGAACGGGGCCATGGCGGAAGTCATCTGACCGGTCCGGCTGCCGGCCAACAGGTTGTCCAGGTAGAGGGACTGCCGGTCCAGCCCGGACGAGTCCACGTCCTCGGCGGACAGCACGACATGGTGCCAGTTGCCGTCGTTGACGCTCGCCGTCGTCGTGATCGGCGCGCCGTCGTCCCAGAACTTGCCACGCAACTTGCCGTCGCTACCGACATACAGCGCCGGTACCCAGCTCGTGGCAGCGGTGGAGCCGTCCACGGCCGTGTCCTGGTATCCGAACAGCACGCCGCTGCTCGCATAGCCGGCCGGGATCCTGAACCACATCTCGACGGCGGCGCGCCCCATGGACGGGAAGGCGACGATGTCGTCCTCGCCGTTGTCGTAGCGGACGTAGGAGCTGGTGCCGTTGAAGATGGCGCCGTACGAGTCGCTGAACGGGCTCGTCGTGTTCGGCTGCGTGGTGTCGAAGGTGACGTTGTTGTACGTCGTCTTGAACCAGGAGGCGGCCTGGTTCTTCGGGTGGACGGGGAGGCTGACGTCATTGAGCCGGAAGTACTCCCTCGGCTGCGAACCCAGCACGGTGGAGGCGTAGACCTGGCTGGACCCGGAGACGGTGTGCTGGCCGACCTGCCAGACCCCGCCGACCTCGTCGGTGACCTGGTTGACCCGGCCGGAGACGGTGTCGTAGCCGACGACGGCGCGGACCCGGCCGGCGTTGCTGGTCACCTTCGTCATCACCGACGACGGGTTCTGGCCGGACGTGTACAGCGACGTCACGACGTCCTGGGTCAGGGGCTTGTTGTAGTAGGCGACGTCGGCGATCGAGCCGTTGAAGAAGTTCGCGGTGGCGGTGCCCGTGTTCGGCTGGCCGGGCCAGCCGCCGCCGATGTATCCGGCGCCGATGTACACCTTGTCCTGGCCCGTGTTGTGCAGCTGGATGACACCGGCCAGACTGCCGACCAGTGCCCCGTCGAGGTACATCTGCTGGCTGCCGCCGTTGCCGGCCAGGACGACGTGATGCCACTGGCCGTTGTTGACCGTCGACCCGGACGTGATCGTGCCGACGGTGCCGTTCCACAGCGAGCCGCGCAGCTTGCCGTCCTGGTCCACGTACAGCACCGGGTTGTAGTAGCCCGGCGTCGTGCCGCCCTGAGTGACCAGGTCCTTCTGGTAGGAGAACAGGACCCCGGTCGTCGCGGTGGTTTTGAACCACATGCTGATCGACTGATAGGAGCTCTCCGTGGCGAGTTTCTCCGGCAGCTTCACCGACGCGTTCGTACCGTTGAACCCCGCCGACTTCGATGTCGAGAGCGGCAGCGCCGCGGGCTGGTCGAGGGTGACGTTGCTGTAGATGCCGTTGTCGATGCCGTCGTTGGACAGCACCCCGCTGCGGGCCTGGGTGCCGCCGGCCGCGGGGTCGTTACTGATGTTCAGGGGTCAGGGTCTGGGTCCGATGTGGAGGTCAGGGTGGTGACAGTCCGGTGGCGGCGAGGAACCCGTCGACCAGGCCTGGCCGGTACTGCATGCGTTTGAGCCGGTTCTTGGCGGTGCGGGCCAGGTCGGTGACGGTGCCGGGGGTGAGGTTGGCCAGCCCGCGGCGCAGGTTGGACCACACGTTCTCCACCGGGTTGAGCTCGGGTGCGTAACCGGGCAGGTAGTAGACGCGAAGCCAGCTACGGGTGGCGGTCAGCTGGCGCATCGCGGTCGAGGTGTGCCCGGGCAGTTGGTCCCACACCAGCACGATCGGGGCGCCGAGCTGCTGGTGGGCGGCGTCGAGCAGGGCGGCGAAGGCCGGTGCGCGGAAACTCTTCGGTTCGCCGCGGCGGCCGTGGTGGCGCATTGTGCGGTAGATCAGCCGGCCGTGGTGGCCGGGCCGGTAGCACGCCAGGCTGGCGATGGAGATCCGTCGCCCGCCGCGGCCGGCGACGGTGAGCACCGGGGTGTGCCCGCGCGGGGCCCAGGTGCGGGCCTTGGCTGGTCTCAGCGTGAGGCCGGACTCGTCGGCGAAGCAGATCCACGCGCCCAGCCTGCGCGCGACCCTTTTACCGCCGGCCATCGCCAGCGCCGCCAGCCGGCGATGGCCCGCTCGTCACGCTCGACGGCCCGGTGTACCGGCTGCTGCGGGCTGTAGCCCATGCGGTGCAGCAGCACCGAGACGGTCTGCAGGCTCAGCCGGTGGCCGAACATGGTCGCGGTCAGCGCCGCCACCCGGGTCAGAGTCCAGCGCTGGTCGCGGTAGCCGGCCGCGGCCGCGCCTTGTTCCAGCCTGCGTTCGAGCCGTTCGACCTGCGCATCGGACAGGCTGGGGTCGGGGCCGGGCGGGCCTTTGGACGCCAGAGCTTGTATCCCGCCGGCGGCCCAGATCCGTCGCCATGTGTATGCGGCTTTGGTGGATACCTCCAACGCCGCGGCCACCTCTGGGGCGGGTGTCCCTTCGGCGAACATCGCCGCTGCCTGCTGGCGGATCTGTTCGCGGCGGGTACGTCCGGCCTGGTTCACCCCGCCGCCATCTCCGTACCTCATGAGCGGGCCCTACCCCAGACCGGGCGTTATACCGCACAGGCACCAAGGCAGCCCGACGCCGGACCCTGACCCTTGAACATCAGTAAACCGCCAGAACGAGTACGGGCCCGTGTTGAGCACCGTGCTGTTGTGCTGGTTGACAGTCTGGTACTCGTATCTGGCGCAGTCAGTGGTGGTGCCCGGCGGGCACACCTTCGTCAGCTGGTCACCGGTGTACGTGTACGTGTAGGTCAGGGTGCTGGACGGCACCAGCGGATCGGTCGGGTCGGTGGTCACCGTCGCGACGTGCGCGACGGAGGCGCCGGCCGGCGTGGACCACGTGAGGTTCAGCGTACGGTTGGAGGCGAGGGACTTGATCTGGTCGGCGCGGCCGTTCGCGTCGTAGTGCACGGTCAGTGCCCGGCCGTTCGGGTCGCTGATCTTCGTGAGGCCGTACACGCCGGTGCCGGCGCCCTGGGTGAACTCGTAGACCGTGCTGTCCTTGTCGGTCAGCGAGTAGCCACCGGTGATCGCCTTGAACACCGAAAACCGGCCCGGCGGCGGGGTCCACGTCCCGTCGTTGTTCCGGCCGAAGGTGACCTCCTGCCCGTTCGGGTACCGGATCGCCGCGGTCTGCAACGCGTTGTCAGCGTCCTTGCCCTCGCGGACCTGCATGTCCACGAGCGACGACCAGCCCTGCCCGAACGCCGACTTACGCAGGTCCAAGCTGTTGTACTCCCGGGCAATCGACAACGCCGGACCGACGGTCGTCACCTGCGCGTCGACGTCCCGGGTGGTGTAGTTGCCGACGCTGCCCTCGAAACCCTTACCGCCGTTCTGCGCCAGCGACGAGCTCACCATCTGCTGCGGCACGGCGGTGCTGAACGCGTACGGCACCGGGTTCGCCGGGCCGATCGATGAACGATCGTCGACCTGCACCTGGTACAGGTAGACCTTGCCCCACACCAGCGTCCCGGCCGGGACCTTCCAGAACCCGTCCGTCCACGGCGAGGACGGGTTCGTCGCAAGGGGCTGGCCCTGGTCGTCGTACAACAGGAACTTGTACCGCAGACCCCGGTTCGGGTAGTTGTCAGGGTCGCTGCCCTTCGCCGACAGCTCCGGCGTCAACGTGTTCACCGCGGTATTGTTCGCCGGGTAGCGCGCGTCCAGCTGCGGTGCCACGTTGTCCGAGTAGTTGATCTCCAGGAACGGGTCGCATTCGGTGTTGCCGAAGAAGCTGGGGCAGATCAGGCTCGTGTTCGACGAGGTGAACCGCTTCCACGCCGAGGTGTCAGTCTCCGAGGCCGTCAACGCCAGCCCGTACGTACCGCCGGTCGCCGCCCAGTCGATCATGCGCTCGGTGTTCAACCACGGTGTGGACCACACGCCGACGTTGCGGACCTGCTCGTCGTTGTTGCACGCCGCGGAGGAACTCGGTGAGTCGGTCGCGAGCTGTTTGTTCACGTCGGTGCTGTACGCCGGCGGGTTGTTCCACGTCGCCGTCGACGCGTTCCACGCGCTGGTGATCGGGTAGACGTTGTACGGCAGGGCGGTACACGGAACGGCGTCGCCGTCGCCCTGGTAGCTCATGAACAGCCACAACCGCGCCGAACCGAGCCTGAACCCGCCCATCATCGCCGGGAAGTTGTCGAAGTTCAGAAACGAACGCGCCTTCTCGGTGCCGTTGTGCGACCCGACCGCCAGCGTCGGCTCGTTGTGCCGAGTGCCGGTCGCGTCAGTGCTAATCACATACGTGTCGGCGAGGGTGGTCCGCGTGGTCTGCGGGTCCAGGACGACAGGGAACTTCCGCTCCGGGTCCCGCAGCCAGGCACCGTCGATCGTCACCTTCAACGCCGGAGCGCCGTCGACCTGGACCAGTTCATACCCGACCCCGTAGGAGACCTCGCCCGCGCCGGCGTGGCTGTTGGACGCGTCCTCCATGAACCCGGCCGGCATCGTCAGCTCGACCACGCCCCCAGCGGACACGAACTCGACCTCACCCGCCGCGGTCAGTCGCGGCGTCAATCCTTTCAATTTCAACGGATACACGTACTCCGTCGGCACGTTCGCCGAACGCAGGACCAGATTCTCCTTGGTGCCGGACGCCTTCGCGCCGAGCTCCAGGTCCACGTCAGGAAAGACGTTGCGGTACCTGGCCACAGACCGCTCGGTCGTCGCCTTGTTCAGCGACGCCCCCGACAGCGAGTACGCCAGCTCCACGCCCGGCCGGAGGGTCATCCGCACCAGATCCTCGTTCACCAGGGAGGCAGCACCGGCAGCGGACGGGATCTCGAGGCCCTCCGAGTCGACTTTCCTCGCCGTGCCAGCGGCGAAACTCACCTTGAACGAGTTCGCGGTGGTCTCCAGCCGGCGGTCGCCGCCAACCTTGAGGACGCTGTCGATCGGCTGCCACGAACCATCCGCGGCCTTGAAGTTCACCGGGCTCTTGTAGACCCGCCGGGTGTAGGAACCGTCCGCGTTCTGGAACACGTCTGTCTTGGCGTTGCCCATCGCCGCGACGCGCTTGCTCGTCCCCGAGTCGAAGCCCTTCCGAGCCGGGCCGGTGCTCTTGTTCGTCACCGTCGGCTGGAACGCCTGATACTTGGCGAGTTCACCCTTGACCTTGTGCTTCGACTCGCCGTTGCGCGCCAGCGGCGCGGTGACGTAGTGCCCGTTGACGCCTTTGCCGCGCTGCTGCTGCGGCACCTTCGGGTCTTCCTTGGCCCACGACGGCGCGGCCACCAGCCAGTCCCGCACCATCGACCAGCCGACCAGACCATGCCCGGACGGCACCAACGCCGACGGCAGGCCGACGCTGAGCGCCAACACGACGACCGTAACGACGCTCATCCGGCGGGCGAACCGACCGACAGGCACAGCATGACGACCGCGCACGGCCAGCCTCCCCCGTAAACCAAAGGCGCCCAAGCAGGCGCCAGCAGTCTGCGGGGCGTGAACGCGCGAACACAAGATGCACGTAAATATCGGTGACCTTGATGCTCGAATGTCCGTTTCGAACCTCAGCGATCCATCGCGTGACCCTTCCGGAGATCGACGCGACACGCTATGTTCGTGCCGCGAGCCGCGCCCAACGGGGAGGTGAAGCCGTGATCGCACACGCCATCACCCGGATGCTGGCCGCAATCCACTCATGGACCCGCAGGCAACGCATCGCCGCGGCAGCAGGCTGCCTACTGCTGCTCCTCGGGACTATCTGGCTGCTGTGGCCCGACGACTCACCACCGCCACCACCACGCGAACGCCAGTACAAGGCGACGACCGCCTGCCTCCTCACCGACGACCAAGGCCTCAACGGGGACACCGCCAAAGCGGTCTGGGCCGGCATGCAGGAGGCCTCCGTCGAGACCCTCGTCAAGGTCCAGCACCTCGCCATCACCGGACCGCAGACACCCGCCAACGGCGTCACCTACTACAACACCCTCGGCGTCCAGAAGTGCAGCATCATCATCGCCGCCGGCCCCATCCCGGTCGCCGCAATGATCGACGGACTCCCGTCATTCCCGAACATCAGACACTTCGCCGTCAACGGCGACACCAAAGGCAGCACCGTCACCGTTGTCGATGCCACCTCGCCACAGACCATTCAAGCTGGCGCACGCGCGGCGGTCTCGTCCGCAGCCTGAACGCACCGGGCAGCGAAACCTCCGGCATCAACCCTGCTCAGCGTCTCGCAGGTCCACACATATGGTCGACTTGCAACGCGTCCCACAAGTACCGGGCATCTGGGCCTGACCTCGCTCATTCGCCGCCAGACGCGGCGGGGCTGCAGGTGCGGTATGAGCACCAACGGCAGGGGTACGCCGCAAGGGCGACACCAAATCGGCCGATCTCCTCGGGCAGGATGGTGACCCAGGAGTAGCCGTGCAACGCCCAGCGACCCTTCGGCAGCGTCTCGGCCGGACCCGAGCCCATCGCGCTTTCGTACAGGCATCGACGGCCGTCTATGAAGGGGCGGCCGCCGACCCCCGGGCGGTTCGGTTACCTGGTGCGGTCGCCGCTGCCGGAGCTCGTCGCGCGGACCACCGGCCGGCGCGACATCACGCTCGTCGCGCTGCGGCACAAGTTCGCCGAACTCATCCGGGACGCAGGCCTCCGCCGTCGGCGACGGCGGAGGCTCGCAGGTCCGGTACAGCGCTACTGCCGGCTGTACTGGTACGACGGCCGGGCGACCGGGGGCTTGTTCTCGGCCGGCGCGCTGCTGGCCATGACGCCCGGCTGCAGCGGGTAGGGGAAGTAGTCGAAGCGTCCGGCAACGTCGACGATGACGTCGACGTTCGACCCGGCGTTGTACACGTTGTACTTGTTGCCCGGTCCGAGCAGGATGAATGCCGCGTTCGGCCGGACCTCGCGGGGGGCCAGGTTCAGGTTGCTGGCCGTCGGCCGGGCGGTGCCGTTGGCCCATGCGGTCAGGTACGTGCCCCCGTTGCCGTTGTTGACGCCGGTGATGTTGGCGACCAGCGCGCCGGTCTCCTCCAGGGCGGCCGGTGCCGGTGCGGTGAACGTGGCGGTGCCGTTCGGTCCCAGCGTCCCGGCGCCGCCCAGGTTCTCGCGGGTGTCGGCGATGCGCGTCGGGGTGAGCGGATGGAACCGGAAGCCCGGACCCATCTGGGCGTCGTCGAAGAACCCCAGGACGTCGATCACCACATGGACCGCCCCGGAGGACCCGTTGTAGACGCCGATCTGCGGTATGCCGGCGCAGCTCGGGGTCCGTTCGCAGTACATGATCGGGACCACGGCGAAGTTCGGCACGATCGAGTTCGGCGTGAAGTTCAGCGTCGAGGCCAGCGGTGGAGGGCCGCCGCCGGCCCACGTGGTCAGGTACCCGGACGAGGTCGGGGTGACGGCGGTGATGTTGACGGCGAGGGCCCGCACGTGCTGGTTGATGGTCGTGCCGTAGTCGACGAGCGACGTCAGGGACCATTTGCCGGGCAGCGGCCCACCCCATCCCGGATCGCGGGTGTCGACCACCCGGGTCGTCTGGTGTAGTTGGTACTGCCCGCCGAGGCCGTAGGCGATGGTGTCGTGGCTCTGGTAGACGCCCAGCATGTCGGCGATGACGTCCACGGAGCCGCCCGCGTTGTAGATGTCGATCTTGCCGTTCTCGCCCACCGGTACTGTCACCGAGTTCGCGCCGGTCCAGCCGGCGGTGAAGTTCAGGTTCGACACGGTGGGCCGGGTGGTCCCCGACGGGTACACCGTCAGGTACGACCCGGACGTCGGGTTAGTGACGGTCATGTTGAGCACCACCGCCGACACGCCGGATTCGGCGACGCGGCCGATCCGTGGGATCTGCAGTGACACGGTCTTCTGCGTCCCCAGCGCGCCTTTCGGAGCGCCGACGCCCAGCCGCGTGTCGAGGATGCGGGTGGGCTCGTTCGGGAAGAAGTTGCCCGCCGACGTGTTGCGGCCGAACTCGTTCACCGCCATCACGTGGAATCCCATGGCGCTGCTGTCGGCGATCTTGAACAGTGCCGGCTGGTGGCCGAGCACGGTGGGCTTGGAGTACACGGTGACCGAGCACGTTTGCTGGTAGGTGATGGCCCGGCCGGTGCAGGTGTTGGTGTCGACGCCGAAGGAGCGTGCTCCCTCGCCTTCGAACGAGACCGCGCCGAACTCCAGCGGCTCGCTGCCGACGCCGGTGAACGTGACGGTCTGCGTGGTGCCCCGCTGGCCGAGCCCCACACCCGTTCCGCTGCCCGGCATTTCGGTGTAGTCCTGTTTTGCGTCGGCGTAGCCGACCGTCGAGTTCAACCGCATCTCGCCCCACGAACCCGACCCACGGAGGCCGCAGCCCGAGGTGCGGTACGACGCCGCGAGCGAGGTGATGTTGTCCTCGTCGTCGCGGCCGACCGACAGCACCGTGAGCGTTCCATGGTCACCGCCGCACGGCTGACTCCAGACCCGCAGATCCAGGCCGTACGTGCCGGGCGTGTCACCGTTCGGCGACGTCGGATACGTACCGGGCGCGATCTTCTGCCCCGGCGGGCTGATGATGACGACGTACGGGGAACCCAGCATCCAATTTACGTTGAACTTGACCCACTCGCCTCCCTGGCTCGACACGGACTGGGTGAGCCAGACACCGACGACGTCATCTGTCATGTTGGAGTCGACAGCGATGCTGTAGTAGCCGTTGACGGTGAACGCGTTGTATGGGGCGACCGGCTGCGCGATCGCCCGCGCCGGCAGCGTGACCGCGCCGAGCGCGATCGCCGCGAGCACGGCCATGGCCGTCCGGAAGAAGCGCATGGGACTCCTGGGGTCCGTCGGGGGATTTGAGCGGCGTGTCACGGCTGCCGCATCGTCTGCCGCAGCGGTGTGCCGGTCGGGCCGGAGCGCAGCGAATGCTGCCGGCCGAGGGTTGCGGTCCGGGCCGATGGGATCGACCCGGGCAGGAACTCGAACGTGCCGGACACGTCGACGACGACGTCGACATTCCATGCCGCGTTGAACATGTTGAAGGTGTTGCCGGGGCCGACGTTGACGAAGGCGGCGTTGGGCCGGACCTCGTGCGGGGTCAGGTTCAGGTTGCTCACCGTCGGCCGGTCTTCGCCGGTCGCCCACAGGCTCAGGTAGGTCGAGTTCGCCGGGTTGACCCCGGTCACGTTGGTCACCAGCGCGTAGGTGTTGTCGCCGGCGACCGCTGCCGGGGCGGTGACCGTGACTGTCCCGGTGCCGGTGAACGCGCCCGCGCCCAGCCCGTCGCGGGTGTCGACGATCCGTGTCGGGTTCAGCGGCCGGAACCGTAGACCACCCGGGACCTGACCGTCGTCGTAGAAGCCGAAGATGTCCACGACGATGTGCGTGCTGCCGCCGGAGTAGTTGCTGACGACGATCGCCGGGTGTTCACCGCACTCGGAGCACCACGCTGTCTTGACGACGGCGAAGTTCGGTACCACCGAACCCTTGGTGAAGTTCAGCGTCGAAGCGGTCGGTGGCTGACCGTACCCGGTCCATGCCATCACGTACCCGCCCTGGGTCGGGGTGACCGCGGTGATGTTCACGGCCAGAGCCCGGATGTGCGAGTTGAACGTCGGGCCGTAGGCGACCGGGATCGTCACGGACTCGAACGGACCCAGCGGCCCACCGAACGCCGGGTCGCGGCTGTCCAGCAGACGCTGCGGCACCGTCGGCCAGTACTGCCCGGCGGGCTCCTGCGTGTGGGAGTCGTCGTAGGCCAGGTAGTAGCCCAGCAGATCGGCGATGACGTGCACGTTGCCGGCGGCGTTGTAGATGTCGACCTGACCGTTGGCGCCGACCGGCACGGTGACCGAGTTCGCCCCCGTCCACCCTGCCGGGAAGTTCAGGTTCGACGCCGTCGGACGGGCGATACCGCCGGGATAGACCGTCAGGTAACCCGCCGACGTCGGACTGGTCACCGTCATGTTCAACACGACCGCCGACACCTTGCTCGTCGGCACGCCACCGCGCCCGGCCACCTGCAGGTGGATCGTCTTGCCGCCGCCGAGCGGCGCCTTCGGCGCGCCGTTGCCCTCCCTGGTGTCAAGCAGGCGGGACGAGCTGAACAGCGACACGTAGGTGCCTTCGCCGCCGGAGCGCCCGGTCACCCGCAGCTCGACCGCCCGCTTCCCCGACACCGTGTTGTCCGTCAGCGAAAGCGTCGCGTACTGGTCACCAATCGCCGTCGGCCGGCCGATCACACTGATCACGCAACTCTGCCCATACGTCAACCTGGCACCGGTGCAGGTGTCGCCGGTAATCGTGAAGGCCTCCGGCGTGGCCCCGCCGAGCACGACGGCGCCCAACTGCAGCGCCGAACTGCCCGACGACGTGATCGTCACCGTCTGCACCGGCGAACTGTGCCCGAGATCGACCGGATTGAAGAACCGGTTGACCGCCGACTGCATACCGTTCACGTAGGGCCGGTCCGAATGCCAGCGAATCTCGCCGGACACGTCATAACAGTCCTGGAAGTAGCTGGCGGCGAGCGACGTGATACCGCCGGTCGCCGGGTCCCGCGTCAACGCATGGATCGTCAACGAGCCCGTTGCTTCGCCGCACCCCCTACCATCGCCACCCACGTCCAGCCTGTAGCGTCCATCGCCGCCCGTCCCGACGGTGGCGAACGTGCCGACGCCGAGTGTCTGCCCTGACGGCGGGCTTACCAAGGCACGGAACAGGTGTTCATGGCCAAGGGTGTACGCCGTGATGATGAAACCCGTACCCCACCCGTCCAAGGTGACGGTGGCGTTGCTGCTATCGAAGCTGTAGTTCCAGGCCGACCCGTTGAGGGTGAAGGCGTCGTACGGAGCGGTCGGCTCGGCAGCAACCGCCACCCCGGACAATCCCGTCACGGCGAGGGTCGCCGCTGTGAGGACAGCACCAAATTTGCGCAAAAGGCGCACTGTACTCCCCGTTGAAATGTGGATCACGGTGCAACAACGGCCACACGGTAGTGATCATCATCCTTGGGCGCAATCAGCCGTCCGGCCTCGGCAACGCTTCCCCACAAGAAAGTCAAGAACAGGCGCACCAGAACGCCTGCCGCCGCGACCCTCGAGACGACCGCGGCGGTGCCGACCTATGCGCCGTCACGGCAATATGGGTGCTCCCCGGGTGATCGGCCGCCAATGGACCCACCGGCGGCCGGACGCAGCAACCAGCACGGCCGACTAACAAGAAACGCATAAAATGGACAAATAGTCGATCGTTTGGACTGGACATCACGAGACAATTGCGCGGAATCTAGCTCTTAATCTGCGGGTTGTAGGTTCAAGTCCTACGCGGCGTACGGGATTTTTGGGAGGCCCCTGCTTCGCGGCGGGGGCCTCTCGCCGTTGAAAATCCCGATTCCCCGCGCACCGGCTCCGCCGGCGCTCCCCGGTGGGGGAGCTTCGCTCCACCCACACCCCCTCAACCCCATCGCGGGGCGCTCCTGTCGTGCATGACGCCGGCTGCGGCGTCCGTCGGGGCTCAGGCGACGCGGAGCTGAATGTTGCCGATGCGAGCAACGATATCGAGATGACCGCCGAGGTCTGTTCACGCATCTCCCGGCGACGGGCGATCCGCTCAGCACTGTCCCAAGCCGGATCGGCGGCCGCGCAGGATCGAATGCAAAGATCGTCCGAACTTCAGTCGTGCCGACCGAGCCGGGACGCAATTCTTCATGTTGTGGCACTGGCTGACCTCAAGCCGATCCACCAGCGGACGGCCGAGCGCCGGCCCTGCTCGCCGAGAACGTCGATCGCCTCGGCGACCAGATCAGCCGTGATCAGGCCGGCTGGCGGAGCCGGAGCTCATGGGAGCCAGCCGGTCCAGGACTCGCCACGGCGAAATGATATCTCCAATCGGCTAGATAGGAAACGAAAGACAATTCAAGACACTGTAATAACTACAGCAACAAGGCAGCTCGGCAGACACAGCCGGTCTGCGGCCGCCAGGACAAAGGGTAGAGAAATCGGTGCCCTGGAACGATTCTTCTACCTCTTGTGGAGGCGGCGGCTGCCGCAGGCGCACGATCACCTGCCATCCACCGCGATGAGCCGGCCAGGGTCATTGCGTTCTGGGATAGCTGCTGGTCATATCCGTGATGAGGTCGTGTGGGCGGTGGCTGGCGCGTCTGGTGGCACGGGCGATGTTGGTGTCGCCGTTGATGTGGTGGAAGCCGATCGCGGTGTTACGGAGCGTGGCGAGGACTGCTGGCCCGTTGTCGGTCCGGGCCTGGCGCAGATCCTCACGGAACGTCACATCCCTGATGTGGTGGAGCGCCTCGACGTGCCATTCGCGGCGGATCCACTCCTGCAGGTCGGCGGGCTGGGCGTCCCCGGCGGGCAGGGAGACGGTGTAGTAGGCGGTCTCCCGGCTGGTCTTGCCCTTCACGGTCCGGGTGCGGGTGATTCGTACGGCTGCTGGGCGTGCGGGAACAGCAGGCCACCGGGGTGGCCACGGTGACGGCCTTGACCGTGCGGGTCTCCCGACGGCCGTGGCCACGGGTGCGACCCTGGTCACCGACCGGGACCTTGGCCCAGGGCAGGGCCTTGAGCTGGGCGAACAGGGTCGGCTGGTTCCGCTTGACCGGGATGAGCAGTTCGCCGCCGCGGGCGGCGATCTCGGTGGCGTGGCTGAACTAGTGGACGGTTTCGCCAACCTGGCGAGAATGCCACGCGCAGCAGCGGTCCCCATCCGGCCTCCGTTGACTCCGCTTCGGGCGTGGCGACCACGAGCGCGCCAGGACAAAGCTCGTTGAAACTGCGCGCACGCGAACTGGCGGCGCGCGCGAAGTCGATGTATAGCCGCATCCGTTCCAACTTCGAGCCCGGGGAAAGCCACGTGTCGTTGTTCGGGGTGCATCGCAATGCATGTTCCAAAGCCATTAGCGCACGAGTGTCGTCAGCAGTCGACGGCGACAGTGCCGCGCATGCCCGCACGGCCAACTCTGGCTCGCCGAGGAGGGCTGTCGTGTCAGCACCCAACTCAGCCAACGCGAACGCTGCCGCAGCCGAGACACTCACCACACCGCTACCGCGACCGGCGACCGCCCGCAGTCTCTGGACCACAACCGCAACGCGATCCGCCGCCCCAGCGCCTGTAACGGCGCCACGGCATTCCGGCAGTAGCAACTGGACAAATCGGGTTACCGCGAAAATTGCGGCGTGGACAGTCCGCACGTCCTGATCATCGATGTATGACACGACGGCGTCGATCACGTCGCCAGCCATCGCCCGCACCCCGAGTCGCGCAGACGCCTCTTCCCCGGCGATCAGATCTGCCAAGAGCAGATCCTCGGCACCGGCAACGACAGCCGCTGCCTTCGCCCGCAATTCCTCATCAGTGCCTCCCCATGCCGGCGCCGTCGCTGCGTTGCCCAACATCTCCAGTAGCCGGGCCCGCAACGGCAACTGCGGATCGAATGAACTCGCGACCCCTACGTTAGCGGACCGCGCATCGGTGAGCACCGCGACGATCACTGGAATCAAAGGCACCGTCGCCGGATGAGACTGCCCGAACTGCAGACCCGCCCTCTCCAGGAAGTCGACAGCGGTCCAACGCCGATCCGGATCGGCGTGCCAGAGATCACGCACCATTCGGGGCACCGAGGGTACGGGCCCGATATTGTCGCCGAGTTGACCGCCGTCAACTCGGCTCCAGTCGACGGCGACCAACAACGCCTCGATGCGGTCCAATCTCACTCCCCCGTTGACGCGTCCGTGTCAAGCGGCGCAGTTCCCGCCCACATAGCCGGGGGGCGGAGGGCATAGTGGCGTGTAAATGAGGTCACCGATCATCAGGTAAATATACCCGCTGATCGCCTTCTTCAGGCCATATTGCTGGACTGCCAAACCAAACGCGATGACATCGAGGGCCACGATAAATTTGGCAGCGCCCTGCAACCTCGCTTCACCACCACCAGGAACCACCTTCCGAACCCGCTCTTTACCTCCATAGATCTTCACATCGACTTCAGCTCCAGTAATGTCCGCAATGTACGGCTTATTACTCAATGCCTTAACTTGATTCTTGGTAGTTTGCCATTTTTCAGGACTACTATTCGACCATGCCACGAGCTTTTCCGGCATCCGCGGATAATTGATATCCGCCCACAGGCGTCTGAGCTCCGCACGAATAGCAGCCTCGTCCTTCGCTGTCAGAATTGGCGGTTGCCCGTTGCTGCGGTCATTCCGGATCGGTGATGGCGGCGCCTCGACGCCTGGATCGCCGTCGTCCAGGCCGGCGACCTGCCCGAACTGCACTCCTACGCCAACGGCCTCCGACGCGACTACGACGCCGTCCGTAACCGCCTCACCCTGCCGCATAGCTCCGGTGCTGTCGAAGGCCACGTCAACCGCATCAAAATGACCAAAAGGCAGATGTTCGGCCGCGCCAAACTCGACCTGCTCCGCAAACGCGTCCTCCTCACCCACTGAACACCGAGCAGGGACTAACTTCGATCAACCAAAGTGGGCCAGATCCAGTTGCGGTCCGGGCGGCGTCGACGAGGCGCCGTCGGGGCGTTGGCGCACCGCGGAGGACGCCGAGCACGGCATTCAGGGTGTCGTCCTTGGCCAGGAACGCATCCGCACCGGCACGGTGCGCGGCGGCGGCCAGATCCGCACGCGGATGCCCGGTCAGGACGACCAGCAGCGCCGCCGGACGCATCGCCCGCAGCTCATCGACGACGGCCAGGCCACCGGCATTGGGTAGGTACAGGTCGACAATGGCGACGTCGAAGTCGTAGACGGCGGCCTTGGCCAGCCCGTCCCGCGCCGAATTGGCCACCGCGACACACCGCAGGTCTGGTTGGGCGTCGAGCGCGAAGGCGAGCGCATCGGTGAAGACCCGGTGGTCGTCGATGAGCAGCACCGTCCGCGGCTCTCGCCCTGCGGGGCACGCGCCGGATACGGCAGGCATGGTTGCCGTGCTCATCGCGCTATCAGCCCCTTCCGCGGACAACCCCCCAAATTTGGGGCTCAGCCGGGGGCGACCCAGCCCTACCGTACTTATTTAGGTTAGCCTAACGTAAGCCTCGCACGACCTCCTTAGCGAAGGACCACTTTGATGTCGATCACGTATACCTTGACCCGGCGGCGGGCGCTTGCAGCGCTGCTGACCATTCCAGTGGCGGCGCTGGCCGCATGCGGCAGCACCGACACGGACAGCGGTGCGCCGGCCCCCACCGGCTCGTCCGCCCCGGTGCTGGATCGGAACGCAACATTGACGCTGTACAACGCGCAGCACGACACGCTGACCAAGGCGTGGGTGGAGGCGTTCACCGCCAAGACCGGAATCAAGGTCGAGATCCGGCAGGGCAGCGACCTGACCATGGCCAACCAGCTGGCCGCAGAGGGCGCCTCGTCACCGGCCGACGTGTTCCTGACCGAGAACTCCCCCGCCATGTCGCTGGTCGAGAACGCCGGCCTGTTCGCACAGGTCGACAAGGCCACCTTGGCGCAGGTACCCGCCGAGTACTCCCCGTCGACCGGCAACTGGGTGGGCATCGCCGCCCGCAGTACGGTGCTGGCCTACAACCCCACCAAGGTCACCGAGGCGGAACTGCCGAAGTCGATCATGGATCTGCAGGACCCGAAGTGGAGCGGCAAGTTCGGCGCCGCTCCGAAGGGCGCGGACTTCCAGGCCATCGTCTCGGCGATGCTCGAACTCAAGGGCGAAGCGGCCACGAAGACGTGGCTGGCCGCACTCAAGACCGGCGGGCAGGCGCACACCGGCAACAGCGCGGCCATGAAGGCCGTCAACGCCGGCACGTCCACGACCGCCGTCATCTACCACTACTACTGGTACGGCGACCAGGCCAAGACGAAGGAGAACAGCAACAACGTCAAGCTGCACTTCTTCGGTGGCCAGGACCCGGGCGCGTTCGTGTCCGTGTCCGGTGGAGGAGTGCTCAAGTCCAGCAAGCACCCGGCCGAGGCGCAGGCGCTGCTGCAGTACATCACCGGCAAGGACGGTCAGAAGCTGCTGGCCGACAGCACCGCGTTCGAGTATTGCGTCGGCAAGGACGTGCCGTCCAACCCCGCGCTGAAGCCGCTCGCCGAGCTCGGCGCGCCGAAGGTCGACCCGTCGAAGCTCAACAGCAAGAAGGTCGTCGACCTGATGACCGCCGCCGGGCTCATCTGACGCATCGCCCGAATCCGGAAACGCACGCTCCAGCCGTGACTCCAGCCACGACCCCTGCCGGGCCGGCAGCAGGCGCAGCCATGCGGCGACTCCGATCGCTGCCTCCGCTGCGCCTGCTCGTGCCGTGCCTGCTGATCGCGGGTTTCGCCGCGATCCCGCTCGTCGTCATCGTCTACTACTGCTTCGACGTCGGCTGGGCCGTCGTCGAACCGCTGGTGTTCCGGCCGCTCATCGGCGAGCTGCTGGCCAACACGATCCTGCTGTGCGCCACCACGACCACCTGCTGCCTGACGGCCGGTGTGGCCCTGGCGTGGCTGGTCGAGCGCACCAACCTCCCGGGCCGGGGTGTGTGGCTGGCGTTGCTGGCCAGCCCGCTGGCGATCCCCGCGTTCGTGAACAGCTACGCGTGGATCAGCCTCGCCCCCGAGCTGCACGGGCTCTGGGCAGCCACGATGATCACCACCCTGTCCTACTACCCGTTCGTGTTGCTGCCGGTCGCCGCGGCTCTGCGCGGTCTCGACCCGGCGCTCGAGGAGACGGGCCGCAGCCTCGGCCTCGGCCCGGCCAGGATGTGGGTGCGGGTCGTGCTGCCGCAGCTGCGACCCGCGATGCTCGGGGGGTCACTGCTCGTCGCGCTGCACCTGCTCGCCGAGTTCGGCGCCATCGAGCAGCTGCGGTACGCCACCTTCGCCACCGCGATCATCGCCCAGTACGAGTCGACGTTCGCGTCCACGGCGGCGAACGCGCTCGCGGCCGTGCTCATCGCCTGCTGCCTGCTGTTCATCACGCTGGAGGTCCTGACCCGCGGCCGCGCACGAACCGCCCGGCTGGGATCCGGTGCCGCCCGTGCGGCCACACCGATCCGGCTCGGCCGCCTCACCGCGCCGGCCGTCGCGGTGCCGCTCACCGTGGTCGTTCTGGCCGTCGGCGTACCCGTCTACAGCGTCACCCACTGGCTCGGCTACACCGGCGCCGCCGGGTTCGACCCTTCCGCCCTGCTTCCGGTGCTCGCGACCACCGCCAAACTCGCCGCACTCGCCGCGGCCGTCACCGTCGCCGCCGGGTTTCCGCTGGCGTGGCTGTCGGTGCGGCACCGAAGTCTGATGACCACCGTGCTGGAACGCAGCACCTACCTGGCCAGCGCTGTCCCCGGCGTCGTCGTCGGCCTCGCCCTGGTGACCGTGTCGATCCGCTACGCCCGGCCGCTCTACCAGACCACCATCCTCGTGGTCGCCGCATATGTGATGCTGTTCCTGCCCAGGGCGATGGTGAACCTGCGCTCCGCGATCGGCCAGGCACCCCCGGTGCTCGAGGAGGCGTCGCGCGGCCTCGGCCAGTCCGCGTTCGCCACGTTCCGCCGCGTCGTCGTCCCGCTCACCGCACCGGGCGTGCTGTCCGCGGCGGCCTTGGTGTCACTCGCCGTCACCACCGAACTGACCGCCACGATCCTGCTCGCACCAACCGGAACCCACACCCTGGCCACCGAGTTCTGGTCTGCCGCCGCCGAGATCGACTACCCCGCCGCCGCGCCGTACGCCGTCTGCATGATCGTCCTGTCGCTCCCGTCGGCCTACCTGCTGCTGCGCCAATCCGTCCGAGGAGTCACAAGATGACCGCCCTGTCCGTGCACGGGCTGTTCAAACGCTACGGCCGGGTACCTGTCCTCAACGGCATCGACCTCGACGTCGCCCGAGGATCCGTCACCGCGATCCTCGGCCCGTCCGGCTGCGGAAAGACCACCCTGCTGCGGATCGTCGCCGGATTCGACCGTGCCGACGCGGGCACCATCACCCTCAACGGCACGGACGTGTCCAGCGGCCGCGGCGTCCTGCCGCCCAACAAACGTGGCATCGGCTACGTCGCGCAGGAAGGTGCACTCTTCCCGCACCTGGATGTCCAGGCCAACATCACCTTCGGGCTGCCGTACCTGACCACCGGCAGGCACCTGCGGCGACACCGAGCCGCGGCGTTGCTGGAACTGGTCAGCCTCGATCCGGCCCTCGCCCGGCGGTACCCCCATCAGCTCTCCGGCGGCCAGCAACAACGCGTCGCCCTCGCTCGCGCCCTCGCCCGCAAACCCTCGCTCGTCCTGCTCGACGAGCCGTTCTCCTCCCTGGACGCCGGCCTCCGCGAAGCCACCCGGACCGCCGTCACCGCCGCGCTCAGGGCCGAGAACGTCTCCACCCTCCTGGTCACCCACGACCAAGCCGAAGCGCTGTCCATGGCCGATTACATCGCCGTCATGACGGACGGCAGGTTCACCCAGACCGGGCCGCCGCAACAGCTCTACGCACGGCCAGCCACCGCGGACGCCGCGCTCCTGCTCGGACCGGCGAGCGTCCTGGACGGCAAGGTCGACAACGGCCGGGCCATCTGCCCGCTCGGTGCCCTGCCCCTCACCCAGCCTTGCCCCGACGGCGATGCCACCATCCTCGTCCGCCCCGAACAGCTCCAGTTGTCCGACGCCGGCGCCACGGCCGACGCCACGGCCACGGTCCTCAGGTGCGAATTCTTCGGCGCTGACATGGTCGTCACCGTTCAACTCGCCGGTGGCGCGACGATCCGCGCCCGCGCCGCCGGCACCACCACATACCACCCAGGACAACCGATCACCGTCACCGTGCACGGACCCGTGCACGCCTACGCACGACAGGCGCCGGGCTGGCGTCCCGACGACGTGCCGATTTCCACTCAGCCCGACCCACCCACGCCCACTCCACCGACGACGGCAGCCGGCCGCCGGCTTCGGCCTCGATGACACCGAGGTCGTGCGGCACAACCCTGGGCGCGGCCAGCGCCGCCAGGCCGATCAGCACCGGCCAGGAGAAGCCGAGCACTCGGCGCGGCCGGCTCGTCGGGCCTGCGCTTGCCGAAAACCCATCTGCCCTGGTGAGGGCCGGTGTGGGGTGTCGGAGATGTGGATCTGGTTGCTGGGCCTGGGCGTAGCTTGATCGATGCAGCATGATGGGCTGCCGTGCTGCTGCGACTGGCCTACCTGGCTGTGACGGAACGCGTTCGCGGTGCTGCGGCTGCTGCCGATGAGCGATCGGCATAAGGATGTGGAAATCCTTGCCCTGCGCCATCAGATCACGGTGCTGGAACGCCAGCCGGACCGCCTCGTCCCCGGTCACGGTGAACCGCCCGTCCCACGTCACCCGCCACACCCGCCCGGCGGCGTTCTCGAACGCGACGAACGCGTCCGGGCTACCTTCCAGCGCGGTCACCTCGGCGACCAGGACGCTGTACGGCTGGAAGACCCGAGCCATGCCGTCGGTGCAGCTGCCGCGCACGTCGTTGCGGTGGGACAGTTTCACGAACGGCGACGCGGCCGCCGCAGCTGCGCCACCGACGTCATCTCATCAACCGCTGGAACGCCTCGTCACGCGTCTCCCGCCCGGAGAACTCGCACGAGCACGCCGGGAAGGCGAATACGGCGCGATCTCAGACACTCCGACCTCGTCGTGGTTGCAGACGTCCTGCCCCGCTATGACGACCGTGTCGAACGCGAACCCCGGCGAGTCCAGCCCTGCGACCACCGTGACGGGCGCGGCCGCCGGACCGGGATGCCGCTCGCGCAGCAGCCGGACCATGTTCCGGACAAGCGTCGCATCGAAGTCGTCCACCACGTTGATGCGGTGGAAGTATTCGCCGTCGGCGCTCAATGCCGCCACATATCGAAGGTGGAAGAAAGACCAGGTCCAGACGCCGTCGATGTCGGTGGCCGGTTCAGCATTGGGGATGCTGTCGCACAGCAGTGACGCAAGGGCCGTCATGCCGGGTTCCGTCCTTCTGCGCGGGTCCGGCCCAGCACACCCGAAGCGATGACGTCCATCTGACCTTGCGGAACGGTCGTGCATAACGGTTTTCCCGACGGCATTCTTTGTTTTCTCGGTATGGGGAAAGTTTCAGTCGACCGCTGGTGATACCGCCCGGGGCGGAGATGGGGTTGCCGGCCCGATTTGACGGTCTCCGGGCCGCCGAAGCAGACTGTGGCATTGACGAATATCGTCGGATGAGGCGGGCCGGAAACCGTATCGCGGCGCCATTTTCCATGGTCGAAGGGGAGCACCATGACCAGCTCGAACCCGAACGCGGGGCGCGCCCGGCGGGCGGTCGCGGTCGGTGGCCTGGCCACCGCGGTGGTGTTCGCCGGTGTGGTGCTGGCGACCCGGGCGCCGGCACTGGCCGCCACGATCACGCCGGGGCAAACCACGGCGATCGTCGGTGCGCAGTCCGGCCGGTGCCTGGACGTCAGCGGCGCGAGCACCGCCAACGGCGCGCAGGCCCAGCTGTGGGACTGCACCGGCGGCGCGAACCAGCGCTGGACGTACACCGCCGGCCGGCAGTTGCAGGTGTACGGCAACAAGTGCCTGGACGCCTACGGGCGGGGCACCACCAACGGCACGTCGATCGTGATCTGGGACTGCAACGGGCAGAGCAACCAGCAGTGGAACGTCAACGCCGACGGCACGATCAGCGGCGTGCAGTCCGGGCTGTGCCTGAGCGCCAGGAGCGCCGGCACCGCCAACGGCACGAGGGTCGTGCTGTGGTCGTGCGGTGGCGGCGCCGAGCAGCGGTGGACCGCACCGGTGGCGACACCGTCGTCCGCGCCGCCTTCGAGCCCGTCGTCCAGCCCTTCCTCCAGCCCATCGACGCCGGCGTGCTCCACGTCGGTCAACCCGCTGCCGGCGTCGTCGGTGGCGGCGAGCCTGGTGCGGGGCGGGTTCTCCTTCACCGAGGGGCCGACGTGGGTCGCCAACCCCGGATACCTGCTGTTCTCCGACATGCAGAGCGCCACCGGGGCGCAGGGTGTGCAGCCGTCGACGATCTGGCGCTACTCCCCGCAGGCGGGCTTCGAGCAGTTCATCCAGAACGCCGGCAGTAACGGCCTGGCCGTCACGCCCGACGGCGCGCGGGTCGTCGCGGCGACCCACGACCAGCGCAGCGTCTCGGCCTACAGCCTGGCCGACCGGTCCCGCAGCACGGTCGCGGCGAACTACAACGGCCAGCTCTTCAACTCCCCCAACGACGTCACCATCGCCGCCGACGGCACCGTCTATTTCACCGACCCGACGTACCAGCGGGGCAACCGGCCCGACGCGATGGACGGCATGACCGGTGTCTTCCGTGTCCGCAACGGCCAGGTGCAGCTCGTCGACGGCAGCCTGCGCCAGCCCAACGGCATCGCCCTGTCACCCGACGGCCGGACCCTGTACGTCGCGGCGATGGGCACGAACCAGATCTACAGGTACCCCATCGGCACCGACGGCACGATCGGCGAGCGCGGCGTCTTCGCGTCGATGAACGGGCCCGACGGGGTGACGATCGACTGCGCCGGCAACCTGTACTGGGCGTCGAACTCCGAGGGCACGGTCCACGTGTTCGCGCCGAGCGGCGCGCAGCTGGGCGTGATCACCGTCGGTCGCAGCACCACCAACGCTGCCTTCGGTGGCCCCGACGGCCGGACGCTGTTCATCACCTCCGGCACCCCCTCGGCGGGCTTCGGCATCTACAGCGTGCGCCTCAACCTGCCCGGCAACCCGTACTGACCCGAACCTGTGCAGAACCGGAGGTACAGATGTCAGCACGTCTGACGGCGACCCGATGGTGGGCGGTGGCGGCCACGCTGCTGGTGGCGGCCTCGGCCGGGCTGCTGGCCGGCGCCTCGAACGCGGCGGCGGCCACCGGTGTACCGATCGTGGGCGCCACGTCTCACCGGTGCCTGGGGGTACGCGGCAGCACCAGCACCAACAGCCTGGTCCAGATCCGCGACTGCACCGGGGCGGCGAACCAGGCCTGGCAGTCGACGGCGGCGGGGGAACTGCGGCTGTTCGACGGCACCCGCTGCCTCGACGCGGTCGCCCACGGCACCCGGCCGGGCACGCAGGTACAGATCTACACCTGTCACGGCGGAGCCAACCAACAGTGGCGGATCAGCGGCAGCACCATCGTCGGTGTCGAGTCCGGCCTGTGCCTCGACACCAGCGGCGGGGCCACCGCCAACGGCACGCAGGTGGTCCTGTCGACCTGCACCGGCCGCGGCAGCCAGCAGTGGAGCATGGGCGCCACCGACAGCCGGCCACCGACCCCGCCGGCGAACGCCCGGATCAGCAACCTGACCTGCAACTCGGTGGACTTCGCCTGGGACGCCGCCACCGACGACGTCGGCGTCGCCTACTACGACGTGTACCACGACGGGCAGCTGATGACCTCACTCGGCCCGGCGACGCTCTCGGTGCGTCTGACCCTGCCGGCCGGCGTGACCTGGGGCCTGTACGTCAACGCCCGGGACGCGGCCGGCAACGTGTCGCAGGCGAGCGCGACCGTGCCGGTCACCCCGCCGCCGTGCCAGGCCGACACCCAGCCGCCGACCGCGCCGACCGGTCTGCGCTCCTCGGTTGCCGGCACGACGGTCACGCTCGGCTGGACCGCGTCGAGCGACAACATCGGCGTCACCGGCTACGACGTGTACCGCAACGGCACCCGGGTCGCCACGGTCAACGGCGCGGTGACGTACACCGACAGCGGCCTGGCCGCCGGCACCAGCTACACGTACACCGTGACCGCCCGTGACGCGCAGGGCAACGTGTCCTCGCCGAGCGCGGCGGTGACCGTGACGACCGGGGCGTCGTGTGCGAACCCCGTCTGCGGCGTCACTCAGGTCACGACCGAGCGGGACCTGCCGTGGGGGCTGCTCACGCTGCCCGACGGCACCGTGCTGTACACGCGGCGGGACCGGTTCGACATCGTCCACCTCGACCCGGTCACCGGCGCCAAGACCGTCATCGGCACCGTGCCCGGCGTGGCCGGCACCGACGGCGAGGGCGGTGTGCTCGGCATCGAGATCGCGCCGACATTCGCCACGGACCACTGGCTGTACATCTTCCACACCACCGCGACCGACAACCGCATCGTGCGGATCAAGGTGGAGAACGACCGGCTGGTGACCAGCACCGCGCAGGTGCTGCTGACCGGCATCCTGCGCAACAAGTACCACAACGGCGGGCGGCTGCGGTTCGGCCCCGACGGCAAGCTGTACGCCAGCACCGGCGACGCGCAGAACGGCGACAACGCCCAGAAGCTCGACGGCCTCAACGGCAAGGTGCTGCGCATCAACCCCGACGGCTCCGTCCCGACCGACAACCCGTTCGGCAACGCCGTGTGGAGCTACGGGCACCGCAACCCGCAGGGCCTGGCCTTCGACGCCCAGGGCCGGCTGTGGGAGCAGGAGTTCGGCAACAGCGTCATGGACGAGACCAACCTCATCATCCGCGGCGGCAACTACGGCTGGCCGGCCTGCGAGGGGACCACCGGCAGCTGCGCCACGGCCGGGTACATCGCCCCGAAGGCCACCTACCCCGTGGCGCAGGGCTCGTGCAGCGGCATCGCCGTCGTCGGCGACGCCCTCTACATCGCGTGCCAGCGCGGCACCCGCATGTACCGCTCGGTGATCACCAGCGCCGGCAGCCTGACTGGCCAGCAGCAGTACTTCGTGGGCACCTACGGCCGCCTGCGCACCGTCGAGCCGACCCGCGACGGCGCGCTGTGGCTCACCACCTCCAACACCGGCGACAAGGACAGCATCCCGGACAACAGCAACGAGAAGATCCTGCGGGTGACGCTCGGCGGATGAGCGTGCCAGGCCCTGGCGCTGTCATGGACCTCGAAGACACCGGCTCCCGAGCCCGGTACCTGATCCGCGACCGGGACGGCAAGTACCCGAACTGTTCGACGCCATCCTCGCCGACGCGGGCATCGACATCATCCTCAGCGGCATCCGCCACGAATACCAACATGCCGCCTGACCTGCACGGATGAGATTTTCGGCAAGGGCACGGTCGGCGGCCGCAGGACAAAGGGTAGAGAAATCGGTGCCCTGGAACGATTCTTCTACCTCTTGTGGAGGTGGCGGCTGCCGCAGGCGCGCGATCACCTGCCATCCACCGCGATGAGCCGGCTCGGCCGCTGTCTGGGGCAGGACCACCAGCGCGGACACGACCCCGGGCGCTGCGACGCCGCGGGCGGAGGAGCGCCGTCAGGAACTGGTGGCGCCCACCGGCGGCCGGTTGTGCGCGCGCCGCACGCCGGGTCGCTGCGCCGGGATCTCCCCCCGGGCTTCGCGCGACTCGGCCGGCCCGGCAAGGCGGATCCGGCGCACCGGCAGATCGGTCACCTCCGGCCGGCGGGCCAGATCGCGGGCGTAGAGATGGGTCAGCCCGGTGGTGACGTACCGGTCGCCGGGCAGTTCGGTCAGCAGGTGGCAGGCCTCCAGCGTGCGGAATGCCTCACGGACGTCGGTCGCCGGCAGGCCGGTCAGCATGGTCGCCTCGACCAGCGTGATGGTCGTCGTGGTGTGCCTGCCGAGGCAGCGCAGCAGGTGGGCCGGGGCGTGCGGCAGGTGCCGGCTGGTCAGGGTGAGCGCGGCCGCCACGCCCGTCGCCTGGTCGTCGGTGCGCAGCACGGAGAGGCGGGTGGACTCGTCGGCGAGCCGGTCGGCGAGCGCCGAGACCGGCTCGTTGGGGCGGGTCGCCAGCCGGGCGGCGGCGATGCGCAGGGCCAGCGGCAGGCCGTCGCAGGCGGCGAGCAGGCGGCGCACCGCGTCCGGCTCGCGGTCCAGCCGGTGCGTGCCGACCAGCGCGGCCAGCAGCGCGGTGGCGTCCGCGGCGGCGAGCGGCCCCGCTGACACCGGTGTCGCGCCCTCCCCGACGACCAGGCTGTCGAGCCGGTATCGACTGGTCACGACGGTGCGTACCCCGGCGCCGGGCAGCAGGGGTCGCACCTGCTCGGCGGACGACGCGTTGTCCAGCACCACCAGCATGCTGCGCCCCGCCAGTGCGCTGCGGTACGCGGCGGCGCGGGCATCCAGGCCGGCGGGTACGTCCGCGCCCAGCGCGGTGAGGAAGCCGGCCAGGACCTCGGCCGGAGCGGCCGGTTCATCCGTGGAGAAGCCACGGAGATCGGCGAAGAGCACGCCGTCCGGGCAACTCTGCCGCTGGGCCCACTGCAGCGCCAGCGCGGTCTTGCCCACGCCGGCCGGGCCGGTGATCAGCACCAGGTCACCGGCGGCATCGAGGGCGGTGAGCTCCGCGGCGCGGCCGGCGAATCCGCGTGGTGGGGCCGGCAACTGGGTCAGGGTCCGTTCCGCCGGGGCCGGGGACACCGCAGGCGCCGCAATCGCCCGCGCGGGTCCGGCGCCGGTCTCGCCGCGCAGGATCGCCTCGTACGCGCCGCGCAGCACCGGCCCCGGGTCCACCCCGAGCTCCTCGGCGAGCGCAGCACGGGTGCGGTGGTAGACCGCGAGCGCCTCGGCCTGCTGGCCGTCCTGGTACAGGGCCATCATGAGCAGGCGTACCAACGATTCGCGGAACGGCTGCTGACGCGCCGCCTCGCGCAGCTCGGCCAGCCGCTCGACGCCGCGCCCGAGGGCGACCAGGTGCTCGCTGAGCACCTCCAGCGCGTTCAGCCGGGTGTCGTGCAGCGCGGCCGCCCATTCGCCGAGCCGGTCGCCGCCGAGCCCGGACAGTGCCGGCCCGTGCCACAGGTCGAGCGCGCCGGCCAGCAGGTCGACCGCGGTGCGCCGGTCGGCGGCCAGGCCCTGCCGGACCATGTTGGTGAACCGGTGCACGTCGATGGCGTCGTCGGCGGCCTGCAGGACATACCCCGGCGGGCGGGTGATCAGCCGCATGCCCTCGCCGAAATCCTTGCGCAGTTGCGCGATGTGGCCCTGCAGGGCCGAGCGGGCGGCGGGCGGCGGTTCCTGCCCCCAGACGGCGGTGAGCAGGGTTTCGGTGGGGACCACGCGGTTGAGTTCCAGGGCGAGCGCCGCCAGCACCTCGCGGCGTTTGCGGGTGGCGACCGGCACCAGCCGATCGTCGTCGGTCCGCAACTCGAAGGTGCCGAGCAATGTGAGCCGCATTACTCGAGGCTAGGTGCATGGCATACCGGTAAAGATCACACGCGCAACGCTGCAATGTACTTGAAAGGATTGCGCAAGAAATAATCCTGCCGGCGCAACGGAGTGATTACGAACAGGTGACTTTGACGGCGCTCGCCGAGACGTGCCGATAGGTGGGCACCGAGCCGATCATGTTCTCGCCTTGGTTGGTGATGACGATCCGCAGTTCCCCGTGCACGATCGGGGCAACGCCCAGTGTCACCCAACTGCCGCGGTTGCGGGGCTGGGCAACGGCGAACGGGCGGCCCGGATCGCCGCCCTGGATCGCGCTGTAGACGAGGTAGTGAGCCGGTTCGCCGCCGTTGAAGATGATGTCGTCGACGTCCGGGATGTAGACCTGGATGAGGCAGGAGCCGCGCACGATCGGGTCGGTGTGGAAGTCCCACTCGGCGTACAGCGTGGGGTTGGGCGTGCGAGCGTCTCCGGAGAGCGGGAGCGCGTCGGTCTGCCCCACGCATCCGCTGCCGAAGTGCAGCCACCCCACCTGACCCTTGAAGAAGCTGCCGACGCGGTGGTATGAGGCGGCCCTGGCGTTCGGGCAGCCGGGCCCGGCGGTGGCGCTGAACGTCGCGAGTGACGTCTCGGTATGGGATCGGCCGACGTCGGCCACCATGGCGGCGGGCGTCTCGTGCAGCGGCTCGCGCGGGACGAAGGCGGCGTAGACGAACGGGGCCAGCAGCAGCGTGACTCCGGAGACGGCCAACAGGGCGATCAGAACGATGCTCGGCGGTCGCGGCCCGGCGGGGAGCTCAACCGAAGCTGCATCGTCGTCATCGGCCCAGTCGGACGGGTAGACCACGCACGCCTCCTCTGGACAGTTGAGGTTTCAATCATCACTCATACCCGGCCGGAACCCCCCGTGGTATTCGGACCTCGAAACAACAGCCGCCATCGACGTTACGCACCGTCACGGTACCGCCGTGCGCGGAGACGACCCCACGCACGATCGCCAGGCCCAGGCCGCCGCGCACCCCCTCCAGGGTGCGGACGGTGGTGCCGTGCCAGCCCGCCTCGAACACCACGGGCAGGTCCTCCTCCGGGATGCCGCCGCAGCCGTCGGAGATCGCCACGACCGCCCAGTCGTCATCGGTACGGCTGTCCACGATGACCGTGCCGCCGGCGGAGGTGTGCCGGATCGCGTTGCTGAGCAGGTTGGTGAAGGCCCGGGCCAGCTCACGGCTGTCCGCTCGCACCACGACCGGCTCCTGGCGCCGGGCAGCGAGGGTCACGCCGCCCTCGGCGGCGAGCACGTGCAGGCCGGCGACCGCGTCGGAGATCAGGTCGTCGAGGGTCACCACGGTGGGCGTCAGGTGCAGCGTGCCGGCCTGGATGCGGGACAGGTCGAACAGTTCGTCGACCATGTGGGTCAGCAGCTCGGCGTCGGTGCGGATGGCCGCGTAGTAGCGGGCCGGATCGGCGACCACCCCGTCCTCCAGGGACTCGATCATCACCCGCAGCCTGGCCAGCGGGGTACGCAGGTCGTGCGAGATCCAGGCGACGAGCTGGCGCCGGGACGCCTCGGTGGCCCGCTCGCGCCGCTGCGCCGCGGCGAGCTTCGCGCTGGTGATCGCCAGCTCCCGGCCCAGCTCGGCCAGCTCGGCGGTGGGCGGGTCCTCCGGCGCGCGGAACCGGATGTCGTCCCGTAACGCCCGGGTGGCCAGCGTGAGCCGCCTGTTGCCGGCGATCAGGGAGCGACCCATCACCACCCCGGCGGCGATGGACACGATCATCGCTACGCACATGACCAGCAGTTCGGTGGACAGGTCGGTACCGGATCGGGCGGTCACCACCTCGACGCCGATGGTGGCCGCCGCCATCCCGCCCGCGGTGATGACGATCGCGCCGACGAGCGGGACCAGGACCGAGTGCCGGCGCAACAGCCGGACCACCAGGATGCCGAGCAGGCCGACGCCCAGTGAGTCGGAGGCCGCGACCAGCAAAATCACGACGGTGTCCCGACTCACGCGCCGGCCTCCGACGGACCGGCGTCGAACCGGTACCCGACTCCCCAGACGGTGACCAGTATCGACGGGTGCGCGGGGTCGTCCTCGATCTTCTCCCGCAACCGTCGCACCTGGACGGTCACCGGGGACGCGTCACCGAAGTCGTACGCCCACACCCCGCGCATCAACTCGTCCCGGCGCAGCACCCGCCCGGGCCGGCGCATCAGGTAGACGAGCAGGTCGAACTCGCGGGCCGTCAGCGCCAGCCGCACACCGTCCTTCTTCGCCACCCGGGCGGACGGGTCGACGACCAGGCGCCCGGCCCGCAGTTCGTCCGTGGGCGCCGCCGCGGTGGTGTGGACCCGGCGCAGCACCGTCTGCACCCGCAGCACCAGCTCACGTGGGCTGAACGGTTTGGTGAGGTAGTCGTCGGCGCCCGCGGTCAGTCCCCGCAGCCGGTTCTCCTCGGCCGACAGCGAACTCAGGATGATGATGGGAACCTGGCTGCGCCCGCGCAGCCGGCGGCACACCCGCATGCCGTCCATGCGCGGCAGCATGAGATCGAGGACGACCAGGTCCGGGTTGAGCGTCTCGGCCAGTTCGAGGCCGGTGTCACCGTCGGCCGCGACGGTCGCGGTGAAGTCTGCCCGGTGCAGGTAGCCGACAACCACCTCGGCGACCGTCGGGTCATCCTCGATGACCAGAATCCGCCGGCGGCGCACAGCCTGCGGAAGGTCCGGTAACGCCATGGCGCGAAGTCTAGGCCGTCGCTCAGTTCTTCCGGCGATCCTTGACACCACAAATATTTGCACCATCAGATGTCATTGCCGGCCAACCCGGCGCCGACGAGTCGCTGACGGTCCGGGCCGAGTCCGTCAGGATTTGCTCGTCGCCGGCTGGCAGGATGGGCGCCGTGCGCCAACTGCTGACCGTCCGTCCCGACCGGCCGGACTGCCACCCGACCATCGGCGCGGCACTCGCCGACGCTCGCAGCGGGGCGATCATCACCGTCTGGCCCGGCCGCTA
Source organism: Dactylosporangium sp. NPDC050688 (assembly GCF_040654515.1). NCBI lineage: Bacteria > Bacillati > Actinomycetota > Actinomycetes > Micromonosporales > Micromonosporaceae > Dactylosporangium > Dactylosporangium sp. NPDC050688. The sequence goes on from NZ_JBFAIC010000041.1 coordinate 57,150, forward strand.
CGAGGAAAACCTGCGCATCTCCACCGTCGTCACCATCACCTCGGAAGAGGGACCGGAGACCGTGCGCATCCACCCCGCCCACGGCAGCGCGGTCGTCGTGCTGTCCGAGAGCGTCAAACTGGCCGGGGTGACGGTCGCCGGGCACGGCGACGACGCCGTCGTCGACGTGCCGGTCGGCCAGGCCGAGATGGACAACTGTGTGGTGGCCGGCGACGGCTGGGCCGGTGTGCTGGTGCGCGAGCGAGGGTCGCTGGCGATGCGGGGCTGCCGGGTGACCAATCCCGGCGGCGCCGGCATCGTGATCACCTCCGCGGTCGACTCCACGGTCACCGACTGCGTGGTGGAGAACCTGGCCACCTCCGCCGTGGTGCTCGGCGACCGGGCCAATCCCACGATCCGTTCGAGCACCCTGCGCAACGCCGAGGGCAACGGCCTCTGCGCCAACGGGGCGGCGGCCGGTCGGCTGGTGGACTGCGACGTCTCCGGAACCACCAAACCGGCCATCGCCATCGAGGACGCCGGCAGCACCACGGTCACCGGCACCAAGGTCCACGACACCACGGGCGTCGGGGTGTACCTGGCCACCTCCGGCACCCCAGAGATCTCCGACTGCGTGCTGACCGGCATCGGCGAGCACGGCATGGTGCTCACCTCGGGGACCGCACCCCGGATCACGGGGTGCCGCATCTCCGGTGCCAGGGGCGACGGCATCCGCGTGCTGGAACGGTCGCGCGGCAACATCACCGACTGCGAGATCACCGGCACCCACGGCGCCGCGGTACGGGTGGGCGGCGGCAGCGACCCGAGCATGACCCGCACGGTGATCCAGCAGTGCGCGGCCGAGGGCGTGGTGGTCGAGGACGCGGCGGCCGGGTCGTGGGAGGCGTTGACCGTGCGGGAGGTCACCGATGGGGTGGTCGTCCGCGGCGGAGCCAACCCGATGCTCTCCGGTGCCACCATCACGGCGGTGCGCGGGCACGGCGTGCTCGTGGGTGACGGTGGCCGGGGACGGCTGTCCGACCTGACGATCCGCGACACCGCGGCGACCTCGGTGCGCATCGACGGCGGGACGCCGTTCTTCAGCGCGCTGACCGTGCTCTCCTCCCTCACCACCGGGATCTCGCTCGGCGCGCACGCATCGGCCACCCTCCGCGATTGCGAGGTCCGCGACTGTGCCGAGCACGGCCTCGCCGTCGAGCACGACGCGGAGGTCTCCGCGGTCCGTATGCGCATCCGCCGCTGCGGCGGCAACGGCGCTCAACTCGGCGCCGGCGCCCGGGCCAACCTCTCCACCTGCGAACTGACCGACAACGCCGGCCATGGTCTGGTCGTCGGCACCAGCGATCCGGTCACGGTGCTCGACTGCACGCTCACCGGCAACGGGGGCGCCGGCCTGCTCGCGACCGTACCGAACCAGCGCATGTCGGTGGAGAGCCTGACGTCGGAGCGCAACTCCTCGCCGGACGCCTACGGCGCCGCCTACGCGCAGCAGCCGGTGGCCCTGCCGGAGCCCGCCGGCGGGCAGTCCGGGTCTGCGGCCGCGGCGCCGGTCGCCGAGGCGGACCCGGAGGAGGCGATCGGGCCGTCCCAGGAGCTCCAGGCGCTCATCGGGCTCACCGGCGTCAAGCGCGAGGTGTCCTCACTGGTCAACCTCAACCGGTTGGCACGCAGGCGGCGGGAGGTCGGGCTGCCGGCCCCGCCGATGAGCCGGCACCTCGTCTTCGCCGGCGCACCCGGGACCGGCAAGACCACCGTGGCCCGGCTGTACGGGAGCATCCTGGCCGATCTCGGCGTGCTGCGCACCGGCCACCTGGTGGAGGTGTCCCGGGCCGACCTCGTCGCGCAGATCGTCGGCGGCACCGCCATCAAGAGCACCGAGACGTTCACCAAGGCCCTGGGTGGCGTGCTCTTCATCGACGAGGCGTACACGCTCAGCGCCCAGGAGAAGGGGACCGGCCCGGACTTCGGACGGGAGGCCATCGACACGATCGTCAAGCTCATGGAGGACCACCGGGACGACATCGTGGTGATCGCCGCGGGTTACTCGCACGAGATGCGCGGCTTCCTCTCCTCCAACCCGGGCCTGGCGTCCCGGTTCACCCGCACCATCGAGTTCGAGAACTACACCACCGACGAACTGGTCACCATCGTCGAACAGATGTGCGCCAAGCATCGGTACGAGCTGGACGAGGCAGCGCACGAGCGGCTGCGGCTCTGCTTCGACCGCATCCCGAGGGACGCCAACTTCGGCAACGGGCGGACCGCCCGGAAGGTCTTCGAGGAGATGGTGGATCGGCAGGCCACCCGGCTGGCCGACATGGATGACGCGACACCGGAGGAGCTGACCCGGCTCCTGCCCGAGGACATCGAGCTCCCGGGCGGCTCGCTGATCTCGTCGGGCGCCCGGGGCCGCAACGACTCGGCGCTGCCGGCCCTGCTGGGACAGCTCAACTCGATGGTGGGCCTGGCGAACGTCAAGCGGGAGGTCAATGACCTGATCAACCTGCTCGCCACGGCCCGGCAGCGCGAGGCGGCCGGCCTGCCGGTGCCCCCGGTCAGCGCCCACCTGGTCTTCTCGGGCGCACCCGGCACCGGCAAGACGACCGTGGCCCGCCTCTACGGCAGCATCCTGGCCGATCTGGGAGTGCTGCGCGGCGGCCAGCTCGTGGAGGTGTCCCGTGCCGACCTGGTGGGCCGGTACGTCGGGCACACGGCCGCGCTCACGAAGGACGTCTTCGAGCGGGCGCTCGGCGGCGTGCTCTTCATCGACGAGGCGTACACGCTGTCGCGGGCCGGCAACTCCGGCAACGACTTCGGCAACGAGGCGATCGACACGCTCGTCAAACTCATGGAGGACCACCGGGACGACGTCGTGGTGATCGCGGCCGGGTACTCCGCCGAGATGGACGGGTTCCTGTCGTCCAACCCGGGGCTGGCGTCCCGGTTCGCGCGGACCATCGAGTTCCCCAACTACAGCACCGAGGAACTGGTCACCATCGTCACGATGCACGCCGCCACCTCGGGATACGAGATCCCGCCGGAGACCGCGGACCGGCTACGCGGTGTCTTCGACGCGGTGGTGCGCGACGCGACCTTCGGCAACGGCCGGTACGCCCGGCAGGTGCTCATGGCGATGGTCACCCAGCAGGCCGGGCGGCTCAGCGCGATGGGCACCCCCGAACTCTCCGACCTGCGCACCCTGCTGCCCGTGGACGTAGCGGCCTGATCAGCTGGAGACTGGTCAGCCGAGACGCCACTTCTGGTTGCCTCCGCCGGAGCACTCCCACAGCTGCAGCGGGCTACCGCTGCCGCCCCAGTTCTTGACGTCGACGCACTTGTCGGCATGGGGGTTGACCAGGTCGCTGGCGCCGGTCAGGTTGAACTTCTGCGCCCAGCCGCCGTTGCAGCGGGCCAACTGGATCGCCGCGCCGTTGTCCGTCGATGCCCACGCGATGTCCATGCACAGCCCGTAGATGCGGATCGTGCCGTCGCCGGGGAGGGTCCAGCTCTGCGCCTTCTGGCCGTTGCAGGTCGCCGCCTGCAGGCGCTGCCCGTCGACACCGTTGAAGCCTGGCACGTCGATGCACAACCCCTGCCAGCCGATGATCCTCTTGGTGTTCGCCGCCGCGGCCGGAGGCGGGGCTGCCGGGGCGGCACTCTGCTTCGGCGTGCTGCCAGTGTTCACGTTGGTGCCGGTGCCCCCGTTGCTCCCGTTGGCCCCGGCGGTGCTGCCGGCAGCGCCACCCGCGGCCGTGCCGGCGGTCGAACCGCCGCTGCCTCCTTGGTTGGCGCCGTTGCCCTGGGCGCCGCTGGGCACGATCGACGGCAGCGCCGAGGCGGATGGGACCAGCGGGGCGGGCACCGCGCCCGGTGCCGCACCGGGATCGCCGTTGTTCGGGTCGCCGACGAGCTGGTTCGCCGGATCCGCCGCGCGCTGCCGCTTCTGGCCGGAGTCGTGCAGGCCGCTGACGGTGAAGGCTCCGGCGACGAGCACGAGACCGGCGATCAGCGCACCCGCCCGCACCGGGCGCGGCACCCGGCCGGGCGGCTCGGCCCTGGTGTCGCCGTCGCCCGGCCGGTTCGGGCTGGAAACGAAGAGGCTTCCGCGCCGCCGTGCCGCCCCCAGCGCGGCCCGCAGGGGCGAGCGCGGCGGCGGTGCCGCGTCGGGGGCCGCCTGGGTCTCCGCCGAGGGCTCGGGGGCGGCGGCCTGGACCTGGACGTTCACCCCGTCCACGGTGACGCTCTGGGCGGGGGCCGGAGCGTCCTGCGGGTCCTGCGGCTCGCTGGTGGTTCGCCTGCGGTCGGGCACGGAAGAACTCCTGGGTCACTCAGTGGGCGCGAGCACGGCGCGCAGCGCCTCGACGGGCACGACAGTGGAGGCTACGGCGGTTGCATTGACGTACAGCAGATGGCCCGGCGGCACGAGCGGCAGCAGGTCGGTCACCGGCATCGCCGTGAAGCCGAAGTTGACCAGGGGGCCGAAGTGCTCCGTGGCGGTGAAGATCGCGACCGCCGGCTCACCGGCCGGCGTGGCCAGCGACGCCGGCGTGCCGTCGGCACCGAGGAGCACCGCGACCTCGGCCGTCACCAGAGCCCTGGCCACGTCGTCGAAGGTCCGGTAGCCGACGGTCAGGAACTGGATCGCCGCGTCCACCGGATCGGTCGGCTCGGGCCAGCCGAGCCGCTCGGGGGTCGGCCGGTACTCGTCGTTGTACTCGAAGCCGACGACGTCCCCGGCCTCGTCGACCTGCCAGGCGCCGATCACCGCCCACGCGGGCACCGGACCGTCGCCCTCCCAGTGCGGGTCGATGAGCGCGATCGGCTCGCCGGGCTCCTCGGCCGCCTTCCGGCGTACCTCCGCGGCGACGGATTGTGCGCTTTCCATGTCGGCTCCCGTTCCGGTCGTCCTCCGATTTGACCGGAACGGGCCAACACGACCCCAACGGCACGCCAACAGGCCACCGGGTCGGGTCCGCCGGGCTCGCGTCCCTACCCGACGTCGGCTGTTTCGTGCTGCGGCTCGGCGACGACGAACTCGTTCGCGCCCAAAACTCTGACGTAGGCGTCGAACGCCAATGGTGACCGGGACTCCACCATGCCGGTGTTCGGATCGTAGACCAGGATCTGGCCGTTGGATCCCACGATTGCCGCCAGCGCGTGGCGGTCATTCCCGAACCAGATCCGGGTGCCGGCCGGCCAGGTCTGGCTGCGGATCGTTGGCGTCGACTGGTTTTCTGCGGGGCTCTGGGCGGACAACATCGCCCTGGCCTGCTCGACCTGGGCGGCGAGTCCGCCGTGGTCAGTCCAGAGGAAGTGGCTGAACACGGCTGCCCGCCGGTCAGTCTCGTTCAGGTCGTCGAACCGCAGGCCGGTGGGCGGGGTGCCGCTGGTCAGCCAGTGTATCGCCAGGTAGGCGCAGAACTGGCCGGCCACCTCCCACCCCGTGCCCGGGCTGTGGTTGCCGACCCGATACGTGTTGCGGTCGGTATTCCAGTACAGATTCGGGTTCGGGTGCAGGTCTTCGTCATAGTGGATGACCGCCCTGGGCTGCTCCGGCTCGTGCACTGCCGCCGATGAGGCGTCCCGTGTTTTCACCGAGTCAGCCGGCGGCTCCTGCCCGTCGAAGGACTCCTCCGCGTCGAAGAACTCCTCCGCGTCGAAGTACTCCTCATCCTCGTCGGAGGACTCCTCATCCTCGTCGGAGGACTCCTCATCCTCGTCGGAGGACTCCTCATCCTCGTCGGAGGACTCCTCGTCCTCGTCGCGCGGCTCCTCCACGTCGGAGAACTTCTTCCTGGGCACGTCGTCATCGGACGTGGGCCCGGCTGCCTCTTCGAGCAGGAGCCGCTCCCAGCCCTGGTTGGGGTCGGGCTCGATCAGCCGCCCGTTGGGGTCGAACTCGGCCTGGCGCCCCAGGGGGTCGATGCGGTAGGTCCTTGTCACGCCGTCAAGGCCGGTATGCCGCACCTCGACGTTGATCTGGAGCTCGCGGGCCACCTGCCGACCGATGGGCACCGGGTGCAGGTCGAAGATGGGAGGCTTCCGCCGCTCCAGGGACTCCTGCCAGGACCCCATCTCCTGCGGGGCATCGACCCCTTCCCGGCCGATGCCCCGCAGTTCCCGCTGCGCCCTGCCGAGGGCGGCTTCGTAGGCGCGGACGGCCGCCTCCGCATCCCTGCTGATGAGCACGAGGCCGGGATGGGTGGAGGCGTCGTGGCCGCCCCGCGCCGGGACACCCCCCACGTCGGCTCGGAGCGCCTGGGCCACCTCGCCGGCCGCCTGGAACTGGTCGTATCCCTGCCGGTCGACCTCGGCCAGCAGTTCGATCAGGTCGCGCCGTGGCGCGTCGTCGCGCACCTGCGGCCAGGTGGCCGGGTCCGGTCCGATCGGGTCCAACGGCTGCAGCCCCTGCCGGAGCATGTACATCTCGCCGACGGGCATCCAGGCGTAGACGGGCCCGCTGACCGGCTCGCTGTACGCGATCGGCTCCACGTCATCGGGCAGCCAGTTGCTCTTCTCCACCAGCCGCGCCCCGAAGACGAACGTTCCGCGCACCTCCACGAGGACGTGTCCGTCCACCCTCTTGTTGTGGTCTTCAAGGCGGGTGTTCGCGGCATACGTGCTGGTCTGGCCGTGGGCCTGGTTGAAGCCGGTGCCCGGCGCCCCGGCCATCTGATCGGCGCCGTAGTCGGCCGTCTGGTGTGCCTGGTCCTTGATGTGTACCGCGCCACCACTGTCCATCCCGGCGCCCCAGCCCGCCCTGAGACTGTCGGACGTATGGCTGAACGCTCCACCCTTCTGGTTCTTGACGTAGACGCCGGTACCCAGATCGGAGAAAGCGACCTCCCGGATGTCATAGACGTCGCCGGTCATGAATATCGTCATGCGTTTGCTGGTGCGACCGGGCAGGACGATGTCGGTGCCGAGCACGTACACGTTGCCTGCCACGGCTTGGTGCAGGTGGCCCTGCAGGCCGGTGCGGCTCAGGTCGACCGGCACCGAGAGGCTGGACAGGTAGGCCGGATCGTCGGCCTCCTTCCCGACCAGTTCGACCATGAGCCCACGGAGCACCGGCATGGCGGAATCGAGCAGGACGAGGCTGAAGTTGGCGTCTGCCGGCCATCTCGTCACCGGCCGGTAATCCGGCTTGTGCGGACCGATCATCGGCACCGCGTCGACCAGACTCCTCGGGAGCTTGAGCACCGTGGTGCCGGCGTACTCGCGCTCCACCCGCGCGCCCTGACCGGTCACGTTGCGGTGGATCTTGTTGAACAGATTCGTCACCGGCGCCCCCGCCAGGTCTACCTGCTCCACCGTGATCTTCAGGCGGTGCCCCACCTTGGCTCGGGCCACATCGTTCCAGCCGTAGAAGGTCTGCTCCTTGACCTCGGTCTCGGAGTAGGTCATGGCCGTCTTGCTACCCGTCGCCGCGTTCACCCCCGGCGTGCCCGCGAGGCTGCCCTTCGCGAGGTCGTTCGTGGGCTCGTCCGGGTTGTGGTGGCCGAACGAGTCTCCCGTTCTGAGCGACGTGTTCGCCGAGTAGCCGAAGTTCTGCGCCCGGGTCTCGCTCCGGCCGTCGTATCCGTGAACATAGCTCTCAATACCGCTCTGTTCGACCATCTCGACCACCGCCGGCTCTTCTGTCAGCCGGTACTTCATTGTGATCTTGATGAAGCCGAACCCGATCGCACCCTTCCGGTCGCCGAGGACGAACTGGACGCCCTCCTCGTGCATCATGTCCTCGAGCATCGGCTCCACCCGCTTGCCGCCCACCATCGCCTGCAGACCGACAAGGCCACCCTGCATCTTGCCGATGACGCCGTCCCCGCCCTTGTACCACACCTCGGGATCGCTGGTGATCAATCCGGGACGCGACTCCTGCACGAGGTTGAGCACCAGGTCGATCAGCTGCGCGCCGTCCGGACCACCGAGCTTCGGATCGGCGGCCAGGGCGATCAGCTGCGCACCGTCCGGACCACCGAGCTTCAGCTCGGCGTCAAAGGTCAGCCTGTGGACGCCGACGAAACCGAGCCCCTTGACACCCGGTCGCTTGAGGTACGGGGGGATCCACTTGTCGGCGAACGGGTTGCCGCCGCCGTCGAGGCGGCGCTCGGGGAACTCGGCGTTGAACTGCTGCAGGGTTTCGCCGGTGACATGCAGCTCGCCGCTGTTGTGCTTCTCCCGCAGGATGCGTGCCCATTCGGCGAGTGGGACGGCGCCGTCCCACTCGCCGAACTGGGCCTGGGAGGACATCCGCCGGGCCAGCACACCGGCGACGACGTTGCCACTGAGCTTGAACTTGCCGTCGTTCCAGTTCGTCAGTATCCGGTGGAGCACGGCGTCGGGGATGGGCAGGTCGCCGTTGCGGTAATGCTCCAGGGCATCGAACCTGCTCAACGCAATGAGAGCGGACCGGCCGGCGACGGGCACCTCAGTGCGGGGATCGACCGAAGTCGACCAGAGCTTGCTGTGCCGCTCCTTCACGGCGCGCACGTGGTACGAGAGATCGACGTCGAAGATGAGGACCGAGTCCGCGTCGTCCTGGTAGATCAGCTCGAGAAGCTCTCTCGCACCGGCACGGAGCGAGGAATACGACTCGCTCTTCCCCCACGAGATGCTCCCACCCAATGAGCCGGTCATGTCGGTGTCGTCGACGGGCCCGCCTGCGCCCAGTTGCAGCGTGAGGGAGTGCCCGGTGGACCGGGTCGCCGTCTGTGACGCCTGCGCCAGCCACAGCTTGATCAAGCCGAGCACGAACTTCGACGTGGCGCTGCCGGCGTACCTGATCGCACCCGGGGTGGCCCTTATCGCCATCGCGGCCATGCTGTCGCGCAGGAATCCGGGGTCGAAGAACTGGTCGCTGACGAACGTGTTCTGGAAGATCTCCGGCAGGTGCGCGAGCATGATGACGTTGCTGCCGAAGATGCTCGCCGCCTCGTCGTTGATCTCTCCGGGGCCGGTCATGTCCGGCAGCAACCGGCGGATCGCGTCGATCACGCCCTGGGTGTCCGCCCACAGTGGAACGGCGTCCTGCAGGATCTTCATCGACATCGGCTGGGAGATGACCGGCTCCCCCGCCTTCGGCGGGTTGTTGATGAAGTCCGCGATGTGCAGGGTGCTGAAACCGTCCACCGAGATGGGCCGCGGAACTCCGAGTTTCAAACTGCTGTACTCGATGATCGCGATGAACTTTCCCGGAATCCGGAACTCGGCCAGTCTGCCCGGAAATTCCGCCAGGTAGGGCATGTTCGTCATGAGGAACTGCGCCTCACTCGCGCCGTACCCCTTGGCGAACTCGTACCCGACCGTGCCCGCCCGCAGGAACTTCAGTTTCGGGTTGTCGCCGGTGTATCCGACGGTGGCCCTGATTCCGGCGGAGTCCCTCGTCCCACCCGAGATGCTGGGCGCCATCGAGTCCATGCCCATGGTGAGGTTCGTGTTGGTGAGCTCATCGGTATACCGGACGAAATACTCGGAGTGCCGGTTTCCCTCGTGATCTGTGTACTCCTGAAGGCTTTCCTCGACCTTGATCGTGATCCGGGCGTATCTGGTGGGGCCGGTCGGGCTGCGCCGGACGAGCGTGAAGATCATGCCGTCGTTACGCATCTGTGTGGCGAACGAGTCGAAGCCCTGCCTCGACACCATCTTCCTCAGGAAGTGCAGGTTGTCGATCATGCTGTCGCGCGTGCTCGCGCTCTCGCTGAACGGATGGTGCTGGTCCGGCACGAAACCGGTCCTGCGCAGTTCCTCCAGCAGGCCGTTGTGGATCGTCTTGATCGGGCCCTGGTCGGTCTTCACCAAACCGAAACCGGGGCCCTTCCCCCGCTGCACATGCTGCGGCAGCGGCACGGCCTTCGGATCGTCGGGCTTCGGCGCGGTATCGCGAATGGCTCCCGGCCGCGGGCTCAGGTCGGACGGGTCGGTCACCGCTTCCTTGGCCACCTGGAAGCCATGCAGATAGGCGTCGACCTCGGGAATCTGCAGCCGTGCCCTGACCGGCAGCGGTGCGAGCTGGTACCGGCCGAGATCCGAACTCTTGGAGGTGCTGACGAATGCGCGGAGCGTCACCGACGCGTCATATCCGCTGGTGTAGCCCCGGTACCGGCTCACCAGCACCCAGAGGCCGGCCCGCCCGGCGCCGAGGCCAGCCGAATCGCTCCAACTCCTCGCCAGGGAGGCCGTGGCGCTCACCTTCACGATTTCGGCCGGCATCGGTATCAGGTCGACACCGCCGCTCAGCGTGAGCTTGGTCTCCTGACCCACCCCCTGGCTACCGCTCATGACCTGGATCGCGGTGCGCACATCCTCGATCTGCGACCCCTTGCCGGGCGGACTGACCAGTTCGCCGTCGTTCCGCTCGGCGAAGATCCAGACCGTGGCCCGGTCGCCACCTCTGCCCCCGACGGTGAAGTGGTAGCCGTTCTCGTCGTTGGCCGCGTCCTTCAGGTTGGTGTTGAGATTCAGCACCACTCGCTGCCGGAGGTCTTCCCGGGTCGGGTGGCCGATCGGCAGATCCAGCCCACGCTCCCGCAGCGCCCTGACGATGTTGTCGAAGAGCTCGACCTTTCCGGTCACCTCGGAGGCGTGCAGGATGTCCGGCAAACCCGTCTGACGTGCACGCTGATCGGCCAGGTTATGAATGTGCGCCAGATACTGCTGCCAATGGGAATGGTACTCGTGGAGCTGGTCGAAGTATTCCTTCTGCCGGCCCTCCCAGGCGCGCAGCGCCGCGCCGTACTCTTCCCTGGCCGCCTCGCTCTCGTCGGTGGATCGTTGCGGCTTCTCGTCCCTCGGTCGCGCCGGCATCGGCGGTGCTTGCAGCTCGAAATACTCCCCGAGCCGCAGGTAGTAATCCCGCTGCGCGTCCTTCCATGCCTGCAGTTCGGCCTCGTACCGCTGCGTCTCTTCCGGAGAGTCGTTCGCGGGCCGCTGCGGCATCTCGACCGCTGGCTTCTGCGGCATCTGCGCATCCCGCGCCGGGGGTTTCCGCACGGTCACCGTCTCGGCCGGCCGGGGCCCGAGATCGGACTCGCTCACCCAGACGATGAGTTTCTCGTTCTTCGGCCCGTCGATGGCATGCCGCTCCACATCGGCGAAGGGGATGGCACCGTCGACGCGGAACTGCAGCCAGAAGTTCGGTTCACCCGCGACCGCCACCTGCGGCCCGCGGTTGGTGTCCACCATGCCCTGCTCGGCGTCGTGCTCAGCCTTGATGGTGTTCGTCACCTTGTTCTTCGTCACGTTCAGCGAGACGCTGACCTTGGCGACGTGCGCGATGTCCGGACCGATACCGACGCCGGCACTGGCCGTCGCGTTGAGGTTGGTGACGCCCATCTGGCCGGTGTGGGCGTAGCCATGGGTGCCGGTCTGGAACCTGCCGTGGGTCACCTCGGTGGCTTTGATACCCGCAGCGGGACTGCTGGCGGGAGCGGCTGACGTCGTCTCCTCCGTCCCGGCGCTTTCGGCGGGGGGAGCCGCCTCGTCCTGCGTGCCGCGAAAGTCATCGCCGTAGCGCCCTGGAACGCCACCGAAGGAGCCGCCCGGGTGAGCGACCTTCCAGAAATGCGTAGGATCGATGCCGATCAGTACTTCGGCGCCACCCAGATTGAGCAGATAGCCCGACAGCAGTTCCATGTAGCTGTTGGCCAGCTCCATCGGCAAGGCACGAAGCCGCTCCGGCGGAATCGTGACGCCATTCGCCTGCGCCAGGTCCATCAGCTTGTCGACGATCTGCGTGGCGTACGGCAGGCCGGCCTTCAGCGAGGCTTTCCCGAGGGCATAGCGGGACACGTTGATGGGCTCCGACAGGCCCACCATCCGATGATTGCCACCGTGGACCATGATCGAGACGAGACGGACCGGATCCGGCGTCGACGCCGCGGTCGTCCCGCCGGTGTGCGCGGCCTCCGACGGCGCCACCACCCCCTCGCCCGCACGCGCGGTCTCGACGGCCTGCTGGAGTCGCCGCTCGTACAGCTCTGCCTGGTCGATAAACGCTTCCACGTCCTGGCGATGCCGATCCAACCGGTGCCGCCACTCCCGGACGACCTCCAGGTGCTCACTCACGGCTTTCGTGCCCCCGGCCGGCGGACGCTGCGGTGGCGGCTCGGTGAACCTGTCCGGCGGCACCGGCGGCGGATCGGTCAGCAGACCCGTGTCGGTCCCGTGCCGTGCCACGAACGCCGACCGCCAGCTGTCGCCGTACACGATCTCCGGTAGCAGCACCTGCTCCGGGTCCTGACCGCGCAGCTCCAGTTGCCGCTCATGCTTCCGGGCGTCGCCGACGAAATCACGCAGGTCCTGGTAATGCCGGTACACGGCATCCCACCAGGTGCGTTCGACGGCGGTAACCGCCTTCCGCTCGACCGGCTCCTGCACGTCCTCGAACCGCGGCCTCGGGTCGGTGACGCTCACCGGCTGCACCCGCGCCTCCGCCAGGGTCGGCGCGGCGACCCGGTCCGCCTCGGCCTTGCCCATGCGCAGCCGGGCCGTCACCGGCGCGAGCTGAAACGTACTGCGGCCACCATCTCCCATCGGCTGGTGCTTGCCGTCCAGCCGCTGAAGCTCCAGACGCACCCGGGTGTCGTAGACCCCGTACTGGCCCGAGTGGTCGACGATCGGCGTCCCATCGGACTTCGGCCCGCTCGTGAACATCGATTTCAAGCCACCCGAACCGTGCCTGGGGGCCGCGGGCCGCACCGGCGGTTGCCTGCTGACGTACGCCAGATGACCGTTCTCCGCTTCCGCACGGATCCGCACCCCGGGCGGGTTCGTGCCCGGCACATCCAGCCAACCCTGCAACATCTGCGGCATGTACTCAGTCAGGTCGCGTGCCAGGAAGTCCTGCACCGCCCGGTAGATCGGGCTCTGCGGGGTAAGGTCCGGGAAGACCGACTTGAGGAAGTCGGCGGCCCCCTGAAGCGAAGCGCTCACCCCCTCTACCTCGACCTCACCGACCCGCGTCTCCTCGTTGTAAGTGATCCTGCTCGGCAGGTCGCTGAAGGACCGCGGCTTCGTGGCCTCCCTCGACAGCTGCCAGTGCAATCCGTTCCGGACCGTGAAACCGGCCGGTGGAGCGCCGTCGCGCGGGTTCGTGCCATCGGTCACCAGAAAGTGCACGTCATCGATGTGCACCACCGTGTCGCTCACGTGCCGCTTGGTGGTGAGCGCGCGCTTGCCGTACTTGGTGAGGACCGTCTTGACTTCCGCACGGAACGTCGCCGCGGCCGAGTACCGGCTCCATTCTCCGTAGTTGCTGGCTCTGATGATGATCTCGGACCGTGTCCCGTCCCCTCGGGTGATCCGCAGCCGATACCCCTCGCCGAAGAACCGCTCCGGACGCTCCCGCAGGTCCCGGGCGATCGTTTCGCGCGCCGACCGGCGCAAATTGTGCTCGTCAGCGATCCTGCGGGCGATCTCGTCGGTCAGCTTGAACGAAGGCCGGTCACGCCCGAACGCCGAGGGCACCGCCTTCGGCACGGTGTGGTCGTCCGCGAACCTGACAACACCGTTGGGCTTGCCGGGCGGTGGCGTCGCTCCCTCCTGGAGCCACGGACGCCGGTCACGACTGGCGAACACCTCCTGACGGATCGGCGTCCCCGAACCTTCGCTCGGCTCCGCCGGCGTCGGGATCGCCCCGCTGCGCTGCTCCAGCCTCCGCAGGTGTTCCCACTTCTGCTCGGTGGTCGGATTCGGATTGCCTTCCAACCCGGTCGTGTTCGTCACCCACACCAGGGCCTCCGCCGGCGTCAGCGGACGGGGCTGCACACCGGTGTGCTGGCGGAACGCCCCGGCGAAGGCGAGCTCCTCCAGCTTGGCCACTCGAGCATTGACCGAGCGCGTGCTCGGCATGTGTGGTTCGTCCGTCCCCGCAACGGTCTGCAGGGAGCGCGCCGGTGCCGGACCGGCGAGCATCCGCGCATCGATCACCCGCTCGGTCAGATCCAGGTACCGCTGGCGCAACCCGCCCTGCCGCAGGCTTCCCTCCGGCGCCTCGGGAAAGACATCCGCCGGAACCGGGTCGTCGAACCTGCCCATCAACGAGCCAGGAACGTCCAGCGACCCCTGCGCGGCGCCGGGTCCCCGGTACTCGTCCAGGAAGAAGAATCCATGACCGAGTTCGTGGGCTACCGCGCGGACGTCCATGTCCGGATGCCACTGGAACTGCGTCACCTCAGTGTTCAGGTTCGACAGGCTGATGACGGCATGCGCCGGCGAATCCGTGGCCTGCGGCAACCTGAAGGTCGGGCGGCCGTGCTGACGGAACTGGTACGGCGAGTCGTTGAACAGGGTTTCGGCCGCGCTCACCTGGTCCCAAATCCGCGCCAACTGCTCCGGCGTGACCGTCGCGTCCGGCACGATCGTCAACCGCTGCGTCAACTCCGCGGCCCCGGGCCTCAGCACCACGTCGAAAGCCGCCCGATACCGCACATTGGTCCGCGGGTTCACCCACGCCAGGTCCACATCCAGCACCTCCGGCTGCCCGTCCCGGCGAACCTGCTGCGGGGTGGGCGACGGAGCCGTGGTGTGCGGTCCGGAGCGGGGCTCGGCGAGCGTCAGATCGACCGGCCGTGCCAGCTCACCGAGGCGCCACTGTCCGGGCAGGTCCGCATCCGCCGGCGCGGGGTCGAGGCCGAACCTGCGCAGGACGTCCGCGGGCACGTCAAGTGGCACAACGGCGGGCCGGCCGTGGTCGTCCACCAGTATCCGGTCGGTGACCGTCGTGACACGTGACGCCAGGCTCGGTTCGTCGAGGATGAAGTCGGTCACGGCACGCCAGGCCGCGGCTGGAACAGGAAGCGCCTCGACGACGGGGGCGACGTAGGTCAGGTGCAGGTCGCCGTCCCGGTTGTAGAGTTCCCGGACCAGCGTGGCCACCACGCCCTTGACCACATCGGGCACCTCACTCGCGGTGAACTGTCCGACCGGCTCGAAGGGCCGGGACGGCAGCCAGCTCTGCGCCGACCCCATCGTGAACGCGGTGAGCCGCGGCAACGCCCGGTAATCGGGGTAACCCGCCCAGGTCGGCGTCGTCAGGTTCTCCGGGCCGGTACGCGCGAGCACCGAGCTGCGGCGATGGCGCAGATCCGGCCAGGTCCACGCCTCGGCCGACGCTCGGTCGGTGACGTTGTGGCCGGGGCCGAGCTGGGACTGGGGGAGCGTGTAGTTGTGCGCGATCCGATCAAGGTATGCGTTGACAAACGGGTGGTTGCGGGCCGCGAGCATGGCCGAGTTGGCCACCTCCACACCGCCGGACAGTTCCAGGGCGTGGACTGCGAAGCCGTCCGGCCCCAGTTGCGACCGCAGGAGTTCATCAACGGCCACCGATTCGGGCACCTCGATGCGATTGTCGGGGTCGGTGTGCCCGCCGCCGAAGCGCCGCTCGATCTCCAGCCGGACGATGTCGCTCGCCGCGGCATACCCCAGGCCCATCCGCTTGGCCATTTCCATCCGGTACTGGGCGGCGAGCCGCATCGGTGCATCAGCATGGAAGATCTCGTCCACATTGATCAGCCAGATGTCGTGTCGCCGGGCCCAGTCCAGCATCTGCCGCACGCCGGCCAACGGACCCTCGACGTTCTCCGGAGCCTCCTCGGCGAGGTGGAACGTGGCCCGGGGGATGTCGGTCCAGAGCACTACCGGGACACCGGCTGCGGCCATCTCGGCCAGGTTTTCCTGGAACTCCTGCTTGGTAGCTGTATCCGCGGCCAGCGGGCTGCCCAGCCAAGGCGAGTGGAGCAGGACGGGCATCTCCATGGACTGCGGAATGTCTTCCATGTCGTCCGGCAGCCTCGCACCGGTCGACCACTCACGAGGGTCGCCCTGACGTTCCACTGTCACGACGGACGCCGGAGCGTCGAAGAAGTCGGACAGTCGCAGCGGAGTGTCGGACAGGCGGTCCTCGGGTACCGCGGCCATGTTCAACTTGTGGAAGAAGCCCCACAACATGCTGGTGGGGATCTGGCTCTGGTCGAGGCCGGACAGGAATGACGGCGGCGGCGGGGCCTCGCGCAGCCCGAAGAGATCCGGCCCGAGCAGCCCGTCCGCCGGGGCCGTGACTCGTGCCGACGAGCGCAGGTCGGCCAGGATCTGCTCAGCGGACGGTCCCTGGTGCGGCCCGGGCAGTCCGAGCTCACGGCTAGCCTCGTCGATGCCACCACCGTTCGCGACGATCCCGCGGGTCCGGTCGAACAGTTCCCTCAGCCGGGTGCCCGGATCGGAGCCGCCGATGCGCACGCGGTCGGCCAGCAGCAACATCTCGTCCCGGTTGGCCCGGCTCGGGAACGGCGTGTCCTTGGCCAGGCGGTCCAGCACCGCGATGGTGGATCGGTCGGCGTGGTCGTCGGCGTCGGCCTCGAACAGTTCCAGCGCGCGCGAGGTCTCGGCACGGAGCAGGCCGTCGGGAGATCCGATCTCCACGCCGAGCTCGATCTTGAATGTGTAGCCGTGTTCGGCGGCGAAGGCGCGCAGGAAGTCCACCTGCCCCTGCGCCTCCTCGCGCGTGGTGTTCCTGGTGAGTGACCCATGCAGGTCGCCCCAGTTCACCGTCACCCTCGCGACGTCGTGCCACGACATGCCGCCGTGGATCTGGGCCTCGAAGTACCGCCCGAGGGCCGCGTACCCCAAACGCTTGATGTCGCCGCGCATCTCCTCGTCGTAGCGGAACCCGGTGACGCCACCCAGGACCAGCCGGACGTTGTCCTGCGGCCCGTGCGCGAGCAGGCCGTAGAGGTGCTTGTGGTCGGTGTACCCCGCGATGCCCGAGAGACCGGGCGCGGCGCTGTCCTGCGGGGTGTAGGTCGCCCGCTGACGAACCTCTTCTTTCAGGTACAGCACGGTGGAGCCGTAACCGTATGTCCCGCCGTGCTGCAGCCCGGACAGCAGCGCGCCGTAGACCGGCAGCGCCGTCGGATCGGTCGGGTCGAATTCCGCGGCCCTGTCCCGGATGTCGGCGGGATCACCGGAGACGCGGTTGAGCACCGACGCGTATCCCTGCTGCTCCTCCACCCAGCCGCGACCGCCCCGGAAAGGCGTGCCGGTGGTGTAGCCGTTCTCCCAGTAGGTCGGGAAGCGCTCCCGCCGCGTCAGGTGTTCGGCCCACGTCTCCGCCCGCCGCCCCGCATGGCTCGGCGCACCGCTCGGCGCGCGGCCGAGATCGATGTTGCGCGCGATCGGCATCGTCTGCAGGTGCAGGTGGGCGGCTTCGAGGATCTGCTCCATCAGCACCGGGTCGTCCACGGGATAGCCGGTCTGTGCCCGCTCGTTGATCGCGCGGACGCGGTCCATCAGCGCCGCGCGGTTCGCATCGTGTGCCGCCGCGCCGCGTTGCGCGGCGACCGACAGCGCGTGCCGTTGCACCTCGGTCAGGCCTGCGCCGGGATGCGGTACCGGCACGGCAGCACCGGCGGGAGCTTCCAGACTCGGCAGGTGCGGCTCGGCGAACCCGTCCACGGTCTGCGGGAACGGCCGAGGCAGTGGGCCACCGTCGATGCGCGCGTCGATCAGACGCTCCGTCAGATCCAGGTACCGCTGCCGCATGCCACCCGGCGGCAGCTCCCCGTCCGCCGGCTCGGCCGGAAGATCCTCCGGTACCGGCGCGCGGAATCTCCCCATCAACGAGCCGGGCACGTCCAGCACCGTCTCCGGATCGCCGGGCTGCCGGTGCTCCTCCAGGAAACCGAAACTATGGCCCAGCTCGTGAGCGATCTCCTGAGCCGTCATGTCCGGGCGCCAGCTGCGCTGCGTCACCCGCGCATGCCGGCCGAGCGCGATCTCCTGATGCGCCGGCCCGTCCGTGACCGGCACCACGCTGAACTTCGCGGTGCCGTACTTGCGGAACTCATACCGCGGGGCGTTGTAGTACTCCTCCACCGCCGCGCGAACCGTATCCCAGGTCGTCACCAGGTCCCGCGCCGCGAGCGCCGCATCCGGCACGATCCTCAATCTGAGGGTCAGCTCCGCGGCCGGACGACCGCCCTCACCGGTCAGCCGCACGTCGAAAGCCGCCCGCGTGCGCACACCCGTCAACGGATGCACCCACACCCCGTCCACGTCCAGCACCCGCGACTGCCCATCCGGGCGAGCCCGCTCCGGCGACCGGGACAGCTGGGGGGCCGGCGGCTGATCCCGCACGTCGCTCGTGGTGAGGTCCGGCCCGGCTTTCGGCTCCGAGACGGTCGACGGCCGGCTGGCCTCCGGCTCCGGGAAGCCGGCGACGGCGACCGAGCTCGAACGTGCGGGGCTCGTCCGTGTGGGATCCCGGTACTCGACCAGCTCGCCGGCGTCGACCGGATCCCGGGACTCCGTGCGTGGCCGGGCGGACTGGAACGCGTTCTCGTGCTCTCCCTCGTGGCGCAGCCAGTCGTAGGCGTCGCCGTCCTTCGGTGCCCACGTCTCGTGGAACGCGTGGAACCAGTCGTCGCGGAACTCGGGCGCCAGCTCGTCCCGGACGGCCTCGTCGGTCGTGTGCCGGCCGGCGAGACCGTCGAACATGGCTCCGGCCCGCGTCAGTCCCTCGGCGGCGTCGGACTCGAAGGCGAGGTGCTCGTCCAGTTCGCCGGTGAGCCGGTCGACGTGCTCACCGTACGCGGCGGAGTCGCCCGGCTCACCGGCCTTGAAGTGCGCGGTGAAGGCCGCGTCCACGCGCTCCAGGTAGCCGGACCTCACCCGGTCGATCGCCTCCTGCCCGAGGGGTACCAGGCCGCGGCCGGACAGGTGCTCGGCGAAGCGGGCCTCGGCCTCCTGCTTCGCGACCTCACGGGCCGTCGCGACCGCGATCGTGCGCGGCAGCGTCCCGACGACCTGCGCCACCTTGGCATCCCACTCGGCGGCCTTCGCGGGGTCCGGCTCGGCGCCCGGGCCGTCCGGGTAGACGCTGCGGAAGCCCTCCCCCAGGTCGCGGAAGAGGCTGTTGCGCACCGCGTCGAGCGCGGCCGCGCCCGGCTCCTTGCCGTCCAGGCCGAAGCGGTCGAACAGGTCGGCGGAGTCGGGCCTGGCGCGCTGCTTCCACTGCTGGCTGACGGTGCTGAGCCGGTCCCACCGGTCGAGCAGCGGCTTGTCCCACGCCGCCACTTCGCGCAACTGGCCGGGCAGCTTGCCGGTGAGTGCGGCGACCTGCTCGTTCCAGTCGGCCTCGGGGGTGCCGTCCTTCGGCGCGGGAGCGTACGGGTCCAGATGCCCGTAGGTGTTGTGGAAGGCGGCGGCCACCCCGGCGACGTAGCCGAGTTTGAGGTGCTCGACGGCGTGCTGACGGAACTCGCTGAGCAACTGGGTGACCGGGTCGGTGTTCTGCGTCGGCGGCTCGGGTGGCTGGCCGAGGTGTTCGGCGGCGGCCGCGGCGAAGGCCTCGGCCGCCTCGTCCTGGGCTGCGAGCCGCCCGGTCTCCAGGTCCACCTTGGCCGGCAGCCCGGCGGGCACCTCCCCGACGATGCGCAGCGCGTCCGCGGCACGGACGGTGATGCCCCGGCTCCCCGGTGCGAGCACCGGTGCCAGCTTCTCGTCCAGGAAGGACCGGACGGACTTGCCGACCGACTCCTTCACCGCGGCGGCGACCTCCGGTGGCATGGCCGCCAGGGTGTTGCGGGCAGCGGCTTCGGGACCGCCGATCGTCCTCTGGTTCATGTCGAAGTACCGCTCGACGAGCCGGTCGGCGGCCACCTGGCCGGCCACGCGCAGGGCCTGCCGGTCGAACTCCCCCGCCAGCCCGTCCAGCACGCGCTCCGGCGTGGTGTCGGCGAACCGGGTCACCTGGTCGGTGATCGACTCCATGGCGTGCTCGCGCACCTCGGCGAGGCGCTCCGGGGTCAGGTACGTGGCGGGGATGCCGAAGGCGTCGGCGAGGCTCCGGATCGAGCCGTCCTCGACCCGCTGCTGGGTCCACTGGGTGAAGCCGGCGTCGATCCCGGGCCGCGCGGCGGCCATGGTGTGCTGGACCCGCGCCCTCTCGGCGAGCTTTGCGTCGTACTCGCCGGCGATGTCCCGCTGCGTGCGCTCCCAGCCGGCGGCACGGGCACCGTCCTCAGCGAACCGGCGGGGCGGCGGCGCCACCGGGGCGGCCGGCGCGGGGTGGCCTTCCGCTGCGGCTCGCTGGCTGGCACCACCCACAGGGGGCGGCGCGGGGTGGCCCTCCGCCGCGGCTCGCTGGTTGACACCGCCCGCGGGGGCCGGTTGCCCGTTGTCCACGGTGGTGGACCGGCCGGAGCTGTCCACAGTGGTCGTGGCCTCGGGCGGCGGGGTCTCGGCAGCGGTCTGCGGAGCCGCACCGGCCGTGGTGGGGATCCTGACATCGTCCAGGAAGAAGGGGAGATCGGAGCCGCCGGCGCTGGAAGGCGGCGGAGACCACAGTGGTGGGTCCGCCCCCCGGGGCATCCCGGTCACACCGAGACCGAGGTACTTCTCGAACAGACCCGGGATCGTCGGCCGGTCCGGCCAGAACCTGTCGGCGATCGACAGCGCTCCCCATTGACCCATGTGGGCGGCGCGGCTCAACGCGGCCGACGCGGCGCCGGACTGCCAGGTCATCGTGAAGCTGTGGCTGGGATCGAAGATGAGGTTGTAGAAGCCCTCGGTGAAACTGCCGTGGCCGAACTCGGAGGTCGCCATGCCGACCTGGTAGCCGGCCCGGTAGAGGATGGTCCCCTCAGGGCTCTCCTTCAGCACCTTCCTGATCGCGTCCGGCAGGTCCTTGGCGAGCACGTTGGCCTCCGCGCGCAGGAGCGTGCCGGCCCGTTCACCCGCCGACTCCGCGGCCTCGCGGACCACGCCCCGCAGCGCGGCCTCCAGGCTCTCCTTCCCCCAGTTCGCGGCCAGCGCCTCGGCGTAGGCCCGGCCGAGTCGCCGGGCCACGTCGGCGCCGAGCACACCGCCGAGGTGCTTTTCGAACGCCTGGGCCACACCGCCGGCCAGCCGCACGATGCCCGAGTCGCCGAAACCCCTGAGGAATCCTTGGATGTCCTTGGCGAACACCTTCGACAGATCCCGGGCCAGCGCGTTCGTGGCCACGTTGGAGAGGGCGTCGCCGAAGCTGTTGGTCAGTGTCTTGCCGATGGCGGTGCCGAGCAGGCCGGTGAGGTCCCGGCCGAGGCCCTTGCCGATGCCCTTGCCGAGGCCGGCGCCCGCCCTCGCCAGCGGCCCCGCGAGCAGGCCGCCGATGACGCCGAACTCGACGGCCTGCACCAGCAGCTTGTTGTCATAGCCGTCGCGGTGGCCCTTGCTGATCTGGATGCGCTGGATGATCCGGTCCATCGCCACGCCGGTGACGACACCGATGATCACGTGCTGGGCGATGCCCTGGAACAGCCTCCGCAGCACCGTGACGATGAACTGGCGGGTGATGATGTACTTGAGGGTGAGCTCGAACAGGAACTCGAAGAACCCCATCGACGCCATGAAGATCGCGAACGCGATCTCGATCAGCAGCTGGATGAGCTGAGCGATGATCATGTATTTGCTGTACTCGGCGTCGGCCGCCGTCTTCTCGATGAACTCGCCGATCTGGCTGGCCGTCTGAGCCAGTTCCGCGAGATAGTTCGGTTGGCCGCTGGTGAACTGCGCCATCGACTTCACGAACGGATCCGTGGCGCTCATGTGGAACGTCTCGGTGAGCTCGGTGACGCCCTTGTTGAACAGTTCCGGCAACGTGTCCGTGATGCTCTTGCTGGTGTCGTGGTAGACGGCGGCGAGCGCGTACATCTGGTCGGGATCCATCTGCGGCCACTTCATGCCCGTCAACCCCTCGAACAGGTTGACGACCTCCTGTGGAACCCGGCCCAGACTCATTTCGGCCGTGCCGCGCCGTGCAGCGTGTTGTTCTGTTCGGTGACGTGGATCTGGTGGGCGCTGTCCACGACCGCGTCGACCGACGTCCGCACACCCGTCACGACGTTGCCCGAGAACTCGTCGAACTGTTTCTGGCTCGGCACGTACCGCGACGCGAACTGCAGGCCCAGCTCGTCGGTGCCCCAGACGTTGCCGATGCTCGCGCACCGGTTCTGGTGGTCCCCGAACACCTTTGCGACGCCGGTCGCCACGGCCTCCAGGATCCGTGTGCGGCGGGCCATCTCCTCCGGATTGGCGTCGTAGACGGCCATCACAGGCCCCCTTCCCGGCCCCTGCGGGCCTCCTCTAGGAACTCCTCCACCGACAACCGCCCTTCGGCGACGTCGCGCATCTGCACCCCGCCGGGCATCAACGGCTGGACGGTCTCCATCACCTCCCGCTGCATCCGGCTCCGGGCGCGCTCGACGGTCTCCCGTACCACGTTGGCCAGTTCCGCCGGTGCCATCGACCGGTATGCCGTGGTGTTGAACTTCAGGTCGACCAGCGCACCACCCGGCCCGATGGTCGCCGTGACCAGGTGGTCCTTGGACATCTCAGACACCCGCCGTGCCGCCAGTTCCTCCCTGGCTGCGGCGATCTTGGTCCTCAGGTCGTTCAGACTGGCCAGCATGCGATCGGGGTCGTTGTCCGCCAAAGGTTGCATAGTCCAACTCCTCTTCCTCCCCGGCCCGGCGCTTGCGCTTGCCGCGACCCAGCACGGCCGGCGCGACGGGCCGGTCGGTGCCCCAGACCTTCTCGTCCTCCGACAGCCAAGTGGTGCGCTGGCGGTCCTGGCCCCCCTGGCCCCCCTGGCCGCCCATGCCGCCCATCCCGGCCGTCGGCGGGTACAGGGGCACGCCACCGCCGACCGGCTGCGCGGCGGCCGGCCCGGCCGCACCCAAGGAGACGCCAGAGCTGCTTCCCGTGCTCTGGCCGGTGCTCGGGTCGGTCGACGAAGTATTGAAGTTCGAGATCGGGGCCGGCGGGGTGAGGTACTCGCCGTTGCTGTCCACGGACAGCTGGGCGGGCCTCACGACGTCCAGCCCGGTCCCGCTCGAGACCGTCGGCGGCGGCGCGTAGGAGATGGGCGGGGGGTTGGTCAGCGGGGGAATGTTCAGCGGCGGAATGTTCAGCGGGTCGTCGTCGAGGCCGGCACCGGCGCCCGACGGGACGAAGTGGCTCTTGCCGTCGCCGTCGTTGACCTGGTAGCCCGCGATCGAGCCGGTGGGCACGTCGGAGGCGTTCGGGAACTCCGACGCAGGCTTGAACTCGTATCCGCCCTTGCCGTCGGGCACCAGGAAACCGGGCGTGCTGTTCTCCGGGGCCGTGGGGGTCGAGCCGATGGAGGACGGCTGGAAGACCTGCTTGCCGTCCGGTCCGGTGATCATCCGGCCGGGAACGGCACCCGCCGGTGCCGGGGTGGTGATGAAGTCCGACGACGGGTGGTACTCGTATCCGCCCTTGCCGTCCGGCACGAGGTAACCGTCGACGCCCGTGCCTGGACCACCCGGAGGCGGGGTCAACCCGCCCGGGGGCAGGGTGGGCGGCAGCAGCGGCGGAACGAATCCGCCAACCGGACCGCCGTCCGAACCAAGCGGATCGGTGAGGTTGCCCAGGTTCAGACCGCCGTCCGAACCGAGCGGATCGGTGAGGTCGCCCAGGTTCAGACCACCGTCCCCACCGTCCCCACCCAGCGGATCGGTGAGGTTGTCCAGGTTCAGACCACCGTCCCCACCGTCCCCACCGAGCGCATCGGTGAGGTCGTCCAGGTTCGGGCCGCCGCCCGCACCTTCGGCGCCCGGCGGCGGGCTGGGCCTGTTGTTGAGCAGGTTGTTGACCAGGTCGTTCACGTTCGGGCCGCCGGAGCCGCCCCCGTTCGGGCCGTTCGGCGACCCGGCGTCGATGGGCGGGAACACGGGAGCGGTGAGCTGCAGAGCGCTGGTACTCATGCGGTACTTGTCCACGAGCGCGTCGAACGCCGTCTTGATCTCCGGTGCGTCCAGTTGCTTCAGCTTCTCCTGCCAGACCCTCTTGGCACCCGCTTCGATCTCCTGCCACATGCCCCAGGATGCGAGGCCGTGGTTCGGGGCGAAGTGGTCCGGCACCGGCAGGGCCAGTCCGCGCTCCACGTCGGCGATGCCGTTGTTGAAGGTGAGCACCCGAGCCATCGCGTTGAGGCAGCCCACCGGCGAGACCAGCCGCGGGGAGTCCGGGAGTTGATACCCCTTGCCGGTGTCGAAGGACGTGCCGCTGTCGCCCGCAATCCACCTGTTCCAGGCGGCCACCAACGCATCGTGGTACCGGACCAGGAGGTCGGCGGCCTCCCGAAGGTAGTCCAGTCCCTTCTGCAACTGGCCGGCGACGAAGTTCATGCCGTACTCGAAGCGGTCGAGGATCTGCCAGATCACGTCGGCGGCCTGGCCGTGGATCGTCGATTCGTCCTCGGCCACCGAATTCCGCATCGCGCGGATCGTCCCGGTGTTGGCATTCAGCCAGTCCAACACTCCTGTGATCGGCCCGGAGAGCCCGTCAGGAGCCCGGAACGAATCCCATTGCGCGGTCTCGGTCTGGTACGGCAGCCGCGTCGAGCCGGACATGATGGTGAAGGCGCCGTCGTAGAACTTCTGCCAATCGCTGGACGGCACGTCCGAGGCGATCTTGTTGGAGTCATAGTCCGCATACGCCTGCCACGTCTGGTAGCCGTAGGTGTAGATGACGTGGCGCTTGCCGCTCGTCCAGCTGAAGTGGTGACTGGTGAGCCACGAACCGCTCAGAATGGTGGCGCGGTCCGGCACCGCGGAGAACGAGCCACCCGAGAGCACGTTGACCGCCGATTCCCACCATTGCGCGGCCGGAAGCGAGTCGGGCACGGCTGTTCCCCTCTCCGGTGCGTCAGGTCCCGTTGATCGAGATGGTCGGAGGCCCCTGCACCGATGGACCACCCAGGCCGTTGACGGTCTGCTTGAAGTACGTCATTGCCCGCCCGGCCGTGAACGTGTTCTGCTCCTCGGAGTTCTCGACCGCTCTGATGGTGAAGTCGATGTTGGTCGTCAGATTGGTGAGCACGTCGTGCACCCAGTTGACGGCGTTGACGACGGACGAGGCGTAGCTGGTCCCGCGGGTCGCCACGAGGCTCGCCGCGGGGAAATTCTCCAGGTTTCCGGGCTTCAGGGAGAGGAGGGCTTTACCGCCGCCGCCGCCACCGCCGCCCCCGCCCCCGCCCCCGTTCATCGACGAGTTCCACGTCGAGGTGTCCCACAGGTTGGTGGCTGCCCACTCCTGCAAGGCAACGACTTCCGGGTCCCCCATCAGGTCGTTGTTCAGGTTGGCGATCTTGTTCCTCAGGTTCGTGAGGTTGTCCTTGTCGAACGCGAACGTGCCCGGGGCCACGACTAGAGACTTCCCATGTCGGACCAGGTGAGCGCGAGCCTGTTGTCGGTGTGGCTGGTGTTGTCGCGGATGATGCCCAGGTTCATGTTGCTGTTGTTCAGCTGAGCGTTCATCTCCCCGGTGGCCGTGTGCCACACGCCGTGCGCCTGCCGGAACGCATCGGGCGAGTTGCCGACGAGTCCGTCCTTGAGACTGTTCAACAGGTTCGTCAAGTTCTCGAGGACGCCTTCGAGTTCGCGCGTCGCGGCGCGCAGCACGTCGCGGGTCTGGTCGACGCCCTCGTAACGCATGTGGATGTCGGGCTGCATTGGCGGTCCTTTCTCGATCTGGGGCAGGTCAGCCGCGGCGGACCGCGATGTCGACGTTGTGCTGCTCCATCGCGCCCAGGCCCTGCAGGTTCGCGACCAGGTTGTCGTGCAGGAACCTGACGGCCTGCAAGATCCGTTGGAAGTCGTTGTCCCACTCGTGCATCACGTTCTGGAACGCCGTCGCCGACTCGCCGGAGTAGTGGTGCGCGAGCACCGCCATCTGCTCCGCCACCCGGGTGTGGATGTTGTTGCAGCCATTGGTCGCCTCGTCCGTCCCGGCGATGGCTCGCTGCATCGCGTCTTTCTGAATCGCCAGAAGACCTGCTGGGCTGGTCATCTGACCTCCCTTCGCTGGTATGATCGATGCTTTTCCACGTTGCCAACCCCGGCCAACGCGGCGCCGATGGATTCCTGACGCATCACACACATCCCTCGACGGGAAACCCCCGTGCTCCCGACCGCACCGCGCTCGCGTCGAGCAGCGGGCCGGTGGGCAGCGCGTCGAGCAGCGCGTGCGGGATCGCGGTGGCGGTGACCGCCGAATACCCGAGGGTCTGCGCGCCGGCGCCGGTCATCGGATACTTGATGCCGGTGGGCGTGATCAGATACAGGCGCCCGTTGCGGGACAGCCCCGATGAGGACAGCACCCGCACCACGGCACCGCCGGTCGGGCCGACGACGACCTTGTCGGCCGGGGCGCAGCTCGGAATGACGGACTCCGGCACGATCACCGGGTGCCCGCCGAGCGTATCGGCGTCGGTGAGGTAGACGCCGTACCGCGGCGCGTCCCCGAAGGGCTGCACCAGCAGGCACACCGCTTCGACGCCGCCGGGGCGCACCAGTTCCGGCGGCGCCGGCGGTAGGCCGATCTCGTCGTAGCGCACGGGGTCCGCGTGCGTCGTCAGCTCCCCCGCGTCCAGCTCCCGGGTCACCGGCGCGGCGCCGCCGTAGGCCAGCTTCGCCGTGTCGGGATGGGCGAGCAGCAGGGCCTGCTGGGTGCGGGTGACCGGGCGGAGCCCGCCGGTGGTGAGCACGTACGTCTGGCCCGAACCGGCGAGAACGAACAACTGGCCCACCTTGGTCGGCTGGCCGGCGATCCGTGGCCCGTCCCCGCCCCGGCCGGGCACGGGCGGCGCGGCCAGGTCAGGCCCGGCCGGCACGGCGTTGAGGAAGGCGGCGTCGACGCGCCGCACCCGCGCGTCGGCGTAGCCGAGTGCCCCGAGCGATGCCCGGTCCTCCGGCATCCGGTACCGCTTGCCCTGCCAGAGCAGATAGGTGGCGTTCTCAGCGACCCCCACCAGCACGCCCTGGCCGGCGGGCAGCACCTGCGGGAAGTCTGGAACGTCGATGAGCATCGAGGTGAGGGGCTCGCTGTCGGCACCGTTCTGGCCGGCGCAGACCCGCCACGGCCGCTCGCCGCCCAGCTTCGTCGCGCGCGGCAGCTCGTCCGGCGCGCCCGGTATCCCGATCGGCGCGCCGCGCGGCACCCCGTTGAGCGCGCTCGCCGGTACCGTCGTCGCGCTGGTGCCGCCGATCAGCAGCACCGCCGAGGCATAGTTGAGCACCTGATGGAGCGTGCCGTTGACGTAGACGTAGCGTGCCCCGCTCTCCTTGACGATGATGAGTGAGCGCGCGGTGCGCCACTTGGTCGACTTGCTCGGGACGAGCAGGCCGAAGATGGCGGACACGGCAATGGCCAGGAGCCCGAGCAGCGCGCCGATGAACACGCCACGGCTGGTGCGGGCCAGCGGCGTCTCCGGCATGTCCGGATCCGCGCCGAGAATGCCCGAGGTCAGGCGCCCAACCACGAACCGATGGGCCTGCACCTGGTCCCGGCGCGATTGCATGGTGGACTCCCGGTCGTCTCAGAACAGGTCGCGTGCCCAGCCGTACCCGCCGACCACCCACACGAGCAGGGGCACCAGCGAGATGGCGACGAGCGTGTGGAGGAGCTCGGCGGCGCGGCCCCAGTACGGGACCAGCCGGGCGCCCGGAATGGTCCACGAGCCGATGAGCAGCGTCGCACCGAGCACGACCAGCGTGACCAGGGTCGAGATCTGCCAGTTCACCGGCGCGTACAGGGCGAACCCCACGGTGAGCAGCAGCGCGCCGTAGAGGCCCGGGACGAGACTGCCGAGGCGCTGCCAGATGCCGGCCAGCGAGCGGCTGTGCAGCAGGCAGATCGCCGACACCGCGCCGGCGAGGGAATAGCTCTGCCAGGTGCGAGTCGTCGCGAGTGCCGTCAGGCAGCACATCAGGACACCACCGACCGCGAGCAGGAACGCCGTCACGTAGGAGTTGGTCAGCTTGGCCCTGGCCACCACGTCCCCGCCGGGGTGCGGCTCGATGCCCTCCTGGAGCTGGTCGGCGTTGGTCGGCAGCGGCGGGATCTTCAGCCCGGCCAGCCGCACCCCCAGCATCGGCACGAACAGGGTCAGGACGAGGACGAGCACCGCGACGGTGGCGGCGACACCGACCGGGCTGACGTTCGCCAGCACGATCAGGAGTCCGCCGACCAGGCCGATCACGCAGACCCCGACGAGCGCGAGGAACACCGCGGCGCCGGTACCGACCAGGCCCAGCGCGAGCACTCCGGTCCCGGCGGCCGCGGATGCGCCGGCGAGCACCCGGGCGCCCAGCAGCGAGCCTGTACCGGTGGTCACCAGCACGCCGGCGAGCGCCATGAACGGCATGGAGGCGACGCCGAGGAGGATGCCGGCCACCCCGTCGTCCACGGCCCGGGAAGCCGCCCCGGCGGCGAGGACGAGCAGCACGGAGATGCTGGCCGAGAACAGGACGGCGGGAGATCCGCGCATGCCGCCGGCGATCACGGCGAACGTCGCGGCGAGTGCCGCTGCCGCCGCGAAGAGCAGGGCATACCGGGTGGCGGCGGGGCGCCAGGCGTCGGCCCGGTCGCGCAGCGTGCTGGCGACACCGTCGACGAGGTCGTCGAAGTGCACCGGCGGAAGCTGATCGGCCCGCGGCCGTAGGTACACCGTGTCACCGTCGTGCAGGCCGGCGACGGCCAGTGTGCTCTC
This sequence comes from Dactylosporangium sp. NPDC050688, assembly GCF_040654515.1. NCBI lineage: Bacteria > Bacillati > Actinomycetota > Actinomycetes > Micromonosporales > Micromonosporaceae > Dactylosporangium > Dactylosporangium sp. NPDC050688. The sequence goes on from NZ_JBFAIC010000041.1 coordinate 85,702, forward strand.
CTCGTCCAGCGGCTCGTCGCCCAGTCGCTGCAGCACCCAACCCTGGTGGACCAGACCGGCCTCGTCCATTCCCGAGCCGGCGTGCCGGAGGATCTCGGGCAACAGGTCGCCCAGCGGGACGTCCGTCGGCACCGCGAGCTCGATCCGGGAATCCGGCGCGCGGATGTTGATGCGGCACAGTCCGATCAGGGTATTCTCCACGGACGACGACCCTCCTTCGGCGTTCGCTCTCCTCCGGGGCCATGTCACCTGGCACCACCAACGAACGCCTGACATTCGGCCGACGGACCGTCAGCCGAGGGAAAGAGTGTCGTCATGAGCGTCATCCAGTACCGGCGGCCACCCCGGCAGCCGGGCCCCGAGATGCCGGCCGGGGAGCTGAGCCTGCAGGAGCCGCCGCCCCTGCCCGAGCACCAGCAGAACCTGTCGTCGCTCTTCATGTATCTGCCCATGGCGATCGCGTCGTCGGCGACGGTGCTGCTGTTCTCCCGGTCGGGGGCAGGCAGCGGGGTGACCATGTACCTCGCGGCCGGGCTGCTGGTGGTCTCCACGATCGGCACGGTGGTGGCCCAGCTGATCAAGAACGCCGGCGACCGCAAGAAGCGGGTCGGCCACGAGCGGCGCGACTACCTGCGGTACCTGTCGCAGACCCGCAAGAAGATCCGGCAGACGATCACCGCGCACCGCAACGCGCAGTCGTGGCAGCATCCCGATCCGCAGCTGCTGTGGTCGGTGGTGCGCACGTCCCGGCTGTGGGAGCGGCGCCCTACCCATGAGGACTTCGGCGAGGTGCGCATCGCCGTGGGTGAGCAGCGACTGGCCACCCGGCTGATGCCGCTGTCGACCAAGCCGATCGAGGACCTGGAGCCGCTGTCGGCCCACGCGCTGCGCCGGTTCATCGCCGCCTACAGCACGGTCGCCGACCAGCCCGTCGCACTGTACCTGCGCGGCTACGCCCGGGTGCTCTTCGACGGTGAGCGGGAGGCGATCCTCGGCATGGTGCGGGCGCTGCTGGGCCAACTGGCCGTGTTCCACTCGCCGGACGACATGCGGGTGGCCGTATGCGTGTCGGACGCGCGGCGCTCGGCGTGGGACTGGGTCAAGTGGCTGCCGCACGCGCTGCACCCGATCGAGGAGGACGGCGCCGGCCCGGTCCGTCAGGTGGCCGGCTCGCTGGGGGAGCTCGTCGGGCTGATGGGGGACGAGCTGACCGAACGGCCGCCGTTCGACCCTGATGCCGAGCCGAGCCGGGACGAGCCGTACACCGTGCTGATCCTCGACGACGCGAGGATCCAGGAAGGGTCCCGCCTGGACACCTCGGGGTACCGCAACGTCACGGTGATCGACGTGGCGGAGACGCTCTCCTGGCGGCACCACTCGTACGCGCTGCGGCTGGAGGTGACGGCCGAGGACGTCCACACCGTCAGCGTGGAGGGCAACCGGGAGGAGACCCGGGACCGGATCGGGCGGCCGGACCGGCTCAGCGTGCCCCGGGCCGCGGCACTGGCCCGGCTGCTCGCACCGTACCGGCTGAGCATCTCGGCCGACGTCTCCGAGCCGCTGACCGCGAACGTGGACCTGACCACCCTGCTGAACATCCCGGACCTGTCCACCCACGACGCCGTCGCGTTCTGGCGGTCGCGGCCGGCGGCGCAGGCGCTGCGGGTGACGATCGGTGTCGCCCAGGACGGCAGCCCCATTGAGGTGGACATCAAGGAGTCGGCGCTGGGTGGCATGGGCCCGCACGGGATGCTCATCGGCGCTACCGGCTCGGGCAAGAGCGAACTGCTGCGCACGCTCGTGCTCAGCATGGCGTTGTGCCACTCCTCCGAGTCGCTCAACTTCATCCTGGTCGACTTCAAGGGTGGCGCGACCTTCCTCAACCTGGACCAACTGCCGCACACCTCGGCCGTCATCACGAATCTGGCCGATGAGGTGGCGCTGGTGGCCCGGATGCAGGACGCCCTGCACGGCGAGCTGATCCGCCGGCAGGAGCTGCTGAGGGCGGCCGGAAACTTCAGCTCCCGGCTGGAGTACGAGCAGGCCCGGGCGAACGGCGCCGGCCTGGCCCCGCTGCCGACCCTGTTCGTGGTGGTGGACGAGTTCTCCGAACTGCTCTCCGCGCACCGGGAGTTCATGGACCTGTTCGTGATGATCGGCCGGCTGGGCCGCTCGCTCGGCGTGCACCTGCTGCTCGCCTCGCAGCGCCTGGACGAGGGGCGCGTCCACCAGTTGGAGACCCACCTGTCCTACCGCATCAGCCTGCGTACCTTCTCCGCCATCGAGAGCCGCAGCGTGCTCGGGGTACCCGACGCCTACCAGCTCCCCACGTCGCCCGGCAACGGATACCTCAAGAGCGACGTGGCGACGCTGACCCGGTTCAAGGCCGCCTACGTCTCCGGCCCCTACCGGCCGGCACGTCGCGCGGGCCGCCGGGCCTTGATCGCCGGGCAGGTGGTGCCGTACTCGGTCGGGTACGTGGCGCCCCGCGCGCCGCTGCCCGAGGCGGAGGCACCGGAGCCGGTGGAGGAGCGGGTGGAGGCGAAGAGCATCCTGCTCACCACGGTGGACCGGCTGCGCGGCGTGGGCATGCCGGCGCACCGGGTGTGGCTGCCGCCCTTGGACGAGCCGCCCACACTCGACGAGCTGATGGGTGAGTGCGGGACGGACCCGAGGTACGGGTACTGCGTGCTGGACGCGGAGCGGGGCACGCTACGGGTCCCGGTCGGCATCATCGACCGGCCGTTCGAGCAGCGACGCGACCCGCTGATCGCGGACATGTCCGGCGCGGGTGGCCACGTGGCCATCGCGGGAGGGCCGCAGAGCGGCAAGAGCACGCTGCTGCGCTCGCTGATGCTGGGCCTGGCGCTGACCCACACCCCGGCCGAGGTCCAGTTCTACTGCCTCGACTTCGGCGGGGGCACACTCGGCACGCTGGCCAACCTGCCGCACGTCGGCGGCGTGACCGGCCGGCTCGACCCGGACCGGGTCAACCGGACGATCACCGAGATCGCCGGCATGCTGGCCAACCGGGAGCGGATGTTCACCGAGCGCGGGATCGACTCCATGACCACCTACCGGCGGATGCGCGCCGCCGGAGAGCTGGCCGAGGAACGGTTCGGCGACGTCTTCCTGGTCGTGGACGGCTGGTCCACGATGCGTCAGGACTACCAGGACCAGGCGGCGCAGATCTCGGCGATCGCCCCGCGGGCACTCAACTACGGCGTGCACCTGCTGATCGCCTCCAACCGGTGGACCGACATCACGCCCGCGCTACGGGACCAGATCGCCACCCGGTTCGAACTCAAACTCGGCGACCCGGTCGAGTCGCTGGTGAACATGCGGATGGCCGGTAGCGTGCCACGCATCCCGGGACGCGGCCTCACCGACGGCAAGCTGCACTACCTGACCGCACTGCCGAGAGTGGACGGTGTCAGCGACGCCCAGTCGCTTGCGGAGGCGACCTCCGCCGCTGTCGAGGCGATCCGGCAGGGCTGGCGCGGGCCGGTCGCGCAGCCGGTGCGGATGCTGCCGGCGCTGCTGCACGCGGCGGAGCTGCCGACGCCCACCGGAGACCTCCGGGTCGCCCTCGGCGTCGAGGAGCGCGAGCTCGCGGTGGCCTGGCACGACTTCGACGAATCACCGCACCTGTTCGTCGTCGGTGACGCCGAGTCGGGCAAGACGAACGTCCTGCGCCTGGTCAGCCACGCCATCACCGCGCGGTACTCGCCGGAGGAGGCGCAGATCGCGCTGGTGGACTTCCGGCGCGAACTGACCGCCAGCGTGCCGGACGAGTACCGGCTGGGTTACGCGGTCTCGATCGACGTGGTCAAGGAGATCATCGACGGTGTGACGGCCGCGCTGCAGGCGCGGGTGCCCGGCGCGGACATCACTCCGGAGCAGCTCAGGCGCCGCGACTGGTGGAGCGGGCCGCGCATCTTCCTGATCGTCGACGACTACGAGATGCTCGGCGTCAACGTGATGCGGCACCCGTTCGACCCGTTGCTGCCGCTCATGGCGCAGGCCGCCGACATCGGTCTGCACGTGGTGGTCACCCGTGCCGCCAACGGCGCCTCGCGGAGCATGAACGACCAGTTGATCCGCCGGCTCCTCGAACTCAACACGCAGTCGCTGCTGATGTCCTGCCCGCTGGCCGAGGGCCTGCTGTTCGGCACGATCAAGCCACGCCAGCTCCCCGCCGGCCGGGCACAGCGGATCGCTCGTCGCGAGGTGTATCTGATGCAGACGGCGAAAGCGGGGCCGGACGGTGCCCGCTAGCGGCGCGCCAGCCACGCCGGGATGCGCGGGGAACCACGACGCTGACGCTCACGGCGGCCGCGATGACGCCCGCGGAGACGGCCAGCACGATCAACGCGGTCGTGCGCCCACCCGGACCCGGTGTTTCCGGCACCGCCGAGACGTACACCGGCACCGCGACCGGCGCGCGCGTGCCGGCGACGGCGGTGACCGCGGCCAGCGGGTCGATCGTGCGGGCCGCGGTGCCGGTGTTCTGCTGGTACCCCGTGACGATCAGGCGCTGCTTGAGCTGGGTCGGGGTCAGCTCGGGCCGGTACTGGCGCACCAGCGCCACGGTGGCCGCGACAAAGCCGGTCGCGACGCCGGCACCGGTGGCGACAAGCTGGCCGCCGCGCGGGCCGAGGCCGACGATGGCCTTGCCGGGGGCGTAGACGTCGACGACGGCGCCGGCCGGCGGCTTGATGACGTCCTGGCCGTCCGGGTCGACCCCGGCCACCGTGATGACGCCGCTCATCCGCTGCAGCACGCTCACCGGCGCCGGGTTTCCGGTGTCCGCGAACGCCGGCGTGACGATCGGCACGCCCTGCTTGGCCGCCAGCGCGACCGCGGCCTGCAGCTCCGGGCTGTCCTGGCTGACCACGGCGGACAGGCAGATCACCGAGGCCCGCATCGAGAGCGCCGTGGTGATGGCGGCGGCGGCGTTGGTCCAGTTGGCCGGCACGGAGAGCACGGTCGCCCCGGGTGCCAGGCCGACAAAACCGGTGTTTGCCGCCGGCCGGGCGGCGATCAGGCTGGCCACGAAGGTCCCGTGGCCGGCGCAGTCGTTGCCCGAGCCGGTGACCACGCCGGCGAGCTGGCCCTCCCCGTGCACTCCGCTGTCGAGGACCGCGACGAGCACGCCGGCGCCGTTGGCCAGCGGCCACACCCGTTCAGGCAGCAGCGTCCGCTGCGCCCACGGCTTGTCCGCCAACGTCGCCTTCGACACGTCCACGCACTTGCCCGACGCGGTGTTGGGCAACTCGGGCAGCTCGTCGGCCGCCGCCGCGGGCGTGGCGACCAGCACCGCGAGAGCGCCGAGCACAGGTAGGAGGCGACGCAGCAGAACCCTCGACATGCACCGAAAATAGCGGTCGGTCAACGAATCGGAAAGCCGCACGGCCCATCGCCGAGCGGCGATTTTCCTTGCCATACAAGGGTTTCACGGCAGGCACCGGTGCATTGAGCGTTGGTAGGAGCCCGTCTGGGAGTCCGGCGGCGCAGCCCGCCACACCTCAGGGCTTGCCCACGGCATCGGTCACCACCGGCTGGTGACAGCGATCCAGGGCAACCAGGGGCGCAACTCCAAGCTCGACGGCTTCCAGACCCACGCGGTCGTCGACGGCTGGGGCAAGGACAACGTCTTCAAGGGCAACACCGCCGAGGTGAACGGGCCCGGCTATGGCTTCGCCTTCACCCCGGTCCTCACCAACACGGTCAGCTGCGACAACAAGGTCGTCGGCGCCGAAAAGGGCTTCGGCAACGTGCCCTGCGCCTGACCCCACCCAATTCGACAGGAGCAACGTGCCGGACCCGTGTCCGGCACCGCTTCACCGTGCCGGTGGGCACCGCCGCCGACCTCGCGGACCTCATCGCCACCACGGCCCCGGCGGGCCGGAGATCGACCTGATCCCCACCGGAACGGCAGCTGACCCATGCCGGCAACAACGTGAGCCGGATGGACAACGTGCGGTGCCCCGGTGGCTCGCAGACTGGTCCCCGATCACTTGATCACGGGCGGAGCGCGACGAGGCGAATCGGGGGGTGCGGTGAGGTGGCAACGGGTGCCATCCCATCGCACCGCGTCGCCGACGGACGCTGGGGCGCCCGGCCGGATGCGAACCAGCGCCAGTTCAGCCCGATGTTCCTCGCCCTCGGGGGATGCACCACCCGAGGGAGGGATGCACCCGCCCGAGGGCGAGGAACGCCCAGCATGTCACCGGCGCTCCGGCCGCGAGTCGTCACATCGATGACGGCGCCTCAGCCTGCCCACGGTTGAGGTGGTGGCCGGAGCGCTGTCACACCCGAGCGGATGTGCTGCGCTGCCGCTTGGCGATGCTCTGGGCGTGCAGCAGCATGCTGACGAGCACCTTCTTCGCCGACTCACGGTCGCGGGCGTCGCAGAGGACGACCGGGACCTCCTCGTCCAGGTCGAGCGCGATGCGGACCTCTTCGGGCTGGTAGCGGCGGGCTCCGTCGAAGCAGTTCACCCCGACGATGAACGGCAGGCCGTTCTGCTCGAAATAGTCGATGGACGGGAAGCTCTCGTCGAGGCGGCGGGTGTCGGCGAGGACGACCGCGCCCAGCGCCCCGAGCGCCAGCTCGTCCCAGACGAACAGGAACCGGTCCTGACCGGGGGTGCCGAACAGGTACAGCACCAGGTCGTTGCTGATGGTGATCCTGCCGAAGTCCATGGCGACGGTGGTGGTGGTCTTCGCAGCCACGCCGTCGAGGCTGTCGATGCCGATGCTGGCCTCGGTGATCGTTTCCTCGGTCCGCAGCGGCAGGATCTCGCTGACGGTGCCGACGAACGTCGTCTTGCCGACGCCGAAGCCGCCGGCCACGAGGATCTTCGTGGCCTTGGGGACGGATGGCAGACTGCGCGGATCAGAGTCGTTGAATGCCATGGATCACCGTTTCGAAGATGTCGTCCCCTGGCACGGGATCTGGGTTGGTGGCAACGATGAGGACCCGGCTGAGCAGATCGCCGAGCAGGACCCGGATGGTGCCGACAGGCAGGTCGAGGTGCGCGGACAACTCCGCGACGGACGTCGGCCGCTGGCACCGCTGGACGATCGCCTCGTGCTCGGGTCCGAGATCGATGATGTCGGATCCCGAGATCTGGCGGATGGTCATGATGATGGAGACCAGGTCGAAGTTGCCGCTCGTCGGCTGGGTCCGGCCACGGGTCATGGCGTAGGGGCGCACGACCGGGCCGGCCTCTCCGTCGACCCACATTTCGTCGTGGTCGTGCTGCTCGGTGGGTTCCATCGCCTCGGCGTCACCCGCCGTTGGTCTGGCCGGCGTGCACCCGCGGCCGGGTCGCGAGATGTTCGGCGGCGCGCTGCACCATCATCTCCATCTCGTACGCGACGAGGCCCATGTCGGTCTCCGGCCCGCTGATGACGGCGAGACAGGTGCCGTGGCCGGCCGCGATCACGAACACGTATCCGTCGTCGTACTCGAGCGCCGTCTGGCGGAGGTTGCCGATCTGGAAGTGCGTGTTGATGCCGCGGGCCAGGCTCTGCAGGCCGGAAGCGATGGCGGAGACGCGGTCGGCGGCGTCGCGCTGGATGTCCTTTGAGGAGGCGACACGAAGCCCGTCGGCCGAGAGCACGACGGCGTGCTGCACGTCCGTCACCCGGTCGACCAGGTCTTGTACGAGCCAGGTCAGATCGACTGCAATCGGTTCCTGCACCACGATGTTCCTTTCTTGACGTGCGGTCGAGGGTGGCGTGGTGTCATGACTGCGCGGCGGGCGGGTGCGGTTGCGGTTGCGTCACGGGGTCCTCGGTGACCAGTTCGCCTTGGTGGTCCGGGTTGTCGGCGCCGGCCGGGTTGTCGGCGCCGGCCGGGTTGTCGGCGCCGACCGCCTCGCGCCGGGCCTGCTGCGAGCCGCGCTGGAACGCGGCCATCCGCGTGCTGACGACCTCGGGGGAACGCGGTGGCAGCGCGGCGGTAACCGGCGGGGTCCGTTGCTCGGCCGCTTTGGGCTCCGGCTGCTTTCGGGAGCGCCGGGGCAGGCCGAACACCGTGGCCGGTTCCGGCGCTGTGGTCGCGGCCGGAGTTGCCGCCGGGTTTGCAGGCGCAGGCTCATCCGCCAGGGCCTCGATGCCCGGGTTCGTCGCCGCCTCGGCCGGCCGGGGCATCACCGCGACGGCGGCGTGCCGCCCTTCAGGAGCCGGGGTGGACCTGGCGGCCGTGGACTGCTGGGCCGTGACGGCGGCCATCGGCTGCGCGGCGGTGGCCGCACCGTTGACGGGAGCGTGCTGGGCCGGGCCCGGCTCGTCCTCGGTGTGGGCGGCGATCAACGCGGATGGGATCAGCACGACCGCGGTCGTGCCGCCGTACGGGGACCGGCGCAGGTGCACGAGGATGCCGTGCCGCTCGGCGAGCTTGCCGACGACGTACAGACCGAGCCGGACGTTGCCGGACAGCTGAATCTCCGGCGGGTTGCGGACCTGCTCGTTCGCGGCGGCCAGGGCGGCCTCGCCCATGCCCAGACCGCGGTCCTCGATCTCCACGACGTAGCCGTTGCTGACCGTCTCGCCGCCGATGAGGACCTTGGTGTGCGGCGGGGAGAACGAGGCGGCGTTCTCCACGAGCTCGGCGAGCAGGTGGATGACGTCACCCACGGCGCGGCCGACCAGGCTGGCGGGTGAGAGGGGCAGCACGTTGACCCGGGCGTAGTCCTCGATCTCCGCGGTCGCCGCCCGGATGACGTCGATCATCGGGACCGGCCGGCGCCACGCCCGTCCCGGCGTGCCGCCGGACAGCACGATGAGGTTCTCCGCGTTGCGCCGCATACGGGTGGCGAGGTGGTCGACGTCGAAGAGCTTGGCCAGGTTCGCCGCGTCGGTCTCCTCGCGCTCCATGACGTCCAGCGTCTTGAGCTGCCGGTGGATCAGGCCCTGCGAGCGCCGGGCGATGCTGACGAAGACGTCGCGGACGCTCCGGCGCAGCTCGGCCTGCTCAACCGCGGCGCGGACAGCGGATTGCTGCACGGCGTTGAACGCGTGACCGACCTGCCCGATCTCGTCGGTGCCGAACTGCAGGGGCGGCGCCTCGACGTCGACGTCGACGCGTTCACCACGGCGCAGCTTCTCCATGACCTCGGGCAGCCGCTGGGTGGCCAGCTCATCTGCTGCGTCACGGAGCCGGACGAGCTGGGCGAGCAGCGTCCTGGCGGTGGTGATGGAGATGATGATGGACGCGATGACGGCGATCAGGCCCAGACCACCGGCGAGCACGAGACGGACGACGACACCGATGGCTGCCGGTTGGGCGCGCTGCACCGTCTTGTCGGCGGAGGCGAGCTCGAACTTGCGCAGCTCCTCGGTGGCCGCGGCGATCGCGGTGGTCCAGTCGGTCGCGGCGACCGTCGGCGCCGCCCCGGACCGGGCGCTGCCGATCAGCTGGTCTTCGATGGTGCGCAGCCGGGTCAGCGCGGCGCCGTCGGCGAGCCGGTCGTACTCTGCCCGTTCGGGGCCGGGCAGGTCGGCGACCGCCTCCGCGTAGGCGTACCGCTGGACGCTGACCAGTCTGGCGAGGTCCAGCGGGTCGGAGCCGGTGAACCGCCCGGCGGCGAACACGCCGGCGAGCAGTGTGTCCTCCTGCGACAGCAGCTCCCGGGACCGGGTCAGGGCGATCAGGGTCCGCGACTGCTTGGCGAGTTCGGGATCGTCCAGGGCGGAGATCGAGCCGTAGACCCGGAACGCGCCGTCAATGATCTTCGTGTATTCGCCGGCCAGGCCGGACACGCTCGTCCCGGATCCGTTGTCGACGGCCGTGCGCTGGACGGGCAGCTGGTCCAGCAGCCCTGCAAGGTCGCGGATGCGGGCCTTGAGGGTGCCGTCCGCCGCCCAGGACACCCCGGTGCCGCCCACGGACTCCCGCCACACGGCGACTGCCTCGTCGGTGACTCGGCGCTGGTCGGCCATGGCCTGGCGCTGAGCGTCGCGGGCGGTCGGGCTGCTGCGGTACACCACCGACAGCCGACGCTCGGCCTGCAGCGCGCCGACCAGGGACTCGGTCGGCCGGCCCACACCAGGGTCGAGGGTGCTGACCCACAAGAGGTTGAGGCCCTCGCGCAGCGTCACGAACGCGGCGAATGCCCACAGCGCGACGAGGGACAACAGCAGGGCGACGACTTTCAATCGCAGCCGTGTGCCACGCGGTTGACCAGCCGTGCGCTTACTCGCGGAGATCATTCACCCGTCCCGATCCGTGGGGTGGGAAGCAGCCGCCATTGTCTGGGGCGAGCCGTGGACGCAAGCCGAAACCCCGGGCTCCTGCCCGATTCCGGCAATGACACGGCAGGCAATGTATCAGTGTCGGACGGTGCCATACACTGTGCCCCAATGATCAAAATGGCGACGGGCGATGGGTGCACAAATGCCGGACCGAATTGTTGCAGATCAACCGTCGCTCGACCGGCACGCTGCAGCAGCCCTGCTGGATGAGGTCGCCACGGACCCGTGGGGTGCGGTGACCGCCTCGATCTACGACACTGCCCGGCTGGTCAGCCTCACCCCGTCGCTGCCTGGCCACACGGCCCGCTTGCGGTTCCTCATCGCCGGACAGCGCAGCGACGGCCTCTGGGGCGAGGCCGACGGTTATGCGCTGGTCCCGACGCTGAGCGCGGTCGAGGCCGTCCTCGCCACCCTCCGCCGGCCGCCGGTGGCCGGGGTCGAGGCGGGACAACTGCGCAGCACGGCGCAGCGCGGCCTGGCCGCGCTGCGGCACTGGTCGGGCAGCCGGGCGCCCGTGCCGGACACGATTGCGGTCGAGCTCGTCGTGCCGGCTCTGGTCGCCGCGATCAACGCGCATCTCGATGCGGCGGGATCAACCGTCGGCAGCGGTGTGCGGCTGGCTGTGCCCGCCGGCATGGACCCGACGGCTGCGGACCGGCTGGCGGCCCGGGTGCAGCACGGCGGCGGCCCGCAGACGTGGTGGGCGTCGCTTGAGGCGCTCGGTGCGGGCGCCGAGCGCCTCGCCACGGTGCGACCGCACGACGACGGGATGATCGCCTGTTCCCCGGCGGCGACCGCGGCGTGGCTGGGCGAGGACGCGGACCGCAGCACGCCGGCCGCGGCGGCCGCGGCGCGCTACCTCGACCGGCTGCAGGCCGCCGGGGGCGGGCCTGTTGCCGGTGTCTGGCCGATCACCTACTTCGAGCAGTCCTGGGTGCTGAGCACCCTGGCGCCGGTCATGCCCGGCATTTCCCCGGCCGCGAGCGTGCTGGACAGCCTCGACGCAGCGCTCGGTCCGGACGGGGCCCCGGCCGCGCCCAGCCTGCCGCCGGACTGCGACGACGCCGCCGTGGTCCTCACCGCGCTGCACCGGCACGGCCGGGCACGCCCCGTCGACGCGCTGCTGCGGTACCACACCGGCGCGTACTTCCGCTGTTTCCCGAGCGAGCGGACCCCGTCGGTGAGCACGACAGCACACGCGCTCGAGACGCTGCACGAGGCGATGGCGGCCCAGCCGGCCGACCGCCGTCGGCTGGATCCGGTCGCGGTGGCGACCGCCGCCTGGCTGGTCGACGTCCAGTCCGCCGACGGCTGCTGGTGGGACAAATGGCATGCCTCGCCGTACTACGCGACGGCCTGCTGCGTCGACGCGCTGCTCCCCCGCGCCGCCGATCCGGCCCGTCAGGCCGTTCGCCGGGCGGTGACGTGGACCGTGGCCACGCAGCACTCCGACGGGTCGTGGGGCCGCTGGGGCGGCACCGTCGAGGAGACGGCGTACGGCGTGCACGTGCTGGCCAGCGCGGGCGCGGGCGCCGGCATCGACGTCACCGCGGCCGTCATGGCCGGCGCCGCGTACCTGCGGCAGCAACCGGACAGCGGCCCGCACCGCGGCCTCTGGCACGCCAAAGATCTGTATGCACCGCTGCGGGTCATCCGCGCCGCCCGGCTCGCCGCGCTCGGCGCCGCGGACCGCTTCATGATGCCTTCAGGTGCAGCTCCAGCCGGCGCGGTCGCAGCGCCGCTGGTGCCCGCGCCTCGAGCGGCCCTGAGCTGACCAGCACCGTGGCGCCCGACCGGATCGGCACGTCGTCGATGACGTCGGCCCGGCGACGCCGTGCGTCGGCATCCCCTAACGCAGGTCGGTGACGCGGTAGACCGCAACCGCGGTGTGCAGGCTCCGGCGCAGCACACCGGCGTCGGCGGTGTCGCGCAGCAGACGGTCGTGCAACCGCACGTACCGGTCGACCTGGCGCTCCAGCGCTGCGATGTCGACGGTGTCCGCGGGCGGCAGCAGCACGATGTTGAGACGGCCTTCGGCGCGATCGCGGTCGGCGGATGCCAGGTCGTTCGCGATCCGGATGGCGCGGGAAGCCGCGACGAGAGCCTTGTCGATCCGCTGCGCGGCGGCCGCCGTCGGAGTGGCCCGGGTGAGGATCAGCAGCGCGTAGGCGAAGCTGCAGTAGTTGATGTGGTGGCCGGCGACGGTCAGGTACTCCACGGCCGTCGGCGCGCCGGCGCGGCCCTGACGCAGCTGCTGGGCGCGGACGGTGTGCTGGACGCCGGTGCTGATGGCGGTGCACAGCGCGTCGTCGAATCGGGCCAGCAGCGCGGGGGGCCCCACCGACCTGAGTTCGATGACGATCTCGGCGAGCATCGCCTCGATCGTCCGCGTCGGGGTACTGGCCGCGGTGGCCGTCCGGACCAGCGTGATGAGGCGGCCGGCCAGCTCGGCGAGGGCGTCGGGCCCGGCGGTGACGTCGTCGAGCTCGTCGTCGAGGAGGAAGGTCCAGAGGCTGTACCGGGCCAACAGCCTGCGGCCGGCCGCGGGCAGATCCGGCGCGATGCGGGTCACGACGTCAGCGAGCCGCTGGGCAAGGCGGCGATCGACGCCGGCCCCATGGTCCTTCGCCCACTGCGCCAGGTCCTCGCCGATCGTGGCCGGCGTGGGTGGACCGCCGGCGTCTCGCAGCATGTCCTTCGACGCCACCATGCAGAGCCTCCCGCAGCCTTGGCAGGACCGCTTCTCCTGGAGCTTGCACAGGGTTGCCGGCCTGCCTCCATCGTCGTCCGGGATAGATGATCATCGCAAGGTCCTCCACCGCGCCCGTGCTGTGATCAGGGACACGACGCCGGACCTGCCGGAGGCCGCGGACGCGCCGGCTACTGCTGGCGATACTCGTTGGGCGTCAACCCGTACTTCGCCCGGAACACCCGGCTGAAGTGTGCCTTGTCCGGGAATCCCCAGCGGGCGGCGATGGCGTAGACGGGCCGGCCGCGCAGGGCCGGGTTGGCCAGGTCCTGCCGGCACCGCTGCAGACGGCGGGTGCGGATCAGCTCGGTGACCGAGGTGTGGTCCGCCCGGAAGAGCCGCTTCAGGGTGCTGACCGAGATGTTGTGCGCCACCGCGATCGTCTGCTGACGCAGGTCGGGATCCCCGAGATTGGCGTCGATGAACGCGTCGATGCGCGCACGCAGCACATGTTGCCGCACATCGCCCGGCAGGAAACTCATGGCATCGAGCTGCTGCGCGAGCATCGCGGCGATCAGGTCGAGCGCGGTATTGCCGAGAAACAGCGCGTCGGATCGTTGGTACTGCTCAGGGTGTGCGCTGATGTGCTGCAGGTACCGCGCCACCAGAATGCCCATCCCGCCGGCCGAGGGCATGGGTGCCCCGAACAACCGGCTCACCTTGTCGTACGGCATTGGCAGCAGTGAGTGCGGAATGACGACAACGACGGAGCTCACGGGGTCGGGTCCGCCCGAGCGGACGCCGTGCGACGCCTCGTACGGCCGGGAACTGCTCAACAGGGTGAAGTCGCCCGGCCGGATCGCCGACTCCCGGCGGTCCTGCTCGACCGCCCCGGCGCCGGCGGTCAGCAGCGCCAGGTGGTACTGCTCCGGGTCGGACTGACGGATCAGCCGAGCCGTCCGCTGCGTGGTCAACGAGGGGAACTGCAGCGAGGTGAGGCCGAGGCTCCCCAGACTCGTGATCTGCATCCGGGCGTCGAAGTCATGCGCGTGGTCGCTGCTGATCTGGTTCGGCGCGACCTCCTTGGCCACCAGCTCCGACCAGTAGTCGAAGCGCTGCGCGGCCGGAAGCTCCGACAGGTCGACCGCCTGCGTTGCCAGCACTTCCCGCACCCCCCGTAACGGACCGCCCGGCGAGCCGCACCGGCAACCCCGCAACGTGATCAATATTTGCCCAGCGCGATCGTATTCACACGTTTGGTAATACTGTCAACACGTGTTTCCGTCGCTGCCTGTGATGTACCGGCGCCTGACGGGACGATGCCCGCGCCCAGCGCCGCCGGTCCCCGTACCCGACGGCGATGAGAAAGAATGCCCCTCGTTCGAACGGGGAGGAACGGGGATGCAGTCGGCGGAGCCGAACGCGCGCTTGTCCCAGTGGATCGACCGTACCCAGGTGTTGAAGACCGGCAACAACGTCCACTCCCAGACGGCCTGACACGACCCGCCATGACACCCTCGGCATCTGCGACGCCGCGCGTCACCCCGGTCCAGGTCCTCACCGCGACCGGGCTGTCGGTCGCGCTGACCGCCGTCCGGCTCGTCCTGCTGCCCCACGCGCTGTACGCGGGTGGCGACGCCGCGCACTACCTCAACATGGCACTGGAGCCCAAGGCCCGACCGAAACGCCGTACGCCTTCCGGGTCCTGACCCCCTGGCTCGCCCACCAGCTCGGCGGCAACAGCTACCCGGGTACGACACCATGTTCCGCGTCATCACCGCAGCGGCGCTCGCCGCCGCCGGGCCCGCGACCTACCTCATCTGCCGCCGGCCGGGCCCCTGAACGCCGCAGGGCGGTACGGCCCACCCGCGGTCGGGGCATCGGATCCTGGCCGGCTGCCGGGTTCCCCGTACCGGTCAGCTTCAGCCGCTGTGACCACGGACGTAGACCGCCGGCGAGCGCGTCCATACACTCGTCGCCGTGACCTGGCCCACCGCAGCCGTGCCGGCTGCCACCGACGCGATACCCACACAGCGCAGGCCCTCGGACGGCGACGCACTGCCCCCAGCGGCGCCTGGCCGGCTGGACCGGGTCCGCGCCTGGTACGGCGGCTCGCTGCTCGCCGGCACGACCGCGTGGCTGCTCTGCATGCTCAACGCGCTGGTGCTCACCTACTTCGCGCACCTCGTGAAGCCCAATCCCGTCAGCTGGAAGGTCCTCGTCGGGGCATGGGGACAGTGGGACTGGGGCTTTTACCGGATCATCGCCACCGACGGCTACGACGGGATGTACACGCCGGAAGACACCCGGATCGCGGCCTTCTTCCCGCTCTACGGGCTGCTGGTCCGCGGGTTCGACTTCGTCGTGCCCGGGCCGCCGGTGTTCGCGGGTCTCGTCGTGTCGAGCCTGGCGCTGCTGGGCACCCTGGTGGTCCTGCACCGGCTGGTCGCGCGGGAGTTCGACGAACGGACCGCGCAGCGTGCGATGACCGTGCTGGCCGTGTTCCCCACCGGATTTTTCCTCGTCGCGCCCTATCCGTCCGGTCTCATCCTGTTCCTGTCCGTCTCCTGCTTCGCGGCGCTGCGGGCCGGGCGCTGGTGGGTGGCCGGTCTGCTCGGCGCGCTCGCGTCGGGCAGCCGGGGCTCCGGCCTGCTCCTCGCGGTGCCGTTCGCCTGGGAGTACCTGCGCCAGCACGAGTTCAAGATCCGCCGGATCAGGGCGGATGTGCTGGCGATCGGACTGGTGCCGATGGGTCTTGTCGCCTACGCCACCTACACCTGGTCGAAGTACGGCGATGCGCTGGCGTACAGCCACGCACAGGAGAACTGGGGCCGGCACTTCGCGGCCCCCTGGGTGGCGATCGCCGACACGGTCAAGGGACTGATCAACACGCCGATCTCGACCAACTCGGTCAACGTGCTGAACCTGGGCTCGGTGGTGTTCGTCGCGGTGCTGCTCGTGCTGTGCTTCGTCGGGCCCTGGAAACTCCCCCGGCACCTGTTCGCGCTGCCGTTGCTGGGCGTCGTGCAGTGGCTGTTCATCGTCAGCTTCCCGGGCTGGCCCGAGCCCACCGGCCGGCTGCCGTCCGCGTCGCGTCACGTGCTGGAGATCTTCCCGGCGTTCATCCTGCTGGGCCGGGTGATCGTGCAGGCCCGGCTCTTCGCCAGGGCGTATCTCTACGTCGGCCTCACCTTGCAGGGCGCGCTGACCGTCTTCTACCTCAACGGCGGGTGGATCGCGTAGGACCTCCCGGGCGTCGCCGGCGACTGCCGCACGGCCGGTCAGGAGTTTCGCGGGTGGCCGGTGGCTCGCTAGATTGTCCCGGCCCGGGTCCGTCCCGTCTTGTCTCGTCCGGTGGGGAGTTTGTGGTGGCGTCGATGACGTTCGAGGAGTTCCGTGCGTTGCGGCGGTTCCCGGCGC
>NZ_JBFAIC010000042.1:0-101433 GCF_040654515.1 Dactylosporangium sp. NPDC050688
CCGCGTTCAACCGGTTCTGGATCGTCGCCTGCGACATCGACGGATCGAACACCGACACATTCGGACCCAGGTCCGGATTGTTCGGGTTGTTCGGCACGCCGGTCGCGGTCGCCGTGGGGGTCGGGTTGGTGGCGCCGCCGCTGAACGTCCACTTCTGGTTCGCGGTGCCGGCGCACGACCACAGCTGCAGCTTCGCGCCGTCGGCGAGGTTGTTGTCCTTGATGTCCAGGCACTTGCCGGCCGCGGTGTTGACCAGGTCGCCGGCCGCGGTCAGCTGCCACTTCTGGCTGGCGACGGTGTCGTAGCAGGTCCACATGTGCACGACGGCGCCGTTGGCGGTCGAGCCGTTGGCGACGTCGAGGCACTTGCCGAGGCCCCGCACGGAGCCGTCGTCGGCGAACGTCCAGGTCTGGTTCGCGCTGCCGGTGTAGCAGGTCCACATCTGCGGCTGGTTGCCGTCCGCGGTGGAGCCGTTGGTGACGTCGAGGCACTTGCCGTTGGCGGCGCTGGTGATGCGGCCCGTCGCGGCGGCCGAGGCGGTGGTCATGGCGACCGCGCCGATCGTGCCGACGGCGGCGACGGTGGCGCCGATCGCCAGCAGGGCGGTGCGCCACCTGCGTTGCGTTCGTTGCATGCGGGAGTCCTGTTCTGGGGGCATGACCGGGTGCCCGGCGACTGAGCGGGTCGCCGGGGCGGAGGGCGGGGTGGGTACGTGCCGCGCCGGGATCCATCGGCGCTCGTCACGATGTGTGTAACAGGAAGGAAACACGCCACCGCAGCAACGTGTCAACAGAACGCAGCAACTTTTTTCGTGACACGATGGAAGTGAACGTGAAACACGAAGCATGGCGCCTCTTGATCTTGCCCGCTTGATCGAAGTCGTGTCGTGGTCGTCCAGACGACCGGCACGCGACTTGGATCACCACGTTGGTCCGGCCGGCGGGACGGCCGGCGGGGCGGCGGCCGCGCTAGCGTGCCGCGGGGCCGGGGGTGACCAGGCCGGTCTCGTACGCCGCGACGATCGCCTGCGCCCGGTCGCGCAGCTGCAGCTTCGACAGGATGCGGGCGATGTGCGTCTTCACCGTGGCGTCGCTGAGCTGCAGCTGCGCGGCGAGCTCGGCGTTGCTCAGCCCGCGCGCGAGCAGCCGCAGCACCTCCACCTCGCGCGGCGTCAGCCCGGACAGGTCCCGGTGCAGGCTCGCCGTGTGGCCGTCGCGGCTGGCGTACCGCTCGATGAGCCGCCGCGTGATCGACGGGGCGAGCAGGGCGTCGCCGTCGCGCACCAGCCGCACCGCCGCGACCAGCTGCTCCGGGCTGACGTCCTTGAGCAGGAAGCCGCTCGCGCCCGCCGACAGCGCCGCGTACACGTACTGGTCCAGGTCGAACGTGGTGAGGATGATGACCCGCGGCGCGGTGGCGGCCGGCCCGGCCAGGATCCGCCGGGTCGCCTCCAGGCCGTCCATCCGCGGCATCCGCACGTCCATCAGCACCACGTCGGGCAGGGTGCGGCGCACCGCTTCGACCGCCTCCACGCCGTCGACGGC
The DNA here is from genome assembly GCF_040654515.1 of Dactylosporangium sp. NPDC050688. NCBI lineage: Bacteria > Bacillati > Actinomycetota > Actinomycetes > Micromonosporales > Micromonosporaceae > Dactylosporangium > Dactylosporangium sp. NPDC050688. The sequence continues at coordinate 1,545 of NZ_JBFAIC010000042.1, forward strand.
CTCCGCGACGACCTCGATGCCGGCCGCGGTCAGGATCATCCGGAAGCCGGTGCGCACCAGCGCCTGGTCGTCGGCGACCACCACCCGCAGTGGCTCGCTCATGCCGCCGCGCTCCACCCTGAGCTGCTGATTCGCAGCCCTCCGCTGCGCTGCGGACCGCTCATGCCGCCGCCTCCGCTGCGCTCCGGCGTCGACCTGAGCGCCACCCTGAGCTGCTGATTCGCCGTCCTCCGCTGCGCTGCGGACCGCTCATGCCGCCGCCTCCGCTGCGCTCCGGCGTCGACCTGAGCGCCACCCTGAGCTGCTGATTCGCAGTCCTCCGCTGCGCTGCGGACCGCTCATGACTCCCCGATCGGTATGACGGCGCGGACCCGGAACCCGCCGGTGCCGGTCGGGCCCGCGGTCAGGCTACCGCCGTGCACGTCGAGCCGTTCGCGCAGCCCGGCGAGGCCGCGGCCGCTGCCCTGGTCGGCCCGCGCGTCGCCGGTGCCGCCGGTGTCGGTCACGTCGACGCGCAGCGCGTCCGGCGCGTGCTCGACGGTGACCGTGACCGACGCGCCCACCGCGTGCTTGACGGTGTTGGTGAGGGCCTCCTGCACGACCCGGTACGCGGCCAGCTCCACCCCGGCGGGCAGCGGCACCCGCGTGCCGGTCTGGACGAGTTCCACCGGCACCCCGGCGCGGCGGACCCCGTCGGCGAGGACGCCGAGCTGGTCCAGGCCCGGGGTGGGGGCGAGGCCGGGCCCGTCGCCGTCCATCGTCAGCAGCCCCATGACGTGCCGCAGCTCGACCATCGCGGCCCGGCCGCTGGACTCGACCGCGAGCAGCGCCTCCCGGGCCAGCTCAGGGGCCGTGTCGAGCACCGTGCGGGCCGCGCCCGCCTGCACCACCATCATGCTCACGTTGTGGCTGACCACGTCGTGCAGCTCCCCGGCGAGCCGGGCCCGCTCCCGCTGCACGGCGAGGCCGGCCACCGCCTCCTGCTCCCGTTGCAGGGCCAGGGCCCGCTGCTTCCAGGTGTGGATCGCGTTGGCGATGAGGCTGACCGCGCACAGCACCAGGAACGTCGCGTACCCGGGCGCCGGCGCGTTCTCGCTGTCGACGGAGACCACCGCCGCCGCGCCGACCACGACGCTGCCGATCGCGAGCACCCGCCGCCGGCTGTACAGGGCGGCACTGTAGGCGGCGATCGCGAAGCACACCAGCGCCGCGGTCGTGTCGAGGGCGGGCGTCTCGCGCTGCAGCAGCTGGGTGGCAGCCACAATGATCCACAGCGACGTCAGTGGATACCTGCGGCGGGTCACCAGCGGCAGGGCGGTGAGCACCACCAGCACCAGCGGCCAGCCGGTGACCTCGGTGCTGTGCTCCCAGGGCGACGGCGGCCGCAGGCCGGGCAGCTCCGGGGTCGCCGGGAACCGGTCGGAGGGCATCACCTCCACCGGCGCCCGCTCGTCACCCCGGCTCACCGCGGCGTCGACGGAGGCGATGGTGAGCACGAGCGCGAGGACGGCGTCGGCGGCCCACGCCCACCGGCTCAGCTTGGGCAGCGGGCCGGTCACGCGCCACAGCTCGGCGTTGATCGCCCGCAGCTGCCGCTTGAGGAAGCCCGTGTCCATCGCACCAGTCTGCCAACCGGCCCCGCCCGGCGGCATCGGCTTCGGTGACCATGCGCCCGCCGCGCGGCGTAGTCCGCAGGGATGACGCCGGGATGACGCCGGGACCGGATTGCGTCACTGCGGGCGACGTGCGCGGGCACGTGCCGTTCATACGGTCGGTGCGTCGAATCCGTCACCGCAGCCGTGGAGGTACCCGTGACCGCGCCACTCATCCAGATCAGCGATGTGAGCAAACGCTACGACGACGGGCCGCCGGCCCTCGCCGGCCTGACGCTGCGCATCGACGCCGGTGAGGCCGTCGCCGTGCTCGGCGCGTCCGGCAGCGGCAAGTCGACCCTGCTCAACCTCATCGCCGGGCTGGACCGGCCGACGTCCGGCAGCGTCACCGTCGACGGGGTCCGGGTCGACGGGCTGGGCGAGGCCGCGTCGGCGAAGTACCGCCGCGCCCGCATCGGCATGGTCTTCCAGTTCTTCAACCTCGTCGACGACCTGACCGTGCACGACAACGTGCTCCTGCCCGCCCAGCTCGCCGGGGTACCCCGCGGCGAGGCCACCGCGCGCGCCGGCGAGCTGCTGGAGCGGCTCGGCGTGCAGCGGCACGCCCGGGCGTTCCCCGGCCGGCTGTCCGGCGGCGAGCGGCAGCGGGTCGCGGTCGCGCGGGCGCTGATGAACCGGCCGTCGCTGCTGCTGGCCGACGAGCCGACCGGCGCCCTGGACACCGCCTCCGGCCGGGAGGTCCGCGACCTGCTGACCGCCCTGCACCGGGACGGGCAGACGGTGGTCCTGGTCACCCACGACACCACCCTCGCGCAGGAGTGCGCGACACGCACCGTCGAGCTCGTCGACGGCCGGCTCAGCCGCGACGTCCGGCACGCCGGTGCGCACGCCGCCGGCGGTGCCCGGTGAGCGGCGTCGGCCGGATCGTGCGCGCCGGCGGGCGGCGCCGCGTGCAGTCGGTCGTGATGGCCCTGACGACGCTGCTCGCCGTCACCGCGTCGGTCCTCGCGGCGGGCCTGCTGGTCGCGTCGCAGGCCCCGTTCGACAAGGGGTTCGCCAAGCAGCAGGGCGCGCACCTGACCGCCGCGTTCGACGCCGCGCTCGTCACGCCGGACGCCGTGGCCGCCACCGCCGCGGGGTCGGCCGCGTCCGCGGGCCCGTTCCGGACCGTGTCGCTGCGCCCGACGACCGCCTCCTCCGGCGGTTCCTCAGGCAGGCCGATCCCGGAGGGGGTCACGCTGCCGCCGGCCGCGCTGGTCGGCCGCGCCGACGCCGCCGGCCCCGTCGACCGGCTCGACCTGACCGCGGGGCGGTGGGCGACCGCGACCGGGGAGATCGTATGGGCGGCGGGGCAGGGGCCGTTCGAGGTCGGGGACCGGATCACGTTCGCCGACGCGCCCGGCCGTCCGACGCTGACCGTCGTCGGGCTGGCCCGGTCGGTCAGCGGCACCGCCGAGGCGTGGACGACCCCGCAGCAGCTCGCCGCGATGGTCGCCGAGAAGGCGGGCGGCTACCAGATGCTGTACCGCTTCACCGACGCCGCCACCGAGGCGCAGCTGACCGCGCACCGCACCGCGATCGCCGGTGCCGTCCCTGCCGACGCGATGACCGGCGCCACCTCGTACCTCACCGTGAAGCACACCGCGGAGCGCACCGCGGCGACGTTCGTGCCGTTCGTGGTGGCGTTCGGCGTGCTGGGCCTGTGCATGTCGGTGCTCATCATCGGCGTCGTGGTCAGCGGCTCGGTCGGCGCCGCCACCCGGCGTATCGGCATCCTGAAGGCGGTCGGCTTCACCCCGGCGCAGGTCACCCGGGCCTACGTCGGCCAGGCCCTGATCCCCGCCGTCGTCGGCACCGTCCTCGGGGTGGTGCTGGGCAACCTGGCCGCGGTGCCGGTGCTGCACGAGCAGAGCGAGGCGTTCGGCACCGCCCCGATGACGATCGAGCCGTGGGTGAGCGTGGTCGTGCCGCTCGCCGCGCTGGCCGCGGTCGCCGCGACCGCGTTCGTCCCGGCGCTGCGGGCCGGGCGGCTGCACACCGTCGGCGCGCTGTCCGTCGGCCGGACCCCGGTCGCCGGGCGCGGGCGGACGGCGCGCCGGCTGCTGGGCCGCCTGCCGTTGCCCCGGCCGGTGAGCCTGGGCCTGGCCAACCCGTTCACCAGCCCGTCGCGGTCGGCGACGATCGTCGCCGCGGTCGCCCTCGGCGCGCTCGGCGTCACGTTCGGCGTGGGCCTCGCCACCTCCCTGGCGGACATCCAGGAGGGGCTGAACCGCCGCGACGCGGGCGCGGTCGTCGTGCACGCCCGCATGGGCCCGCCGCCCGGGCCGGCGGCGCCCGGGCAGGAGCCGCCGACCGCGGCCGAGCGGGCCGCGACCGCCGCGAAGGTGACCGCCGCGGTCCAGGCCCAGCCGGGGACCCGCCGCACCTTCAGCACCGCCGAGGTGGAGCTCAGCGTCTCCGGGCTGGCCGGCGCCACGAGCGTCGTGGTGTTCGACGGCGACGCCTCCTGGGGCAGCTACGAGATGATCTCCGGGCGGTGGTTCGACGGTCCGGGGCAGGTCGTCGTGCCGACGGCGTTCCTGCGCGCGACCGGCCTGCGCCTCGGCGACACGGTCACGCTGTCGGGCACCGGGCGCTCCGTGAAGGCCCGCATCGTCGGGGAGTCTCTGGACCTCAGCCAGGACGGGCGGGTCGTCGTCACCGACGCGGTCACCCTCGCGGGCCTCGGCGACGGCGTCGAGCTGCGCGGGTTCGAGCTGCACGTCGACCTGGCCGCGGGGGTCACCGCCAAGTCCTATGTGGACGACCTGAACGCCGTGCTGGAGCCGCTCGGCGCCGGCGCCGAGGTCAACGTCGCGGACATCAGCAGCACCGTCGTGGCGATGGACACCCTCGCCGCCACCCTGACCGTGCTGCTCGTGGTGGTCGCCGGGATGGGCGTGCTCAACACGGTCGTGCTCGACACCCGCGAACGCGTCCACGACCTCGGCGTGTTCAAGGCCCTCGGCATGTCGCCCCGGCAGACGGTCGCGATGGTCCTCACGTCCGTCGCCGGCACGGGCCTGCTCGCCGGCGCGATCGGGGTACCGGCCGGGATCCTGCTGCACCACGCGGTGCTGCCGGCGATGGGCCGGGCCGCGGGGACCGGGCTCCCGCCGGGGTACATCGCGGTGTTCGACCTGCCGATGGTGCTGCCGCTGGTGCTCGGCGGCCTGGTCATCGCCGGCTGCGGCGCGCTGCTGCCGGCGGGCTGGGCGGCCCGCATCCGCACCGCCACCGCCCTGCGCACCGAGTAACCGGCCGCGCCGCCCACCGGCGCACAGCAGAGCCGCGCCGCCCACCGGCGCACAGCAGAGCCGCGCCGCGCGCCGACGCACAGCAGGGCCGCGCCGTGGGGCCGGACCGGGGGACGTCGACCGGTCCGGCCCCTCCGCTCCGCTCAGCGCTGCACCGGCATCGAGGACGGTTGACCCTCGTATGGCACCGCCTGGCGCGCCGCCGGACTGCGTACAAGGACGTGCCCGCGCTGTCGCCACACCGACGTATCAGCCGGCCGACTATGCTCGGAGCGATGGAACAAGTCCGTGAAACACCGCAGCGCACCGCGGCACCGCAGCGCGTCACCATCCGGGACGTGGCGCAGCAGACGGGACTGTCGATCGCGACAGTGTCGCGCGTGCTCAACGGGCGTTCCAACGTCGCGCCGGAGACCCGCGACCGGGTCCTCGAGGCGATGGGCGGCCTCGGCCGGCAGGCGCCGCGCCGGCGCGGCTCGGGCGCGGCGAAGGCGGACAACGGCGTCTACGTGCGGTGCCCGTACGTGCTGACGGACTACTTCGGGCTCATCGTCTCCGCGATCGCCGAGGCCCTCGACGTGCACGGCATGCACGCGATCGTCGACGCCGGCGAGTCGTCGTGGAAGCGCACCGAGGTGCTCAAGACCCTCACCGGCTGGCCCCAGGTCACCGGCGCGCTGCTCATCCTGCCCTCCGAGCCCGAGGCCGACCTGGAGCGGCTGCGCGACCAGGGGTTCCCGTTCGTGGTGGTGGACCCGCGCACGTCGCCGCCGCGCGACATCGCCGCCGTGTCCGCCGCCAACTTCGCCGGCGCCCGCCGCCTGGTCACCCACCTGACGCAGCTCGGCCACCGGCGCATCGGCGTGCTCGGCGGCCCGCCGGAGTGGATGGCCAGCACCGACCGGCTCGCCGGTTACCTCGCGCCCCTCGTCGGCGTCGGCGTGCTGCCCACCCAGGACCTGGTGCGTTCGGTGACCGACCCGACCGTCGAGGAGGGCTACCGGGTCGCCACCGAGCTGCTCGACCGCCGGGACCGCCCGACGGCGCTGGTCGCGTTCAACGACAAGATGGCCGTCGGCGCCCTGCACGCCGCCGCCGACCGGGGCCTGCGCGTCCCGCACGACCTGTCGGTCGCCGGCTTCGACGACATCGACGTGGCCCGCGCCACCCACCCGGCGCTCACCACCGTCCGCCAGCCGCTCGGCGAGATGGGCCGGATGGCGGTCAGCCTCCTCGGCCGCATGCTCGCCGGTCACGAGCTCGACGCCCTGCACGTGGAGCTCGCCACGGAGCTCGTCGTGCGCGGCTCGACCGGCCCGGCCGCCTGACCCATGGTCGCCACGGCTCACTGGTGATCCCGCCGGGTTGATCTCGCCTGGTTGATCGTGCCTGGTTGCTCTCGCCCGGATGATCTGGCCCGGATGATCTGGCCCGGATGATCTCGCGCGGTTGATCGAAGTCGTGCCGTGGTCGCCCGGACGGCCGGGACGCGACTTGGATCATCACGGCTGGGCGCGTCAGCGGGCGGTCGGCACCTCGGCGCGGAACGTGGTGGCGTCCAGGTCGTAGCGCTCCAGGAAGTCCGCGACCGCCTCGACGACGACCCGTTCGACGATCTTCACGTACTTGGCCGCCTCCAGGGCGGGCAGTGCGGCGCCGGGGTCGCCGACCAGCTCGCGCACGCCGAGCCGGGCGCTGTGGTCGTGCCGGCCGGCCCGCCGGCCCCGCCGTGCCGCCACCCGCACCCGGCGCACCGCCGTGCCGGCCAGCCGCCACGGCGCGCCCGTCAGGTGCGTCAGCAGCTCCACCGGTACGGCCACCGCCGGCGGCTCCGAGCACCCCGCGCCGATCGGGGGCATCACGTGCGCGGACAGCTCGACGTACAGGACGGACGCCTCGATCGCCGTGTGCACGAACACCGACACGTGCCCGTCGCCGTCGTCGGGCGGCAGGACGGGCCGGCCCTCGGCCGTGGTGACGCCGCGGGCCCGGGGCACGATCACCACCCGGTCGTAGTGGCGCAGCCCCTCCTGCGGGCCGCGGACCACGGCCTCGACGGCCTCCCGGGACGCCAGCGGCAGCGGGGTGCCGCCGTCCAGCAGCGGGTCGCCGGCGCTGCGGATCCCGTCGGCGGCGAGGTACGGGGTGACGGTCAGGCCCGGCACCCCCGCATGGCCGGCGCCGTCGCCGAGGCCCTGCAGCGCCTGCCCGACGTGCCGGCGCAGCAGCACCGGGTCGAGCGTGGCGGGGCTGCGCGGCCGGTACCCGCCGGCGTCGTCGGCCCGCAGCGCGACCGCGACCGACCAGCCCCGCACCCGCGGCCCGGCGCCGACGAACGGGTCGGCGCGGCTGAACGTCACGTTGCCGCGCTGGGCGGCAGCGACGGTCGCGACCCGCGCGGCCGTGGCCGCCCGCCGCGGTACGGGGTGGGACGCCCCGGTGAGGGCGGCGCCGGTCCACCACAGGTGGCCGAGGTGCCCGGCGACCGCACCGGCGCCCAGGACCGCCAGGGCGACCCACACCCGCCGGCCGGGCGGTGCGATGAGCTCGCGCGCAACGAGCCCGCCGCCGTCGGGCGGTGCGGTGGCGCCGAGCACGGTCAGGGCCGCACCGACGGCGGTGACCAGCGCGAACACCAGCGCGGCGGCGAACAGCGCCCGGCCGGCCGGCGGCACCGTCCGCACGACCCGGGCCCGGCACAGCGCGACGGCGGCGCCGGCCAGCAGCACGGCGGCGGTCGTGCGGGGCGCGAGCAGCACCGCGGCGACCAGCACCGCGGTGAGGAACGCGGCGCGGGCGGTGGCGAGCAGCCTGGCCCGCAGCGCGTGGCACAGCACCGGCTCCAGGTCGAGACCCACGGACGGCACGACGGCGCGGCGCGGGTCGTCGGTGAGCTCCGCGACGACCCGCCGGGCGAGGTCGGCGTCGAGGTGGACGGCCGCGCACAGCCGCCGGGTCGTGGTCGACGGCAGGCGGCGGTCGGTGGCCGCGTCGGGCATGGAGAACAGCGGCGGCGGCCAGGACTCCCGTCTCGCCTGCCGCGGCGGTCCGTCGCCCCGCCCGGCAGGACCCGCGGCAGGACCCACGGCGGAACCCGCGGCGAGGCCCACCGCGGGGCGCTCTGGGAGCGGGGTGGATGCGGCGGTGGGCGGTGGCGGTGGATGACCGGGCGGCTGCGGCGGCGGTGCCGGCGCACTGCTGCGGCGCAGTCGCAGGGCCAGGGTGGTCAGTGCGGCCCGGACGCTACGGGCGGCCGGCGCGGCCCGGTCGTCCGGGGTGCTCCGGTCGGCCGGGGCGGTCAGCACGGGCCGGTCGGTCGGAGAGCGCCGGCGGGATCCGGCCTCCCGGGCGGATGCCGTGGTGGTGCCGCCGAAGGCGGGGGTGTCGCGGCTCAGCGCGGCCAGGAGCGGGACCCGCGTCCCGGCGTCGCCGCCGGTGCGGGCCAGGGCGGCGACGACCCGCGCGGCGAGGCGGTCAACCGGCACGGTAGTCGTCGCCGGTCTTCTTGCGGGCGGCGGGCAGCTTGACCCGCAGCCGCGACGGCCGGGCCGTGGCGAGCAGCGGCGACACGGCGGCGTCCGGTGGGGCGGCGGTGGTGGTACCCACGGCGGGAGCCACTCGGACGGCGGGCCGGGCGAGCCGGACGAGGTGCGTCAGCAGCAGCGGCGCCGCCAGCCCGACGGCGGCCGCCGCGCCCGGCGCGGTCACCTGCCCCGACGCGGCGACGGCTGCGGCCAGGCCGGTGCCGGCGAGGCAGCGCAGGGCGACCGAGATGGCGTACGGCGCCCCGCCCGCCTCCCCCGAGCCACGCCACGGCGGCCGGCCCGACCGGCGCAGGGCCCCGAGCAGGTCGAGGCATTCGAGCGCGAGCGCTGCGAACAGACCCCACGTGGCGGCACCCGCTGCGCTCATCGGATCACCATAGGGACGGCCGGGACCGCCTCCCAGGAGATCGACGGCCGGTCACCCGGTCGGGGGTCCTCCTCAGGTGTCGCGCGGCTCAGCCGGGCCGTTCCGCCGCGGCCGCGATGCCGTCCAGGACGGTGGTGTACACCCCGCGACGGTCGGGCCGGGCGCGGCCGGCGGCCTTGGTGAGGGCGTGTGCGGCCGCCGGGCCGAAGCGGGCGAGCCCGGCCTCGGCGGTCCGCCGTACGGTCGGGTCGGGGTGCAGCAGCAGCCCGACGACAGCCCCGATCGCCGGGGTCCACGCGGCGCCGCTGACCGCCCGCACCGCGGCGCGCACGATGTCCGGCTGCGGGTCGGCGAGGAGGATCTCGCTGTGCCGCAGGTACGCCGGCCGCTCCAGCACCTGCCGCGACACCCGGTGGGCGTGCAGGCGCACCTTGGCGTCGGGGTGGCGCAGCAGGTCCTCCAGCAGCTCGGCCAGCTCGGCGTCCGCACCGCTCGTCTCGACGAGGGTGGCGATGGCGACCCGGATCTGCGCGGTGTCGCCGTTGCGGGCCCGGTCGAGGAGGTCCCGCCGGGTCGGCGGGGGCGCGGCCCCGGGCGGCGAGGGGCGTCGCAGCAGGGCGGCCGGCAGCTGCGGGTCGACCGGCTCCGGGGTGAGCAACGATTCGAGGGGCTCGCCGAGGACGGCGGCACGGATCCGGCGCGGCAGCCGGCGCAGCACCTCGTCGGCTGCGGTCCGGGCCGCCGGGGCGCCGTGCTCCCGGAGTCGTTGCAGGGCTGGGATGAGCGGCGCGAGCCCGGCCGGGTCGAGCTGCCCGGCGAGCCGCACCGCCCGCACCAGCGCGACGTCCCCGCCGCCGTCCGTGAGGTCGCCCGGGGTGAGGGTGGCGGCCAGGCGGGCGGTGGGCGGGACGTCCGGGTCGCCGCGCAGGTGTGCGTGCAGCAGCCGGCGCCGGATCTCCGGCTCCGGCCAGTCCAGCAGCGTCGCGGCGGCGCGGCGGCGCTGGGTCGTGCCCGGGGCGGGGGTGTCGAGCATGGCGAGCAGCCGGTCGCGCTGGGCGGCCGACCGCGGCTGGTCCAGGTCCCCGTCGCGCGGCGACCTGACCGGCCCGGCCGGCCGGGCCGCCGTCTCCTCGATCGTCCACAGTGGAGCATCGACGGGCTGCACCGCGGTCATCCGGTCCAGCAGGGCCGGCCGGTCGCCCGGCGCCGTCGCGGGCCACGCGTCGATCAGCGCGACGAGCCGGCGTCGCGACCCTTCCCCGGGCGCCTCGTCGCCGACGCCGAACGCCTCCCGCAGCACCCGGACCTCCCCCTGCCACGGGTCGGCGCCCAGCGCGGCGTCGGCCAGGGCCCGCTCGACGTCGGCGCGGGTGAGCACGGCCCCGCAGCGGCGCAGCACGGCCAGGACGCTGCGGTGCCCGGCGGGGGCGGCCGGTGCCCGGCGCAGCCCGTACGCCACGTCGAACGCGACAGCCGGCGTGACCTGACCGGCCAGGTCCTCCAGGACGGCGAGCAGCGCGTCACGGTCCGCGTGCGCCAGCTCGCCGGCGCCGGCCAGCAGGACCTGCCGCCACCGGGTGAACGCGGCACGTTCCGCGTCGGTCCACGGGGAGCCGCAACAGCGCAGGACGAGCCGCAGCACGGCAGGGCGGAGAGCCGGGCCGGTCGCGGCGAGCCGCAGCCAGTCCGGCAGGAGCCGCCGCAGCGCCGGCAGCAGCGGCGCGGGCAGGTCCGCCGGGTCGAGGGCGGCGACGCGGCGGGCGGTGCGTTCGTGCCAGCCGTCGCGGGTCAGCGCGACCAGGTCGGCGTCGGACCCGGCGGGCGGCGCCGCGGCTGGCGGGGTCACGCCGTGCGCCACCATCAGGCCGGTGAGGTCGGCGGGGGTGCCGTGCTTGAGGCGTACCCGGGCGGCGGCGACCAACCGGAGCAGTGCAGGGCCGGCCGGCGAGCCCTGCCCGGTCAGCGCCGCGACCGCGCGGGCCGGCAGCGCCCGGTCGAGGGACTCCAGCAGCAGGTCGCGGGCCCGGCCCGGCTCGGCCTGCTCGGCGGCGGCGAGGACGGTCGCCTCGGCGGCCGTGCCGAGGACGGCCCGCAGCGCGACCGTGAGCGCCGCGCGCAGGCCGGGGTTGTCGTGCCGGCCCAGCCAGGCGAGCAGCCGCGGCACGGTGGCGGGGGTGCCGGCGGTGCGCAGGGCCTCGGCGGCGGCCTTCTTGACGTTCATGTTGGGGTGCTCGAGGCAGGCGGCGACGGCGTGGGCCGCCCACCGGGCGCCGGCCTCGCCGAGCGCGGTGAGCGCCTGGCGGGCCGTCTGCACGTCGGCGGCGGCGGTGAGCCCGGTCAAGGTCGCCGACAGCGCCTCGGCGCCGTCGCGGGCCAGCAGCGCGATGACGTGTTTGCGCACGTGCGGGTCGCGGTGGCGCAGCAGGCGGTGCACGCGGGCGCGGGTGCCGGCGTACGGTGCCCGCCGCAGCAGCTCGAGCAGCACCGCGAGCTCCGTCGGCGACTGCCCGGGCCGCTCGATCAGGTCCAGCGCGGCACCCGCCACGAGGGCGTCACCGGCGGCCTGCTCCGACGCCGCGTCCAGGAGGCAGACCGGGCGGATGCGGCGGCGGCGGTACAGGCACCGCCCCAGCTCGTGCACGGCGTCCACGGCCCGCTGCGGCACGACGGGCATCGGGGTCGTGGCGGTGGCGAGCCGGTCGGGGTCGGCGAGGTCGGCGGGGAGCCGGTGCCGCCGACCGGGCGGGAGCTCGCGCGTGTCCCAGGCGGCCGCGAGCTCGGCGACGATCCGCCCGAGGACGTCGGTGACGGCGGGCAGGGTCCCGGTGTCCGCGTGCCGGGCGAGGCCGACGAGCGCGTCGACTGGCCGGTCGGGGGCGGCCCGGGCGCGCAGCACGGCGAGCTCCCGCTGGTCGGGGTGGCCGAGGTCGGCGGCGATCGTCGCGCTGATCGCCGCCGGGTCGAGCCGCAGCAGCAGCGCGTGCCGGCGGCCCGGGTCGTCGGTGAGCCGCCAGCACAGCTCCAGGGCCTGGTGCCGCCACGGTCGCAGGTACGCCGGCACCTCCCCGCCGAGCGCCCCGCTCAGCTGCGCCACGGCACGCGCGCCGCCCACCCCCTCCAGCGCGCTCAACGCCGCGGCGGGTGCCCCGGGCAGGGCGGCGAGGACGGCGTCCTCGGCGGGGGCGTACCGCAGCGCCCGGATCGCGGCGAGCACCGGCCCCGGATCGGCGGCCCTGCCCAGCAGCCCGGTCACGTCGGCGCCGATGTCGAGGTCCGGCGCCCCCTGCCGGGCGAGGGCGACGAGCAGCTCCAGCCGACGCGGCCAGCCCGGGTCGGCGGGCCCGGCGTCCAGGAGGGTTCCGCGGAGCCGGTGCCGGCCGGTGTACAGCAGCATCGCCACGTCCTCGGCGGCGATGCTGTGGTCGGCGAGCGCGAGCCTGGCCACGCCCGCTACCTCACCGGCGTCGACGAACAGCCCGCGGTGGTGCATGACCGCGAGGCACGCGACGGCGGGCGCCCCGAGCAGCAACGGGTCCCGGGCGGCGAGACCGATCACGGCGGGGATGTCCGCCCGGTCGAGCAGCCCGCCGAGCGCGCTGAGGGCAGCCTGCCGGGCGCGGGGCGGCAGGCCGGTGTCGGCGGCGGCGTCGAGCAGCGGGTCGCGCAGGCCGTGCCGCGCGGCGGCGGCCACCGCGGCCTCGAGCACGTCCACCCCTTCGGCGCCGGACCGTTCGCGGCCGGCGGCGCCGGTCAGGAAGGTGCGCAGGCGGGGCGGGACGACGGGGTCGACGGCGGCCCATGGCTCGGCGAGGCCGGTGAGCGCGGCGGCGACGACCGCCGCGTCGGGGCTGTCCAGGAGGCGGACCAGGACGCGGCGGGCCGGTGCCGGGGCGAGGAACGCGGCATGCAGCGCCTCCCGGCACAGGCGCAGCGCGGCGGCGTGCAGCACCGGGTCGTCCCGGCCGGCCAGCTCCTCCACGAGCCGGCTCGGGTCGGGCGCGCCGGCGGCGCGCAGCCCGGCCACGGCCTGGTACAGCAGCTCGCCGCCCGGCTCGCCGGCGCCGCAGCCCGGCAGGTGCAGCAGCTCGGCCCGCAGCCAGGCGACCCGCACCACGGCCGGCGCCGGACGGTCCCGCCACCGCGGCCAGGCGGCGGCGGGCAGGACCCGGCCGCACCGCTGGAACACCTCGGCCAGGGCGAGCGCGACCTCGGGGACGTCGTCGAGGTCGCGCGGCAGCAGCCGCAGGAGCTCGTCGCCGACGGGATCGGGCGCGCCGGCGAGCCGGTCGCCGAGCCAGCGGACCGCGAGCAGCCGCAGCCGCGGGTCGGCGTGGCGGGCGAGCCGGGACAGCAGGGCCGGCGGGCAGGCGGTGCCGTCGACGGCGGCGGCGAGCCAGCCGGCGTCGCCCCGCTCGACGGCGGCGGCGACGGACGACTCCGGCGGCTGTGTCACGTGCCGATCGTAGGCAGCATCGCAACGGGATTCCCGGCTCCGCGCCCGGCCGGGCCAGCGGTCAGCCGGGGCGGCCGACGAGGGCGCAGAGCTCTTCGACCAGCTCCCGCCACAGCGGGCGGGGCAGGTCGTGGCCCATACCGGGGTACACGACGAGGCGGGCGCCCGGCACGGCGGCGGCGGTGGCGCGGCCGCCCGAGACGCGCACGAGCGGGTCGGCGTCGCCGTGCAGGACGAGGGTCGGCACGCGGACCCCGGCCAGGCCCGGGCGGCGGTCGCCGGAGGCGCGGATCGCGGCGAGCTGGCGGCGGGCGCCCGCCGGGTCGTGGCCGCGGTCGTACGCGCGCCGGCCCAGCTCACGCAGGGCCTGCTCTTCCAGGGGGTACCGCGGCGAGCCGATGGCGCGGAAGACGCGGACCATGCGCTCGCCGGCGGCGTCCCGAGAAGTGGCGGGAGGGATGCCGAGCGCGGCGAGGGCGGCGGGGCGGGGCCGGCCGATCCGCGGCGACGGCGTGGACATGATGGAGGTGAGGGTGCGGACCCGGTCCGGGTGCCGGATCGCCAGGGTCTGGCTGATCATGCCGCCGAGGGACGCGCCGGCCACGTGGGCGGTGGGCCAGCCGACGGCGTCGAGGACGGCGGCAGCGTCGTCGGCCATGTCGGTGAGGCGGTACGGCGCGACGGACCCCGGGCGGGCGAGCATCCGCAGCAGCCCGGGGTTGCCGGCGCGCGCGAAGTGCGTGGACCGCCCGGCATCGCGGTTGTCGAAGCGCACGACGCAGAAGCCGCGCTCGACCAGCATCGCGCAGAACTCGTCGGGCCAGGACAGCAACTGCATGCCGAGGCCCATGACGAGCAGCAGCGGCTCGCCGCCGGCGGGGCCGAGCTGCTCGTAGGCGATGGTGACGTCGCCGTGGCGGGCCAGTCCGGTGACCATGCGGGCCAGCATCCGCCATGAGACACCGTCTCCGGAAGTACCGCGGCGGCGGGCGTCAGGCGACCTCGGCCGCGACGTCAGGCGACCTCGGCGGCGGCGTCAGGCGACCTCGGCGGCGGCGTCAGGCGACCTCGGCGGCGGTGCGGTCGAACAGGTGGGCGTGCAGCCGGTCGGGCATCGCGGCCACGCCCGGGCCGCCGGCGGTGAGCCACTCGGTCACCGCGTCGACGGCCTCGCGGTCCAGGACGTCGCCCAGGTACACGGGTCTGGCCCCGCCGCGGCGGGCGACCGGTGACGGCTGCACGACCACGACGTTGGAGCGTTCGCAGACCGACAGGCACTCGCTGACCCGCACGCGGTGCCGGCCGACGCCGGCCCGCAGCGTGGCCAGCTGCGCGTCGTGGTCGACGTCGGGGTGCTTGTCGGTGCTGCCGCAGCAGCAGTCCCGGCACACCGTCAGCGTGCAGGTGTCGTCCGTCCGCGGCGGGGCCATGACGTCAGCGGCCCGCGGTGAGCACGGCCGGCCCGCGACCGGCGTCACGGACGGCGTCGCGGCCTGAACGCTGGTCGGGGTCGCCGGGCACGGGTGCGGCCGGGTCGGTGCCGAGCTCGACGATGCGGTTGGCCCGGTCGACGTGCACGACCCGGGAGCGGTGCCGGGCCACCTCGGCGTCGTCGACCAGCTCGAACGCCATGATGATCACCAGGTCGCCGGGCGAGACGAGGCGGGCCGCGGCGCCGTTGATGCCGATGATCCCGCTGTCGCGGGGGCCCTCGATCACGTACGTCGTGAGGCGCGCGCCGGTGTCGATGTCGACGACGTGCACCTGCTCCCCCTCGACGAGACCGGCGGCCTCCAGCAGCGTGCTGTCGATCGTGATCGATCCAACGTAGTGCAGATCGGCCTGGGTCACCGTCGCGCGGTGGATCTTGCCGCCGAGCAGGGTGCGCTGCATGCGTCGTCCTCTCCGAGGGGAAGCGCCAAATAAGTTAGGCAATGCTAACCTACATTTCTGCCGCACGGCGCCCCTGTCCGGGCCGGCCGGCTGCGACGACCCGAACCCTCCAAGGAGCCCCCTGATGATTCGCGCCCCCCGATCCAGGAACCGGCTGCGCCGTACGGCGCTCGCCGCCGCGGCACTGCTCGCCGCGACCGCCCTCGCCGCCTGCGGCAGCGACGACAAGGAGACCGCCGCCCCGGCGAGCGCGTCCGCCGCACCCGCCGCGTTCCCCGTGAGCATCGAGCACAAGTTCGGCTCCACGAAGATCGAGTCCGAGCCGAAGCGGGTCCTCACCGTCGGCTGGAACGACCAGGACTTCGTCCTCGCCCTCGGCGTCACGCCGGTCAGCACCCGCGAGTGGTTCACCGAGTACCCGAACTACCCGTGGGTCAAGTCGGCACTGGGCGGCAAGTCGCTGCCGACCTTCTCCGCCGAGATCAACTTCGAGGCGATCCTCAAGGAGAAGCCGGACCTGATCCTGGCCATCTACGAGACGATCAACAAGGAGACGTACGACCGGCTCAGCCAGATCGCCCCGACGGTCGTGCAGTCCAAGGACTACGCCGACGAGCAGACCCCGTGGGACGTGCAGACCCTCACCACCGGTAAGGCGCTGGGCAAGAACGCGGAGGCGAAGGCCCTGGTCGACAAGGTCAACGCGAAGCTCGACGAGGCCCGCAAGGCGCACCCCGAGTTCGCCGGCAAGGTGCTCGTGGAGGACTTCGGCCCGGAGAACGGCCAGCACTGGCTGATCGCCGCCAAGGACCCGCGCCGCGCGCTGTTCGACGCCCTCGGCTTCGCCGCGCAGGCGGAGAAGGACGAGATCAGCGAGGAGCGGCTGGACCTGCTGGACAGGGACGTGCTGTTCGTCAACGGCGCCACCAAGGCCACGATGACCGCCTCGCCGGTCTTCGCGAAGCTGAAGGTGGTCACGACCGACCGCACCCTGTACACCACCTTCGAGACCCCGCTGTCGGGCGCGCTGTCCTACAGCGGCCCCAACGCGCTGCTGTTCGCGCTGGACCTGCTGGTGCCCGCGCTCGCCGCCGCCGTCGACAACGACCCTGCCACCAAGGTCCCGGACCTCGCCACCGCGTAACGAACCGCACGACGGAACGAACCGCACGACGGCCACAAGGGGGCGGCGCCACGACGGCGCCGTCCCCTTCCGTGTCCGCTCAGAGCGCCCCGGCGACCAGCGGCCCCAGCTGCTCCAGCACCCCGGGGTCGAGCAGTTCCGAGTGCCCGCAGGCGATCCCGACCGTCCTCAGTCGACCGTCCACGACGGACCGCCAGCCGTCCGACGCCGTCCCGGTGAAACCCCGCTCCGGCACGGTCGCGTCGACGAACAGCACGTCCGCGGCGAGGACCCCGGGCCGCGCCCCCGCCATCATCCGGTCGCTGTCGAGGTAGTTCTCCACGACCCGGGCGATCTGCGCGTCGGTCAGCGCGGCCACGCCACCGCCGGCGGCCCGCACGAACGTCACCGCGTCCGCCACGGTCGGCGCCGCGTCCGCCGGTACGTCGTAGCCCAGCTCCCGCAGCAGCGCCGCGATCGCCTCGGGCCCGTCCCAGGCGCCGGAAACCCCGGTGGCGGAAGGGATCCGCGTGTCGAGCATGCCGACGAACGGCACGTCCCGCCCGGCCGCCACCAGCCGCGCGGCGAGCGCGTGCGCGACGGCGCCGCCGAACGACCAGCCCAGCAGCCGCACCGGCCCGTCCGGGGCGAGCTGCGCGACCCGGCCGGCGAGCTCGGCGGCGAGGTCGTCGAGGGTGGCCGGCAGGTCCGTGGCCCGGCTCAGCCGCGGCGACTGCAGCCCGATGATCGGCACGGCGTCCGGCAGGTGCCGCTTGAGCCCGGCGAACTGCCAGACGAGGCCGCTGGCCGGGGGCAGGCAGAACAGCGGCGGCTCCCCGCCGCCGGCGTGCAGCGTGACGACCGGGGCGAGGGCGTCGCCGGGCGGCAGGTCGCCGTCGAGCCGCCGGGCCAGGCCCTGCACGGTCGGCGCGGTGAACAGGTCCGCGACCGGCACGTCGACGCCGAGCTCCCGGCGGACCGCGGCGGCGAGGCGGACCAGCAGCAGCGAGTGCGCGCCGAGGGCGAAGAAGTCGTCGCCGACCCCGACCGCCGCGACCCCCAGCACCTCGGCGGCGAGCTCGCACAGCCGCGCCTCGGTACGGCTGCGCGGCCGGTCCCCCACGCTGGCGGCGGTGAACGCCGGGTCGGGCAGCGCCGCCCGGTCGACCTTGCCGTTCGGCGTCTGGGGCACCGCGTCGAGGACCACGAACGCGGCCGGCACCATGTAGCCGGGCAGCCGGTCGGCGAGGTACCGGCCGAGGTACCGGCCGAGGTCGCCCACGTCCGCACCGTCCACCGTGGTGACGTACCCGACGAGCCGCTCGTCGCGGGCGACGACGACCGCCCGGGCCACCGCGGGGTGCGCGGCGAGGACCGCCTCGATCTCGCCCAGCTCGATGCGGTGGCCGCGGACCTTCACCTGGAAGTCGGTGCGGCCCAGGAACTCCAGCTCCCCGCCGGGCAGCCACCGCACGAGGTCGCCGGTGCGGTACAGGCGGCCGCCGGCGTCGGTGGCCACGAACCGGCCCGCCGTGAGCCCGGCCCGGCCGAGGTAGCCCCGGGTCACCTGGGCACCGCCGAGGTACAGCTCGCCGGCGACCCCCGGGGGCACCGGCCGCAGCGCCGCGTCCAGCACGACGGCGGTGGTGCCGGGCAGCGGCCCGCCGATGGTGGGCCGGTCCGCGCCGACGGCTGCGGCGGTCGCCCACACGGTGACCTCGGTGGGGCCGTACAGGTTGGTGACCGACCGGGTCCGCCGGTGCAGCCGAGCGGCGAGCGACGGTGGCAGCGCCTCGCCGCCGACGAGGGCGCGCACGCCGGTGAGGTCCACGTCGGACGCCTCCAGCAGCGCCGCCCACAGCGACGGCGTGGCCTGCATGACGGTCGCGGCGCCGGCCAGCGGCGCGAGCAGCGCCGGGTCGCGGACCTCCGCGCCGGACGCGAGCACGACGCAGCCGCCGTTGCGCAGCGGCTGCAGCAGCTCCAGGACCGAGATGTCGAACGACAGGGTGGTGACGGCGAGCAGCCGGTCGGCGGCGGTCACCGGCACGACCTCGCCGACGGCGGCGAGGAACGCCTCAAGGTCCCCGTGGGTGACCACGACGCCCTTCGGCCGCCCGGTCGACCCGGACGTGTAGATGACATACGCGGCGCTGTCCGGCGCCACCGGCACCGCGGGTGGGGCGTCGCCGCCGGGTGCCAGGTCGGTGTCCGGGTCAGTGTCCGGGTCAGTGTCCGGGTTGAGGACCACCACCGGCCGGGCGTCGCGCACCATGTACGCGAGCCGGTCCGCGGGGAACGCGGGGTCCAGCGGCAGGTAGGCCGCGCCGGTCTTGTGCACCGCGAGGACGGCGACGACGAGGTCGGCGGTGCGCGGCAGCGCGAGCCCGACGAGCCGCTCCTGGCCGGCGCCCTTGGCGGCCAGCGCCGCGGCGAGCCGGTCGGAGGCGGCGTCCAGCTCGGCGTAGCTCCACGTCCGCCCGGCGCTGACCAGCGCGTCGGCGTGCGGGGCGCGGGCGGCGTGGCCGCGGAACGCCGCGACCCACGACCCGGTCGCCGGCAGCGGCCCGCCGGCCTGCCAGGCGGCGAGGTCGGCCTCGTCGGCGGGGGCGAGCAGCGCCGCGTCGCGGACCGGCCGGTCGGGGCGCTCGGCGAGGTCCGTGAGGAGCCGCACGAGCCGCTGGGCAAGCCGCCCGGCGGTGCCGGCGGTGAAGCGGGCCGTGTCGTACTCGACGGTCACCTCGACGGTCGCCCCGGCGTCGACGAACGTGACGTTGAGGTCGACCTTCGGGTCGGCGGCGAAGCCGGGCTCCGGCCCGAGCGGCAGGCCGAGGACCGTACCGTCGCCGCCGGGCCGGTGGTGGTAGCCGATCATCACCTGGAACAGCGGGTTGCGCCCGGCCGCGCGCGGCGGGTTGACCGCCTCGACGACCTGCTGGAACGGCAGCTCCGCGTGGTCGAACGCGGCGAGGTCGGCGGCGCGGACCCGCCGCAGCAGGTCCGCGTACGTCGGCGCGCCGGACAGGTCGGTGCGCAGCACGACGGTGTTGACGAAGAAGCCGACGAGGTCGGCGAGCGCCGGGTCGCCGCGGCCCGACGTCGGGGTGCCGATCGGGATGTCGTCGCCGGCGCCGTGCCGGGACAGCAGGACCGCGAGCCCGGCGTGCAGCGCCATGAACAGGCTCGCCGACTGCTCCCCGGCGATGGCCCGCAGCCGGGTGACCAGGTCCTCGGGCAGCGTCGCGGCGGCCTGCCCGGCGGGGCCGGGCGCCGTGCGGGGCAGCGCCCCGGGCAGCGGGATCTCCTCCGGCAGCCCGCGCAGCCGCTCCTGCCAGAACCGCCGGGACGTGGCGTGGCCGCCCGCCGGGTCGGCCGGGTCGCCGAGCAGGTCGGCCTGCCAGGCGGCGTAGTCGGCGTACTGCACCGGCAGCGGCGCCCACGACGGGGCCCGCCCGGCGAGGCGGGCCGTGTACGCATCGGTGAGGTCGCGCAGCAGCGGCCGGTCCGACCACTCGTCCATCGCGATGTGGTGCAGCACCAGGGCGAGCAGCGTCCCGCCGCCGGGCTCGGCGACGGCGGCGGCCCGGATCGGCGGCTCCACGGCGAGGTCGAACGGGCGGGACAGGGCGTCGTCGAGCCGGTCGTGCACCGGCACCCGCACCGACGGCAGGACCCGCTGCCCGTCGAGGGTGACGAGGGTGCGCAGCACCTCGTGCCGGTCGGTCACGTCGCCCAGCGCGGCCCGCAGGGCACCGGTGTCCACGGCCCCCTGCAGCCGCATGACGAGCGGGTAGTTGTACGCGGTGGAGGCCGGGTCGAGGTGGTGCAGCAGCAGGAGCCGCTCCTGCGCCGGGGACAGCGGGATCCGCTCCGGCCGCGGCCGGGCGGTCAGCGCGGGCCGCGCGGCCCCGGTGCCCGCCGCCAGCAGCAGCGCCAGCCGTTCCGGGGTCGGCGCGTCGAACAGGGCGCGCAGCGGCAGGTCGGCGCCGAGGTCCGCGCGGAGCCGGCCGAGGAGCCGCATCGCGATGAGCGAGTGCCCGCCGCCGTCGAAGAAGTCGTCCTCGACGCCGTAGCCGGGCACGCCGAGGACGTCGCCGAAGGCGGCGCACAGCCGCCGTTCGGTGTCCGTGGCGGGGGCGCGCCCGCCGGTGGCCACCGACTGCGGCTCCGGCAGCGCCGCGACGTCGAGCTTGCCGTTGACGGTCAGCGGCAGCTCGGGCACGACGGCGTACGCGGCCGGCACCATGTAGGCAGGCATCGACGCCTTCAGCGCACCGCGCAGCGCGGCCACGTCGAACGGGCCGGCGGCGGGCACCACGTACGTGACGAGGCGCTTGCCGCCGGCACCGTCGGCGACGGCGAGGACCGCGCACTGCCGTACGCCGGGCTGCGCCGCGACCGCGGCCTGGACCTCGCCGAGCTCGATGCGGTACCCGCGGATCTTCACCTGGTCGTCGGTGCGGCCGAGGAAGTCCAGCAGGCCGTCGGGGCGCAGCCGGACGAGGTCGCCGGTGCGGTACATGCGCCCGCCGGGGACCGCCGGGTCGGCGACGAACCGTTCGGCGGTCAGCCCGGGGCGGCGCAGGTAGCCGCGGGCCAGCCCGGCGCCGGTGATGTACAGCTCGCCGGGCACCCCCGGCGGGACCGGGCGCAGCCAGTCGTCCAGCACGTAGCCGCGGGTGTTCCAGATCGGGGTGCCGACGGTGGACGTGGCGCTGTCGGTGGTGCCGCCGCCGAGGGTGTTGATGGTGTACTCGGTGGGGCCGTACAGGTTGTAGCCGAGCACCCCGTCGGTGTCGCGCAGCGTCGCCCACAGCCCTTCCGGCACGTGCTCGCCGCCGAGCAGCACGAGCGCCGGCCGGTGCCCCCCGCCGCCGAGCAGGCCCGCGTCGATGAGGTGCTGGGCGTAGGTGGGGGTGACGTTGACGACGTCGACGCGGGCCTGCGCGCAGTAGGCGGCCAGCGCGACGGCGTCGCGGCGCAGGTGCTCGTCGCACACGTGCACGTGGTGGCCCTCGACCAGCCACAGCAGCTCCTCCCACGACATGTCGAAGGAGAACGACACGGTGTGGGCGATGGTGAGGGTACGGCCACCCTGCGCGGCGATCGTCGGGGCGAAGATCGCCTGACGGTGGTTCTGCTGCATGTTCGTCAGCCCCAGGTACGGGGTGACGACGCCCTTCGGGCGTCCGGTCGAGCCGGAGGTGTAGATGACGTACGCCGGGTGCCGCATGCGGCCCGGGGTGCCGGGCGCGAACGCGCCGAGCTCCTCACCGGTCAGCGGTGCGGCGGACTCCGTGGACAGGTCGAGGGTGTCGAGGCGGATCCCGTCGAGCCGGCCGGCGGTCAGCACGATCGCCGGGCGGGCGTCCTCGATCATCGCCAGGAGCCGGTCGTCGGGGTGGTCGAGCTCCAGGGGCAGGTACGCCGCGCCGGTGCGCAGCACCGCGAACAGCGCGACGACCATGTCGATGGAGCGCGGCAGGGCGAGCGCGACGATGCGCTCGGGTCCGGCACCGAGCCGCAGCAGGTACCGGGCCAGGCGGTTGACGCGGGCGTCGAGGTCGGCGTACGTGACGGTGGCCGCGCCGAAGGTCAGCGCGGGCGCGTCCGGGGTGCGGGCCGCCTGCGCCGCCATCAGCTCGGCGATGGTGTCCGGCAGGATCTGCCCGGACGCACCCTCCAGGACCGTGCCGCCCGCCGCGACGGGCAGCGCCGCGACCGGCACCGTGACGTCGTCGGCGAGGGCCAGCAGCACCCGCTCCAGCCGCTCCAGGAGCGCCTCGGCCTCCCCGGCGGGGACGACGTCGGCGCGGTACTCCAGGCGGATCCGCAGCCGCCGCCCGGGCGTGGCGACCCAGGTGAGCGGGTAGTGGGTGGCGTCGACGGCGGTGACGCCGACGATCCCGTGCTCGGTCTCCAGGTCCGTGAACGTGTCGTCGTCGAGGAAGTTCTGCAGCACGTACAGGTTGTCGAACAGCGTGGTGCGGCCGGCGGCGCGCTGGATCTCGCCGAGGCCGAGGTACTCGTGCGGCATCAGGTCGATCCGGTCGGCCTGGATGCGGCGCAGCACGCCGGCGACCGGCTCGCCCGGGGCGAGGGTGACCCGGGCGGGCACGGTGTTGAGGAAGACGCCGACGACCTCGTCGATGCCGGGCAGCTCGGTGGGGCGGCCGGCGACGGTGGTGCCGAAGACGGCCTCCTTGCGCCCGGTGGCGTGCGCGAGGACGACGCCGAGCGCGGCGCTGAGCACGGCGTTGAGGGTGACGCCCTGGGCGCGGGCCTGCGCCGTGAGCCGGGCCGTCTGCTCCTCGGTGAGCTGCCGGGCGATGCTGGTGGCCAGGACCGGCCGGGTGCCGGCGGCCGCCGGGTACAGCACGGTCGGCTCGTCGAGGCCGCGCAGCGCGTCCGCCCACGCCCGCGCCGACGCCTCGGTGTCCTGCTCGGCGAGCCAGCCGAGGTAGTCGGTGAACCGGGCCGCCGGCGGCGCCGGGGCCTGCCCGGCGTAGTGCGCGAACAGGTCCCGCAGGACCAGCTCCCGGGACCAGCCGTCCCACAGCAGCAGGTGGTACGTGAACAGCAGCCGGTCGGTGCCGCCGGGCCGGCGCAGCACGGTGAGCCGGGCCAGCGGCGGGGCGGCCAGGTCGAACGGCCGGGTCCGGTCCGCGGCCATGACGGCGGCCAGGTCGCCGTCCAGGTCGCCGTCGCCGGTCTCCACGACGGTCACCTCGCCGCGCAGCGCGGGCGCGAGCACGGCGACCGGGCGGCCGCCGTCCCGCGCGGTGAACCCGAGCCGGATCGCCGGGTGCCGGTCCAGCACCGCCGTCCAGGCCGCGGCGAGCCGGTCGGGGTCGAGCCGGCCGGCGAAGTCGAACGCGTTCTGCGCCACGTACACGTCGGCGTCACCGGCGAGGCGGGCCTGCACGTACAGGCCCTCCTGCAGCGGCGACAGGGGCCACACCTCCTCGGCGGGGGCGCACAGGTCCCGCATCGCGGCCGCCCAGTGCTCGGCCAGGCCGGGGATGTCGAGGCCCTCGTCGGCGTAGGTGAGCACGGCCCGCAGCTGCGGCCCGTCCGGGGTGGTGTGGCAAGCGGCGTTGATCTCCAGCAGGTACGGGGTGCCGAGGTCGGGGTCGGGTGCGGTGCGCAGCGCGCCGTCCTCCGGGGCGGTGTCCCAGTCCGCGCCGGACGGCGCCGGGAACCGGCCCAGGTAGTTGAACAGCACCTGGGGCGTGCCGAGCCGGGCCAGGGCCGGTGCGGTGCGGGCATTGGCGTAACGCAGCAGGCCGAAGCCGAGCCCGTCGCCGGGTGCCGCGGTCACGTGCCGGTGCGTCTCCGCGAGCGCCGCGGGCCCGTCCGGTACCACCGGCAGCCGTACCGGTGCGATGGCGGTGAACCAGCCGACGGTGCGGGACAGGTCGGTGCCGTCGAACTCCTCCCGGCCGTGCCGCTCCACGTCAACGGTGAGCGGCCCGTCCACAGTGGACCGCCCGGCGCGCCACCGGCTGACCGCGACGCGCAGCGCGGCGACGAGCACGGTGGTGACGTCGACGCCGGCGGCGGCCGGCACCGCGCCGAGCAGCGGCCCGGTGACCTCCGGCGGCAGGCGCAGCTCGTGGTCGCGGGTCTGACCGACGGTCAGCCCGGCGGTGTGCCGGGACGCGTCGAGCTCGCCGCCGGGGGCGAGCGCGGCGGCCCAGTGCTCGAACTCGCCGAGCCGCGCCGCCTGCCCGGCCTGCTCGTGCAGCAGCCGGGCGTACGCGCGCAGCGACGTGCCGCCGGGTGCCGCGACGGCCGGGTCGGCGAGCTCGTCGGTGACGATCCGCCAGGACACGCCGTCGACGACCAGGTGGTGCGCGACCAGCAGCAGCCGGCCCTGCTCCGCCGGCCCGCGGTCGAACCAGACGGCCTGCAGCACGGTGCCGGCGTCGGGGTCGAGCCGGTCGGTGGCGGCGTCGGACTCGGCGCCGATCAGCTCGCGCAGCGCGGCCTCGTCCAGGCCGGCCGCGGCGACCCGCCGCACGTCCGCGGCGGGCACCTGCGACGGCGGGCGGGCCTCCAGGGACCACAGCATCGGCGCGGGGCGGTGCAGCCGCAGGCGCAGCGCGTCGTGCCGGCGCACCAGGCCGTCGACGAGCGCGGTGACCGCCTCGTGGGTGAGGCCGGCCGGGGTGAGCAGCAGGTCCGCCTGGTTGTGGCGGTGGATGCGGCCGCCCAGCTCGGCGAGGCGCTGCACGATCGGCAGCAGCGGCACCTCCCCCACCCCGTCGAAGACCGGCTGCTCGGCCACGGCGGCCGGGACGGCCGGCACCGGCGGCACGGGCTGCCCGGGCGCGGCGCCGGGCGCGCCGGGGGCGGCGACGGACGCGGCGGGGGCGGCGACGGACGCGGCGGGGGCGGCGACGGACGCGGCGGGGGCGGCGACGGACGCGGCGAGCGCGGCGAGGGCCGCGGCGGTGCGGTGGACGAACACGTCGCGCGGGGAGACGGACAGCCCGGCCCGGCGGGCGCGGTTCGCCAGCTGGATCGCGATGATGCTGTCCCCGCCGACGGTGAAGAAGTCCTCGTCGGGTCCGACGGCGGTGAGGCCGACGACCTCGGCGATCAGCTCCCGCAGCAGCCGCTGGGCCGCCGTCTCGCCGGCGTCGACCTCGACGGGCGCGGCCCGTTCGCCGGTCGGGGCGGGCAGCGCGGCCCGGTCGAGCTTGCCGTTGACGGTGAGCGGCAGGGCCGGCAGCCGCACGTACGCGGCCGGGACCAGGTAGGCCGGGAGCCGCTCGGCGAGCCTCGCCCGGACCGTCCCGTCGTCCACTGCGGACCCGCCGACGAGGTAGCCGACGAGCCGCCCGTCGCGCAGGTCGACGGCGGCGTTGGTGACGCCGTCGACGTCCAGCAGCGCGGCCTCGATCTCGCCGAGCTCGATACGGTAGCCGCGGACCTTGACCTGGTGGTCGCCGCGGCCGGCGTAGACGAGGTCGCCGGCGGCGGTCCAGGTGGCGAGGTCGCCGCTGCGGTACAGCCGTCCGGGGCCGAACGGGTTCGCCACGAACCGGGCGGCGGTGAGCCCGGGCCGGTCGAGGTAGCCGCGGGCGAGCTGGTCACCGGCGACGTACAGCTCACCGGTGACCCCGGCCGGCACCGGGCGCAGCCGCTCGTCGAGCACGTACGCGCGCAGGCTCGGCAGCGCGGCGCCGATGACGCTGCCGGCTGCGGTGTCGGCCCGGCTCAGCGCGCGGAACGTCACATGCACGGTCGTCTCGGTGATGCCGTACATGTTGACCAGCAGCGGCGCGTCGTCGGCGTGGGTGGCGTACCAGGGCCGCAGCCGCCCCGGGTCGAGGGCCTCGCCGCCGAAGACGACATAGCGCAGGGCGAGCCCGGTGGTGTCCTCGGCGATGAGCGGGTAGAACGCCGACGGGGTCTGGTTGAGCACGGTGACC
Organism: Dactylosporangium sp. NPDC050688; assembly: GCF_040654515.1. NCBI lineage: Bacteria > Bacillati > Actinomycetota > Actinomycetes > Micromonosporales > Micromonosporaceae > Dactylosporangium > Dactylosporangium sp. NPDC050688. The sequence goes on from NZ_JBFAIC010000042.1 coordinate 27,275, forward strand.
CGTTCGGCCCGCAGCAGCTCTGCGAAGCGGCGCGGGTCCCGGGCGACGTCGCCGTCGACGAGGACCAGCCGGCCGCCGTACACCAGGGCGCCCCACAGCTCCCAGACGGAGAAGTCGAACGCGGCGGAGTGGAACATCGTCCACACGTCGTCCGGGCCGAACGTGAACAGCCGGTCGGCGGCGGCGAACAGGGTCAGCACGTTGCGGTGGGTGACCGCGACGCCCTTCGGCCGGCCCGTCGAGCCGGACGTGTAGATGATGTACGCGGTGTTGTCCGGCCGCAGCCCGGCGACGGTGACGGGGCCGGGGTCGTACGCCGGCAGCGGGCCGTCGAGCAGGACCGCGGGGACGGCGGTGTCCAGCGCGGTGACGGTGGCGGCGTCGGTGAGCAGGCACACGGGCGCGGCGTCGGCGAGGATGTACGCGTTGCGGGCGACTGGCGCGCCGGTGTCGACGGGCACGTAGCAGCCGCCGGCGCGCACCACGGCGAGCAGCGCGACGACGAGGTCGGTGCCGCGGGGCAGCGCGACGGCGACCCGCGACTCGGGCCGCACGCCGCGGGCGATCAGCTCGCGGGCGATCCAGTTGACGCGGGCGTCGAGCTCGGCGTAGGTGAGCCGGTCCGCGCCGTGGCTGAGGGCCACCGCCGCCGGGTCAACGGCGGCGCGGCGCTCGGCAAGCGTCCCGCCGACGGCGGGCAGCTCTGCGGCGGGAGCTGCGACGGCAGGCGCGGCGACGACGGCGCCGACGGGGGTGTCCAGGCCGGCAGCCAGGCCGCGCAGGATGGCCTCGACCTCGGCGAGCAGCTCCCGGGCCCGGGCCTCGCCGACCAGCGCCACGTCGTACTTGACCTCGAGGGTGAGCGTGTCGCCGGGGAACGCGACCAGCGCGACCGGGTAGTGCGGCGAGTCGGTGCCGGTGAACCCGTCCACGCGCAGCGCCGAGCGGTCGCCGGAGCGCACCGCGGGGAAGTTCTCCACCACGACCATCGAGTCGAACAGCTCGCGGACCCCGGCGAGGCGGGCCAGCTCGGCGAGGCCGACGTGCTGCGCGTCGAGCACCTCGGTCTGCAGGTCCTGCAGGCGGGTCAGCACCGCGCCGAGCGGCTCGTCGGGCCGCCATGCCATCGGCAGCGGCAGCGTGTTGATGAGCAGCCCGACGACCGTCTCGACGCCGGGCAGCTCGCCGCCGCGGCCGGAGACGGTCGAGCCGAACACGACCCGGTCGCGGCCGAGCAGCCGGCCGAGCAGCAGGCCCCAGGCCGCGTGCACGGCGGTGCTGAGGGTGACGCCGTGCGCGCGGACCGCGCCGGCCAGCGCCTCGCTGTCCTGTGTGGACAGGACGCTGTGGACGCTGTAGTGCGCGGCGACAGGGCTGCCGGACGGGTACAGCAGCGCCGGGGTCACCCCGTCCAGGACCCGGTGCCACACGGCGCGGGCCGCGTCCCGGTCGCGGGCCGCGACGGCCTCGACGTGGTCGCGGAACGTCGTGGCGGGCGCCGGCAGGTCGGCGCCGAGCTCGTACGCGGCGACGATGTCGCTGAACACCAGCGGGTAGGACCAGCCGTCGGCCAGCACGTGGTGCATGGTCTCGACGAGGCGGTGGTCGTGCTCGCCGAGGGACACCAGCGCGTAGCGCAGCGCGGGCGGCCGGGCCAGGTCGAACGGCCGGGCCAGCTCGTCGGCGGCGACGGCGTCGAGGGTGGCGGGGTCACCGGCGGGCTCGTGCCGCCACGGCACCTCGACCGCGGGCACGACCGCCTGGACGATCCGGCCGTCGTGCAGCTCCCGGAAGCCGGCGCGCAGGGCGGCGTGCCGGCGCACCGTCGCCTCGACCGCGGCCCGCAGCCGCACCGGGTCGACCGGTCCGGTGAGGCGGGCGATCTGCTGCACCCGGTACGTGTCGGCGCCGGGCTCGGCGAGCGCCTGATGGACGTACATGCCCTCCTGCAACGGCAGCAGCGGCAGGATGTCCTCGGCGCCGGCGAGGTCGTCGACGTCGCGCTGGGCGAGCCTGACCAGCGGGAAGTCCGACGGGGTGTGCCCGGCGAGGTCCGCGCACCGGCCGAGGGCGGCCAGGGCGGCCAGCCAGCGCTGCGCCAGCCCGGTCACGTCGGCCTCGGCGAACAGCCCCGCCGGGTAGGACAGCGCCGCGGTGAACGTCACGCCGTCCGGCCCGTCGGCGGCGTACGCGTTGACCTCCAGCGTCATTGCCGGGTTCGCCGGGTCGACGCCCTCGCGCAGCGGCCCGGTCGGCGCCCAGTCCTCGGCGGAGCCGGTCGGGAACCGGCCCAGGTAGTTGAACAGGATCTGCGGCACCGCACCGGTCAGCTCCTGCCGCAGGTGGCGCAGGACGCCGTAGCCGAGCCCCTTGCCGGGCACGGCCCGCAGCTGCTCCTTGACCGCGCGGGCGGCGCCGGCCAGGGCGGGGCCGGCGGCGAGGACGTCGTCCCACGCGACCGCGCCCGGGTCGAGCCGCACCGGGTAGATGGCGGTGAACCAGCCGACGGTGCGCGACAGGTCGATGTCGGCGTCGTAGACGTCGCCCTCCCGGCCGTGACCTTCGAGGCTGACCACGACCGCCGGGTCCGGTGCCGGCCGCCAGGCCCGCACCGCCAGGGCGAACGCGGTCAGCAGCACGTCGTTGACGGTGCCGTGCATGGCGGCCGGGGCCCGGTTGAGTACGGCGCCGCTGTCGGCGGCCGGCAGCGTGACGGTGACGGTCCGCACGGTCCCGGCGGTGTCCACGGCCGGGTCGGCGGCGCGGGCGCCGAGCACCGGGTCGGGGGTGGCCAGCACGTCGCGCCAGTGGCCGGCCTCGGCGGCGAACCGCCCGGACCGCTCGGCGGCCAGCCGGGCCCAGCCGCGGAACGACGCGGGCGCCGGCTCCAGCGCGACGGGGCGGCCGGCGGCGGCGTCGGACCAGGCGCGGGCCAGGTCGGCGCCGATGATGCGCCAGGAGACGCCGTCGATGACGAGGTGGTGCACGACGAGCAGCAGCTGCCGGGTCCGCGGCGACCAGACGGCCTGGACCATGACGCCGCGGTGCGGGTCGAGGCGGGCCGCCGCGGCGGCCACGGCGGCCTCGTCCGGCTCACCCTCGACGACCGGCACCGGTGCCCCCGCCGGCGGGACGGTGATCGTCCAGTCGGGCGTGACGACGGCCCGCAGCAGGTGGTGGGTGTCGGTGAGGGCGCGCAGGACCGCGTCGAGCGCGGGCCGGGTCAGCCCGGCCGGGGTGCGGAACGTCATCGCCTGGTAGAAGCTCGTCAGCGGGGTCGCCGCCGCGCGGGTCTCGGCGAGCATCGGGGTCAGCGCGACCGTGCCGGCCCCGTCGTCCGCGCCCTGCCCGGTCCCGGTGCCGGCCGGCGTCTCGGGCAGCGCGGCGACGACCGCCTGCACGCTGCGGCGGCGGAAGATGTCGCGGGGCGTGACGGGCAGCCCTTCGCGGCGGGCCCGGCCGGCGACCGCGATCGAGCCGATGCTGTCGCCGCCGGCGACGAAGAAGTCCTCGTCGACGCCGACGGCGGGCAGGCCGAGCACGTCGGCGTAGATGGCGCACAGCACCCGCTCGCGCTCGTTGCGCGGGCCTTGCAGGGTGCCGCCGGCGCCGCCCGGGGCGGACGGCTCGGGCAGCGCGGCGACGTCGAGCTTGCCGTTGACGGTCAGCGGCAGCGCGTCCACGACGCCGTACAGCGACGGCACCATGTACGACGGCAGCCGCTCGGCGAGCGCGGCGCGGACGGCACCGGCCAGGTCGGTCGCGTCGCCGGCCGGCACCAGGTACGCGACGAGCTTCTTCAGCCCCGGCACGGTGCCGTCGGCGCGGGCCACCACGGCGGCCTGCCGGACCCGCGGCAGCGCGGCGACGGCGGCCTCGACCTCGCCGAGCTCGACCCGGTAGCCACGGATCTTCACCTGGTCGTCGCTGCGGCCGAGGAAGTCCAGGTTGCCGTCCGGCCGCTCGCGCACGAGGTCGCCGGTGCGGTACATGCGCCCGCCGGGCGTGGCCGGGTCGGCGACGAACCGGGCGGCGGTGAGCCCGGCGGCGTGCAGGTACCCGCGGGCCAGGCCGGCGCCGGCGATGTACAGCTCGCCGATGGTGCCCGGCAGGACCGGCCGCAGGAACGCGTCCAGCACGTAGCCGCGGGTGTTCCAGATCGGCCGGCCGACGGTCGGGGTGGCGCTGTCGTCCGTGCCCGCGCCGAGGGTGTTGATCGTGTACTCGGTGGGGCCGTACAGGTTGTAGCCGGTCGTGCTGTAGCCGGTCGTCCCGTCGGCCGTGCGCAGCCGGGACCAGACGGCGTCGGAGACCGCCTCCCCGCCGAGCAGCACCAGGCACGGCGGGTACCCGGCCGGGTCCAGCAGGCCCTCGTCGAACAGGTGGTGCGCGTACGTCGGCGTCACGTTGATCACGTCGATGCGCTGGGCCTGGCAGTACGCGACGAGCGCGACCGCGTCACGGCGCAGCTCCTCGTCGCACACGTGCACCTCGTGCCCCTCCACCAGCCACAGCAGCTCCTCCCACGACATGTCGAAGGAGAACGACACGGTGTGCGCGATGCGCAGCCGGTCGCGGCCGGCGGCCCGGGCCCGGGCGACCGCCGGGGCGAAGATCTCCGCCCGGTGGTTGAGCTGCATGTTGGTGAGGCCGCGGTACGGGGTGACGACGCCCTTCGGCTGGCCCGTCGACCCGGAGGTGTAGATGACGTACGCGGGCCGGTCCAGGCGGTGCGGGTCGGCGGTGACCGGCGGCGGGTCCGCCGGGAACGGCGCCGCGTCGGCGGGACCGACCACGGCGCCGTCGAACCGGGCGGCCAGCGGCGTGCCGGGCAGCGCGACCAGCAGCACCGGCCGGGCGTCGGCGAGCATGCCGGCCAGCCGGTCCACGGGGTGGTCCAGCTCCAGGGGCAGGTACGCGGCGCCGGCCCGCAGCACCGCGAACAGCGCGACGACCATGTCGGTGCCGCGCGGCAGGGCGAGCGCGACGATGCGCTCCGGGCCGGCGCCGTTGGCCAGCAGCAGCCGGGCGGTGCGGTTCACCCGGGCGTCGAGCTCGGCGTAGGTGAGCACCTCCCCGCCGTCGACGAGGGCGGTGTCGGCTGGGCAGGCCGCGGCCCGCTCGGCGAGCAGGTCGGCGATGGTGGCCGCGCCGATCGGGTGCTCGGTGGCCCGCCACGCCGCCCGCAGCGCCGCGGTCTCGGCCGCCGAGCGCAGGTCCAGCGCGCCGACGGCGACGTCGAGGCCGCCGGACAGGGTCGTGAGGAGCCGCACGAGCCGGTCGGTCATCGCCGCCGCCTGCTCCCGCGTGAACACGTCGGGGCGGTACTCGAGCTTGACGCGCAGGTTCGCGCCGGGGGTCAGCACCCAGGTCAGCGGGTAGTGGGTGGTGTCGGTGTAGTCGACGCCGACGATGCCCTGCTCGCGCTCCAGGTCGGCGAACGTGTCGTCGGCGAGGAAGTTCTGCAGCACGTACAGCACGTCGAACAGTTGCTCGTGCCCGGCGGCGCGCTGGATCTCGCCGAGGCCCAGGTACTCGTGCGGGCCGAGGTCGAGGCGGTCGGCCTGGGCGCGGCGGGCGAGGTCGAGCACGGTCGCGGCGGCCGTCGCGGTGACCCGGGCGGGCACGGTGTTGAGGAACAGGCCGACGACCCGGTCGATGCCGGGCAGCTCGGTGGGGCGGCCGGCGACGGTGGTGCCGAACACGACGTCGGCGCGGCCGGTCTGGTAGCCCAGCACGATGCCGAGCGCGGCGGTGAGCAGCGCGTTGAGGGTGACGCCGGCGTGCCGGGACTGTTCGGTGAGGCGGGCGGTGACCCCGGCCGGCAGGGCGGTGAGGACCCGTTCGGACAGCATCGGCGCGCGCCCGGCGGCCTCCGGCGCGACGAGGGTCGCCTCGGCGACGTCGCCGAGCGCGCGGCGCCAGGCGGCACCGGACGCGGCGGTGTCCCGGGTGGCCAGCCAGCCGAGGTAGTCGGTGAACGAGGCGGACGGTGCGGCGGGGGTACGGCCCGCGTACAGCGCGAACAGGTCCCGCAGGACCAGTTCCCGGGACCAGCCGTCCCACAGCAGGAAGTGGCTGGTCAGCAGCAGCGTGTCCCGGCCGCCGGGGTGCCGGGCGACGGTGAGGCGGACCAGCGGCGGGGTGGCCAGGTCGAAGGGCTCGGTCCGGTCGCGGGCGGCCATCGCCTCGAACGCGGCTTCGCCGTCCGGGCCGTCCGGCAGCTCGGCCACGGCCACGACCGCGGGCACCTCGGCGGCGATGACCTGCACGGGCGCGGGGAGGCCGTCGCCGATGAACGCGGCGCGCAGCGTCGGGTGCCGGCGCAGCAGCTCACCGAAGGCGCGGGTCAGCGCGTCGACGTCGACCCGCCGGTCGAGCGTGAACACGTTCTGCGCGATGTACGTGCTGGCGACCTGGTCGAACGTGGCCTGGTAGTACACGCCGCGCTGCAGCGGCGACAGGTCCCACACCTCGGTGGCCGGTTGGGCCTGCCGGGACAGGGTCTCCAGGGCGCGCCACCACCGCTCGGCGAGCCCGGCACCGTCCACATCGGACACGTGCTGCAGGGTCGCCTCGACCCGGCCGTCGCCGGTGAGGGTGAGGTCGCACTGCACGGCGTACCGGATGCCGAGCAGCGCGTCGGCGGGCTGCTCGACCGCCAGGCGCGGCCACCCGGCCGGGGCGCCGAAGCCGGTGGTGCGGCTGAGGATGCGCGGCTCGGCGGCGCGTTCCAGGGCCTCCAGGGCCCGGCCGACCCGCGGGTTGCCGTGGCGCAGCAGGCCGTGCCCGGCGCCGTGGCCGGGTGCGGCGCCGAGGGCGACGGCGGCGTGGGCGAGCGCGGCGTCGCCGTCCTCGGCGGCGGCGACCCGGACGGGCACCACGGTCGCGCACAGCCCGGCGGTGCGGCTGAGGTCCTCGTCCGGGGTGACCCGCACCAGGTGACGGGCGGCGCGTTCGACCTCGACGACCAGGTCGGCGGGGTCCTGCACGGCGACCCGGAGCGCGGCGACGGCGGCCAGCTCCGGGGCGGCGGCGAGCTTCGCGGCGACGGGCCCGGTGAAGACCCGGGTGTGCCGGCCGGTGACGGCGCCGCCGCGGAAGCCGGGGGCGATGTCGGCGCCGGGGCGCAGGACGTCCTGCCAGTGCGCGAACTCCGCGACGCGCCCGGCGCGGGCGGCGTCGTCCTGGGCGGCGCGGGCGTGGGCGCGCAGCGGCGTGCCGACCGGCGGCAGCTGCGGGGTCCGGCCGTCGGCGACGGCGGCGCACGCGGTGGCGAGGTCGTCGGCGACGAGGGTGAGGGTGACGTCGTCGGCGGCCAGGGCGTGCGCGGCGAGCAGCACCTGCCCGGCGTCGTGCGGGCCGGCGTCGAGCCAGACGACGCTCAGCGGCGCCGCGGGGTCGAGGTCCCCGACGGCGGCCCCGACGGCGGCCTCGGCGGCGCCGCCGGACAGCGGGACCCGCCGCAACAGGGTCGCGGCCTGCACGGTGCCGGGGGCGGTGACCTCGAGGGTCAGGAACAGCCCGGCCTCCCGGGTGATCCGCAGCCGCAGCCCGTCGTGGTGGTCCAGGACGGCCTGCAGGGCCCGCTCCAGCACCGGCGCGGTGAGCCCGGCGGGCGCCTGGAACAGCGCGAGGCGGGCGGGGGCGGCGGGCGCGTCGGTGAGCCGCTCCGCGGCGGGCAGCAGCGGCAGCGGCCCGACCGCCTCCGGGTCGGCCTGCGCCGCTGAGGTCGCCGCTGAGGTCGCGGCGGACCGGTCCGCGGCCGTGGACAGGTGGGCGTCGAGGGCGCCCGGGGTGCGGTGGTCGAAGATGTCGCGGGTGGTGAGCACGATGCCGTCCTGGGCCAGCCGGTTGATGACGCGGATGGCGGCGATGCTGTCGCCGCCGAGGGCGAAGAAGTCGTCGTCGGGCCCGGCGTCGGTGCCGAGCACGGCGCTGTAGCAGGCGCTGATGCGGGCCTGGCGGGGGGTGCGTGGCGCGCCGCCGCGGCCGCGGGTCACGGCCGGCTCCGGCAGCGCGGCCCGGTCGCGTTTGCCGTTGGGCAGCAGCGGGATCGCGTCCAGGACGGTGACGGTCGCGGGCACGAGGTGCGCGGGCAGCTCGGCGCGCAGCGCGTCGCGGACGGCGGCGGGGTCCACGCCGGCGCCGGGCTCGGCGACGACGTAGCCGGCGAGGGCGTTGCCGCGCTGCACGGCGGCGGCGTCGGCGACGCCGGGGCGGCCGGCCAGGGCGGCCTCGACCTCGGCGAGCTCCACCCGGAAACCGTTGATCTTGACCTGGTCGTCGGCGCGGCCGAGGAACTCGATGCGCCCGGCGGCGTCGCGGCGGCCGAGGTCGCCGGTGCGGTAGAGCCGGTCCCCCGGCGCGCCGAACGGGTCGGCGACGAACCGGGCGGCGGTGATCCCGGGACGGCCGAGGTAGCCGCGGGCGTTCTGCACGCCGCCGACGTAGATCTCGCCGACGGCGCCGTCGGGCACGAGGGTGAGGGCCGCGTCGAGCAGGTGCACCTGGACGCCGGGGACGGCGGTGCCGAGCGGCACCGGGCCGGCGGACGGGGTGACGACCGCGGTGAGGACGTCGCCGGCGACCTCGGAGGAGCCGTAGGAGTTGACGATCTCGGCGGCCGGTGACGCGGCGGCGACCGCCTGCACGACGGCCGGGGTGAGCGCCTCGCCGCTGGTGATCCAGCGGCGCAGCCCGCACACCCGCGCCGGGGCACTGTCGGCGATCGCCGCGGCCAGGCTCGGCACGGCGAGCAGCTGCGTGGCGCCGCTGCGCTCGACCAGGCGGCCGAGGGCGGCGCCGTCGGCGGCGGTCGCGTCGTCGGCCAGCACGACGGTGGCGCCGGTGACGAGGCCGCCGAGCAGCTCGGTGGTGCCGTCGACGAAGCTCAGCGAGCTCTTGGCGATGCGGACCGCGGCGGTGCCGGCCGGCCACGCGTCGCGGGCCCAGGCGAGCCGGTTGGCCAGGGCCGCGTGGGTGCCGACGACCGCCTTCGGCACGCCGGTGGAGCCCGAGGTGAACAGCACGGTCGCGGCGTCGGCGCCGGTCAGCCCGCCGGCCTGCAGGTGGCCGGCGGCCCCGGCGACGGCCGGGCCGACGCGCAGCACCGGCAGCCCGTGCGCGGGCAGCGCCGCGGCGCCGTCGGTGAGGACGCACGCGGGGGCGGCGTCGCGGAGCATGAGCTCGATGCGGGCGGCCGGGTACGCGGGGTCGACCGGCAGGACCGCGGCGCCGGCGCGCAGCACGCCGAGGACCGCGACGGGCAGGTCGACGGAGCGGGCGACGGCGACGGCGACGAGGTCGCCACGGCGGACCCCGGCGGCGGCGAGGGCGTGCGCGAGCCGGCCGGAGCGCCGGTCGAGCTCCGGGTAGCTCAGCTCCTGCTCGCCGCAGACGACGGCGGTACGGTCGGGAAACGCCAGCAGGTCCAATACTGTCCCGGCGTGCGCCGCCGGCCGGGCGGGCGCGGCGGGCGCACCGGTCAGCGGGGCGGCGCAGGTGCCGTCCAGGGCGGCCAGGAGCGTCTCGTACTGGCGCAGCAGCCGCGACGCGGTGGCGGTGTCGACGTGCCGGCGGTCGTGGGTCACGGTGACCGTGAACGGGTCGCCGGGGCGGACCATGAGCGTCACCGGGTAGTGCGGCGCCTCGACGACGTCGATGCCGGTGACCCGCAGGTCCCCGCCGGCGACGTCGACGTCCGGGTAGTTCTCCACCACTACGAGCGTGTCGAACAGCTCCGCGATGCCCAGGCGCCGCTGCAGCTCGGTGAGCGGCGCGTGCTCGTGGTCCATGGCGTCGCGCTGGTCGGTGGCGAACCGGCCGATCACGTCGGCGACGCGCTCCCCCGGCGCCCAGCGCACCCTGGCCGGGACGGTGTTGATGAGCAGCCCGGCGATGCGTTCGATGCCGGGCACGGCGAGGCCGCGGCCGGCGACGGTGGAGCCGAACGTGACGTCTCCGCGGCCGGTGAGCCGGCCGAGCAGCACGCCCCAGACGCCGCCGACGACGTTGCCGGCGGTGAGGCCGTGCGCGGTGGCGAAGGCTCGCACCGAGGCGGCCAGCCCGGCCGGCAGCTCCCGGGTGACCCGGCCGAACCCGGGGCCCGATTCGCGGGCCTCGGCGGGTGGCAGGGCGGTCAGCAGCCGGGTCGGCTCGTGCACGCCGTCCAGCAGGCGGTCCCAGGCCGTGGGGTCCGGCGCCTGGCCGGCGACGGCGGCGAGGAAGTCGCGGAACGGCACCGGCGGGGGCAGCGGGGCGCCGGCGTACAGTGCCAGCAGGTCATTGAACATGACCGGCACCGACCAGCCGTCGGCGACGATGTGGTGGATCGTGTGGATGAGCACGTGCCGGTCGGCGGCGAGGCGTACCAGCGTGAACCGCATCGCCGGCGGCTCGGCGAGGTCGAACGGGCGGGAGCGGTCCACGGCCGCGACACCGTCGAGGTCCCGCGGGTCGGTGACGGTCACGGTCCGCCACGGCGCGGTGGTGCCGGCGGCGAGCACGGCCACCACGTCGCCGGCCTCGGTGGGGCGGAACGCGGCGGCGAGGTTCGGGTGCCGCTGCAGGAGCCGGTCGGCGGCGGCGCGCAGCCGGTCCGGGTCCAGCGGCCCGGCCAGCTCGACCCGCTGCTGCACCACGTACGGGTCGGCACCGGTGGTGTAGGTGGCGTGGAAGTACAGGCCGGCCTGCAGCGGCGCCAGCGGCTGCACGTCGAGCAGGGCACCGTCGTCGAAGCGGTCGACGTCGGCCTGGCGCAGCGGCGCGAGGGGGAAGTCCGACGGGGTGTGCCCGGCGACGCGGGGGTCGGCGGCGATCGCGTCCAGGATGCCGGTCCAGTGCCCTGCGACGGTCCGCACGGTGTCCTCGTCGAGAACCTCGCCGGGCCAGCTGAACGTGGCCGACAGCACCGGGCCGGCGGCGGTGTCGGTGGTGACCGCGTTGATCTCCAGCACGCGCGGCAGCGGCATGCGCGGGTCGCGGTCCTCGGCGACCGGCCCGCCGTCCGCCGCCGCGGCCGTCCAGGGCCGGTCGCCGCCGCCGAACCGGCCCAGGTAGTGCACGAGGACCTGCGGGGCGGCGGCGAGGTCGGCGCGGCCGGCGAGGTGGCGCAGGACGCCGTGGCTGAGGCCGTGCGCCGGCACCGCGCGCAGCTGGTCCTTGACGGCCTTCACCGACGCGCCGAGGTCGGTGCCGTCACCGGCGTCGACGGCGACCGGGTACAGGGTGGTGAACCAGCCGACCGTGCGGGACAGGTCCAGGTCGCCGGCGAGCTCCTCGTGCCGTCCGTGCCCCTCCAGCTCCAGCAGGACCGGTCCGGGGGCGCCGCCGCGCCACCGCCGCACGGCGAGGGCGGCGGCGGTGACCAGCGCGTCGTCGACGCCGCCGTGGATGGCGGCGGGCACGGCGCCGAGCAGCCGGGCGGTGGTGGCCGTGGACAGGCTGACGGTGAGCCGCCGTTCGGTGGCCACGACGTCGCGGGCCGGGTCGAGGGGGCGGCGGCCGAGCGGCGGGTCGGCGACGGCGGCGGTCGCCTGCCAGTACGCGGCGTCGGCGGCGAACCGCCCGTCGCGGGCGGCCTCGGCCAGCGCGGTCGCCCACCGCCGCAGCGACGTCGCGGCCGGCGCCGGCTCGGCGGGGCGGCCGGCCTGGACCGCCTCCCACAGGACGCGCAGGTCCTCGGCGAGCACGTGCAGGGACACGCCGTCCACGACGATGTGGTGCACCGCGACGACGAGCCGGCCGGGTGCGCCGGGGGCGCCGTCGGCCCACGTGAAGGCGGCCATGCCGCCGCGCCGCGGGTCGAGCCGGGCCACGGTCCCGGCCATGATCCCGGCCAGGGAGGCGTCGGGTGCCCGCACCACGGCGGGCACGAGGCTCGGGTCGTACGCCGCGATGGTGAGGCTGCCGGCGGCGTCCACCCGGGCGCGCAGCGCGTCGTGCGCCGCGACCAGCGCCGCGACCATCCGCTGCAGGACGTCGTGGGTCAGCCCGGCCGGGGTGTGCAGGGTGACCGCCTGGTAGAAGCCGTCGAGGGCGGGCCCGCGCTCGCGCAGCCACGCCACGATCGGCGTGTCCGGCACGGCCCCGGCCCGGTCCACCTCGGACGCCGGCGCGGCGGCGGCCGTCGCGACCCGCGCCACCCCCTCAGGGGTACGGTGGGCGAGCAGATCCCGTGGGCGCAGCGCGATCCCGGCGCGGCGTGCCTCGCGGACCACGCCGATGGCCACGATGCTGTCCCCGCCGAGGGCGAAGAAGTCGTCGTCGGCGGCGACGGGCACGCCGAGCACCGCGGAGAAGACGTCGCACAGCGCCCGCTCCATCGCGGTCCGCGGGGCCCGTCCGGCGCTGCCGGGCAGGACCGGCGCGGGCAGGGCGGCCCGGTCGACCTTGCCGTTGGCGTTGACCGGCAACGCGTCCAGACGCACGATGACGCTCGGCACCGCGTACTCCGGCAGCCGCCCGGCGCACCACGCCAGCAAATCCGCGTCGTCGTCGGCGGCGATGACGTAGCCGACGAGGTGGCTGGCGCCGGCCGCGTTGCGCCGCACCGCGACGGCCGCGTGCCGCACGGCCGGGTGCGCGGCGAGGACCGCCTCGACCTCCTCCAGCTCCAGGCGCATGCCGCGGATCTTCACCTGGTTGTCGGCCCGGCCGACGAACTCCAGCGTGCCGTCCGGCGTCCAGCGCGCGAGGTCGCCGGTGCGGTACAGGCGGCTGCCGAGCGCGTCGAACGGGTTGGCGACGAACCGGGCGGCGGTGAGCCCGGGCGCGTTGACGTAGCCGCGGCCGAGCAGGAACCCGGCGGCGTACAGCTCACCGGTCGCGCCCGGCGGCAGCGGGGTGAGCGTGTCGTCCAGCACGTACAGCTGCGTGTGCGGGTTGGGCCGGCCGATGGACGTGGCGATGCGGACGGCGGTGTCCCGGTAGATGACGTGGGAGACGCCGATGGTCGCCTCGGCCGGTCCGTAGCCGTGGTACAGGGTGGTGCCGAGCTGGGTGCGGAACCGTTCGAACAGCTCCGGGGTGAGCACCTCGCCGCCGCACCAGACGTGCTTGAGCCCGCCGAGCCGGCCGGGATCCTGTTCATGGGTCCGGTCCATCTCCAGCAGCACGTCGAGCATCGAGGAGACCAGGTACACGAACGTGACCCGCTCGCCGGCGATGAGGTCCAGCAGGTACTGCGGGTCGCGCTCGCCGCCGGGCTCGGCGACGACGACGGTGCCGCCGGACAGCAGCGGCAGCAGGATCTCATTGACGGAGATGTCGAAGGCGAGCGGCGCCTTGAACAGGCTGGCGTCGCCGGGGCCGAAGCCGAGGACCTCCTCGATCTGCCAGCGCAGCCGCTCGCAGATCGCCTCGTGCCGGATCATCGCGCCCTTCGGCCGCCCGGTCGAGCCGGAGGTGAAGATGACGTACGCCAGCCGGCCCGGTGCCAGGTCCAGGTCGAGGGGCTCGGGCGACTCGTCCGCGTGCGCCCACGCGGCGAGGTCCAGGTCGTCCAGGACGATGCGCACCGCGGCGTCGGCGAGCACCTGCTGGCGGCGCTCGGCCGGCCACGACGGGTCGACGGGCACGAACGCGCCGCCGGCGACCATCGCGGCGAGCACCCCGACGACCATCTCGGCGGAGCGCGGCACGGCGATGCCGACGACCTCCTCGTCGGCGAGGCCGCGCCGGCGCAGCGCGCGGGCCAGCTGGAAGACCCGCGCGCCGAGCTCGGCGTAGGTGAGCCGGGTACCGCCCGCGACCAGGGCCGGCGCGTCGGGGGTGCGCCGGACCTGGGCGGTGAACAGCGCCGCGACGGTGCTGCGGTGACCGGGCTCGGTCGGGTTGTTCCAGTCGTCGAGCTGCCGCAGCACGTCCACTGTGGACACAGTTGTCCCTGCCTTTGTATGCGTTCGTTCGGAAAGGGTGGTTACTCGGCCGGGAGCGGGGTGCGCGACTCCCAGGCCGCCCACAGCTGCGCGTACCGGCCGCCGGCGAGGAGCAGCTCGTCGTGGCCGCCCTCCTCGGCGACCCGGCCGCCCTCCAGGACGACGACCCGGTCGGCCGTCCTGGCCTGGGTGAGCCGGTGCGCGACCACGAGGGTGGTGCGCCCGGCGGTCGCAGCGAGCGCGGAGTCCTCCAGGTCGCGGGCGCCGTAGCTGCCGGCCTCCGCGGTGGCCTCGTCGAGGATCGCGACCGCCGGGTCGGCCAGCAGGAGCCGCGCGAGGGCGACCTGCTGCGCGCGGGCGGCGGTCAGCTCGTGGCCGCCCTCCCCGACCACGGTGTGCAGGCCGTCGGGCAGCGCCCCGACCCACTCGGCGGCGCCGACGGCCGCCAGGGCCGCCGCGACGTCCTCGTCGCTCGCGCCGGGCCGGGCCAGGCGCAGGTCCTCGACGAGCGGGCCGGCGAAGACATGCGTCTCCTGGCTGACGATGGCGACGTGGGTACGCAGCGTCGCCGGGTCCATGAGCGTGACGGGCATCCCGCCGATCGACGCGGTCCCCTCGGCCGGCCGCAGGATCCCGGCGGCGACGGCGGCCAGGGTCGACTTGCCGGCGCCGGTGGATCCGACCAGCGCGACCCGCTGCCCGGCCTCGATGCGCAGGCTGACGCCGTGCAGGACCTCGGGGCCACCGGGGTAGCCGAAGCGCACGCCGCGCAGCTCGAGGGCCGCGTCCCGCGGGGGCGGGCCGTCCCAGGCGGCGCCGGCCGGCTCGTCGGGGATGGTGACCACGCCGACCAGCCGGGCCAGGCCGGCGCCGCCCGCCTGCAGCTCGTCGAACGTGTACAGCAGCATCGACACCGGGTTGAACAGCCGGTGGAACAGCACGGCCGCCGCGGCGGTCCCGCCGACCGTCACCGAGCCCTGCTGCACCAGCCAGAAGCCGGTGACGACGATGGCGGTGAGCCCGGCGAACTCGGCCCGGTTGATGCGGCCGACGAGCCGGGTGAAGTAGCCGAACACCGCGACGGACACGTCCCGGGCCCGGGCCGACGCGACGTCGATGCCCTGCAGGTGCGGGGCCTCCAGCCGGTACGCGTGCACCGTGCGCAGCCCCTGCACGCTCTCCAGCAGCAGCTGGGACCGCTCGCCGACGGCGGCGCGTTCCACCGCGTAGCCGGGGCCGGAGCGGGGCAGGTACCAGCGCAGCGCCAGCACGTACAGGGGGAAGGTGACGAGCCCGGCGAGGCCGAGCCGCCAGTCGATGCCGACCATCGCGGCGATGCTCAGCGCGGCGAGCAGCACCGAGGACGTCATCGTCGGCAGCACGTCGGTGACGGCCTTGTTGACCGCGGCGACGTCCGCCCCGACCCGCGACATGAGCTCGCCCTTGCCGGCGCGTTCCAGGCGGGTGGCCGGCAGGGTGATCGCCCGCTCGACGGTGTCCTCGCGCAGCTGGGCGAGCATCCGGCCGCCGAGGCGGGCGATCAGGTAGCTCGACACGGCGGTGCTGACCCCGGCGACGAGCGCGGCGGCCACGATCACGACGGTGATGCCGACGATGTCGGAGCCCGGCGCGCCGGCGCGGACCCGGTCGACGAGGACGCCCAGGGCGTAGACGGGGGTGACGCCGGCCGCGGCGGCGAGCAGCCCGACGGCGGACGCGGCGGCCGCCTCGCCCCAGCGGGCCCGCAGCGCGCCGCGCAGCCACCGCAGCGTCTCCCGCCGGTCTGCGATCGGCAGCCGTCCGTCGCTCACCTGGGCGTCGCTCCCCGGTGCGCTGTTCGCCTGCGCGCTGTCCACCTGTTCGTCGCTCACCTGCGCGTCGCGCACCTGCGCGTCGCTCACCTGGGCGTCGCTCACCTGGGCGTCGCTCACCTGGGCGCTGTTCGCCTGGGCGCTGTTCACCGCAGCACCACCTTCCGGTAGTCGTCGTGGGTGGCGCCGAGCGCGGCGTGGCCGCCCTCGACGGTGACCCTGCCGTCGTCGACGACGACGACCCGGTCGGTGACGGCGAGCAGCGCCGGGCTGCTGGTGACGACGACGGTCGTGTACCTGCCGCCGCCCGGCTCGCCGTGGCGCAGGGCGCGCACGGCCCGGGCGATCGACTGCTCGGTGACGGTGTCGACGGCGGTGGTCGGGTCGTGCAGCACCAGGATCGGCGGGCGGGCCAGCAGCGCCCTGGCGAGGGCGAGCCGCTGCCGCTGCCCGCCGGACAGGGTGAGGCCGCGCTCCTCGACGTGCCGGTCGAGCCCGTCGGGGTGCTCGGCGACGACCTGGTCGGCCGCCGAGGCGGCGAGCGCCTCGCGCAGCAGCCCGGGGTCGTCCGCCGCGGCGGTCTGCTCCGGCGCCGGTTCCGCGGCTCCGGTACGGACGGTGACGCCGGCCGCGACCGCCAGCTCCGCGGCTGCGGTGCGGGTGGCGACGTCGGCCGCGACCGCCGGTCCCGCGGCGCCGGTACGGGCGGTGACGTTGGCCGCGACGGTGCCGGTGAACAGGTCGGTGTGGTGGGGCTCCACCAGCACGGCGGCCCTCGCGGCGGCCGGCTCCAGCTCGTGCAGCGGTACCCCGCCGACCAGGATCCCGCCCTCGAAGTCGCCGGGCGGGACCCCGCCCGCGAGCAGCCGCACCAGTGCCTCGCCGTCGGACGAGCGGGGCGTCACGATCCCGACGAACTCGCCGGGGCGCACCGTCAGGTCGAGCCCTTCCAGGCTCCCGTGCCGCAGCGCCGCAAGGACCAGCTCCGGCTCCGGCGCCGCCTGCTCCGCCGCCCCCTCGGGCAGGAGCAGGTCGGCGCCGAGGACGAGGGCGGCCCGGTCGGCGGACGCGCGGGCCTCGGCGACCCAGCTCGGCACGATCGCGAGCAGCCCCATCGGCTCGAGCAGGAACTGGGCCAGGCCGATGACCATGATGAACTCGCCGACGCTGATGCGGCCGTCGAGGGCGAACCAGCCGGCGAGCACCGCGACGCCGCAGGCGAGCAGGGCGCTGCCGGCGGTGGAGAACGCCAGGGACCGGCTGGTGGTGGCGGCGGCCCGCAGCGAGGCGCGTAGCGAGTCCTGGCTCACGTCACGGTACCGGCGGGCGGCGGCCCGTTCGGCGCCGAGCCCGCGCAGCGGCCGGACCCCGCTGACCAGGTCGGTGGCCAGGGCGGTGGCCTTGCCGGCGAGCTCCTGCTGTTCGGTGACCCGGCGGGTGATGAGCGGGCCGGCGAACTGCATGCCGACCAGCACGACCGGGGTACCGACGAGCACGACGAGCCCGAGGCGCCAGTCGACGGCGAGCAGCACGGCGGCGCTGACCGCGGTGGCGGTGATCGCGCCGGCGATGCGCGGCACGTAGTCCAGCAGGTAGGACACGTTGTCGGCGTCGGTGCTGGACACCGTGAGCAGCTCACCGGCGCGCAGGTCGGTGCGCAGCCGCCGCGGGTGCACGATCTTCGCGGCCAGTTCGCCGCGCAGCAGGTACGCCTCGTTGGCGATGGCGAGCATCAGCTGGCGGGCGCCGAAGCGGTAGCACAGGTGCAGCACGACGAAGAGCGCGCCGAGCGCCGCGACCCACAGCAGCAGGGCCGTGCCGTCGCCGGGCGCGACGGCCCGGTCGATGCCGACGCCGATGAGCACCGGCACCGTCGCCTCGGCGAGCTGGTGCAGGCTGATGAGGCCGGTGCCGGCGGTGAGCCGGGCCCGGTTGCGGGTGATGGACCGCCGCAGGATGCGGGAGCCTGTGACCGGCGCCATCTCAGGCGGCCGCGGCGGTGTCCCGCGCCATGCTCTCGCGGAGGCTCCTGGGCCGCAGGTCGGTCCAGTGGCGGTCGACGTAGTCCAGGCACTCCTGGCGGCCGGTCCCGCCGTTCTCGCCGAAGACGATCCGCCAGCCGGCCGGCACCGCCGCGAACGTCGGCCACAGCGAGTGCTGGTCCTCGTCGTTGACGAGCACGAAGAAGGTGCCGTTCTCGTCGTCGAACGGGTTGCTGGACATGCTGGTCGTTCCCCTTTCAGGAAAGGTTGCGGGTCAGAGCGGCGTGGCGTGCAGGGCGCCGGCGCGCGGGATGACCAGCGGGGTGCCGGTCTCCGGGTCGGGGATGATGCGGCACGGCAGGCCGAAGACGTCCTCGACGAGGTCGCCGGTGACGACGTGCCGCGGGTCGCCCTCGGCGACGATGACGCCGGCCCGCATCACCACGATGTGGTCGGCGTAGCGGCAGGCGTGGTTGAGGTCGTGCAGGACGGCGACCATCGTGGTGCCCTGCTGGCGGTTGAGCCGCAGGCACAGCTCGAGCAGCTCGACCTGGTGGGCGATGTCCAGGAACGTGGTCGGCTCGTCGAGCAGCACGATCGGGGTCTGCTGGGCCAGCACCATCGCGACCCACACCCGCTGCCGCTGCCCGCCCGACAGGGTGTCGACCAGCTCCCCCGACAGCTCCTCGACGCCGGTGGCGTCCATCGCGGCGGCGACCGCGGCCTCGTCGGCGACGGACCACTGCCGCAGCAGCCGCTGGTGCGGGTACCGGCCGCGGGCGACGAGCTCGGCGACGGTGATGCCGTCCGGCGCGACGGAGGACTGCGGCAGCAGCCCGAGCCGCCGGGCGACCTCCTTCGCCGGGTACGCGTGGATCGCCTTGCCGTCCAGCAGCACCTGCCCCTTCGACGGGGTGAGCAGCCGCGACAGGGCGCGCAGCAGCGTCGACTTGCCGCAGGCGTTGGGCCCGACGATGACGGTGAACCGCCCGTCGGGGACGGTCAGGTGCAGGTCGGTGCTGATCGTCTTGCGGTCGTAGCCGACGGTGATGCCGTCCGCGCGCAACCGGGTCATGCTCGTCTCCTCGCCTGGCGGACCAGTAGCCACACGAAATACAGGCCGCCGAGCGACACGGTGACCACGCCGACCGGCAGCTGCGTCGGCGCGAACACCCGCTGCGCCGCGTAGTCGCTCGCCATGAGCAGCAGGGCGCCCATCGCGGCGGACGGGGCCAGGGCGATCCCGGCGGTGCGGGCCAGCCGGTGCGCGAGCTGCGGCGCGGCGAGGGCCACGAACGAGATCGGCCCGGCGACCGCGGTCGCGGCGGCGATCAGCGCCACGCCGAGGGCGAGGTACGCCAGGCGGGTGCGCTCGACGGCCACGCCGACCGCGGCCGCGGCGTCGTCGCCGAGCTCCAGCATCTGCAGCTTGCGGCCGAGGGCGAGCACGGCGAGGCACAGCAGGCCGATCGCGACGGCGGCCGGCGTGACCTGGGGCCAGCCGAGGCCGTTGAGGGTGCCCTTGCCCCAGATCGTGGCGGACACGGCGGTCTGCAGGTCGACCTTGATGATGAACCACTGGTTGACGGAGCTGAGCAGGGCGCTGACGGCGATGCCGACGATGATGAGCCGGAAGCCCTGCACGCCGCGGCGCAGCGACAGCACGTAGACCAGGGCGGCGGTGGCGATGCCGCCGATCAGGGCGGCGGTGGCGGTCTGCGGGTAGCCGCGGCCGACGAACACGACGCAGACGAGCACGCCGGTGTACGCGCCGGTGCTGAAGCCCAGCACGTCGGGGCTGCCGAGCGGGTTGCGGGTCAGCGCCTGGAAGATGGCGCCGGACAGGCCCATCGCGGCGCCGGCGAGCAGGGCGAGCAGGACCCGGGGCAGGCGCCACTCGACGACGACGAGGCGCACCGCGCGGGAGCCCTCGCCGGCGAGCGCCTGCAGCACCTCGGCCGGGGTGGCGGGGAACTCGCCGCTGCCCAGCGCGACGACGGCCACCCCGGCCGCGGCGAGCAGCAGCACGAGGCTGGTGACGGCGGTGCGGACCCCGGCGCGGACGGATACGGCCGGACCGAGCCGCAGCACCAGCGACGACCGTCCGAAGTCGACACTGCGCCGCCCGGCGGTGCCGGCCTTGGTGGCGGTGCCGGGCTTGGTGGCGGTGCCGGGCTTCACAGCGCGCTCGCCGAACGCCGGCGGACCAGCCAGATGAGCACGGGCGCGCCGATGAACGCGGTCACGATCCCCGCCTGCAGCTCGCCGGGGCGCAGCACGACCCGGCCGACGATGTCGGCGGCGAGCAGCAGCGTGGGGCCGCCGACGAGGGTGAACACGAAGATCCACCGCTGGTCGGGCCCGGTGATCCAGCGCGCCACGTGCGGCACCATGAGCCCGACGAAGCCGATCGGCCCGACCGCCGCGGTCGCCGCGCCGGCGAGCAGGGTCACCGACAGCACCGCGGCGGCCCGGGTGCGGCCGAGGTTCGCGCCGAGCGAGCGGGCCAGGTCGTCGCCGAGCGCGACGGCGTTCAGCGACCGGGCCACCAGCAGCCCGAGGACCAGCCCAACGGCCACGAACGGCGCGACCGCGCCGATGACGTCCCAGCCGCGGCCGGTGAGCGCGCCGACGTCCCAGAACCGCAGGTAGTAGAACGCCCTCGGGCGTACCAGGCGGACCCCGGCGGCGATGCCGTCCAGCACGGCGCCGAGCGCGACGCCGGCCAGCAGCAGCCGCACCGGGGTCGCGGCACCGCGGCCGGCGGCGGCGAGGGCGTACACCAGCAGCATCGCCACGACCACACCGGCGAACGCGAACCACACGTAGGCGGTGATGCTGGACAGGCCGAGCAGCCCGATCGCGACGGCGACGAACAGCCCGGCCCCGGCGTTGATGCCGAGCACCTGCGTGTCGGCCAGGGGGTTGCGGGTGACCGCCTGGATGACGGCGCCGCAGATGCCGAGGGAGGCGCCGACCAGGACCGCCAGGACGGTGCGCGGCACCCGCAGGTCCCGCACGATCGACTGGTCGCCGGTGCCGGTGTAGTGCGTGAACGCGTCCCAGATGGTGGCCGGCGACAGGTTCTTGGTACCCACGGCGATGCTGAGCAGGCAGCACACCGCGAGCACCGCGACGGACCCGGCGAGCCACGCCGCCCGCCGGGCGTTCGTGGCGGCCAGGCCGGCGGGTGCGGCGGGCCGCCCGGTCTTCGCGGCGGGCACCACGGCACGCCCGGGTGCCTGGTCGGGACGTGCCGTGGTGAGCATCGCCGCGCCGGCCTGGGCCGGCGGCTCCGCCGGGGCCGAGCGGGTCACGCGTAGGAGGCGGCTCGGCCCGAGCCGGACAGTGCGGGCTCCGCGTGGCGCCGGCCGCAGACCGACTCGAGGATCTCCGCGGAGCGGATCGCGGTGTTGGACAGCAGCGAGGAGCTGATGCCGTGGGTGTGCTCCGTGCCGCCCTGCAGGTAGATCCCGGCCCGTACGCCGGCGTCGGTGCGCACCCGGTAGTCGCGCTCGACCACGGCGCGGCCCTGCTCGTCGTACTGGCAGCGGCCGGCGAGCTCGCCGAGCAGCGGGAACGGGTCGGCCGGCGCGTAGCCGGTGGCGCAGACGAGCACGTCGGCGTCCAGGACGGTCCGCGCGCCGGTCAGCATCGACTCGACGGTCACGGCGACCCGGCCGGCGATCTCCTCGGCGGCGGTCAGCCGGGACACGTTGAGCAGCCGCAGCCGCTGCGAGCCGAGCACCTTCTCGCGGTAGACCCGCTTGTAGAGCGCCTCGATGAGGTCGGTGTCCACCACGGAGTAGTTGGTGTTGGCGTGGTACCCCAGCAGCATCGCCTTCACCTGCGTGGACGCCTCGAAGTAGTCGTCGACGGCGAGCGGGTCGAAGATGCGGTTGGCGAAGGGGCTGTCGTCGGCGGGGCTGTAGCCGTAGCGGGACAGCACGCCGCAGACCTCGGCCGACGGGAAGCGCTCGTGCAGGAACGCGGTCACCTCGGCCGCGCTCTGCCCGGCGCCGACGACGACGAACCGGGACGGGTCGGTGCCGGCCAGACCGTCCACGTTGGTCAGCAGGTCGCGGCTGTGCCAGATCCGCTGGGACGCTGCGATGCCGGGCGGCAGCGCCGGGCGCAGGCCGCTGGCGAGCACGACGTTGCGGGTGCGCACGACGCTGCGGGCGCCGGTGGCGTCGCGGACCTCGACGTCGTAGGCGTCCACGACGTCGTCGGTGACGACCGGGCAGACGGCCGTGACGTCTAGGCCGTAGCGGACCATGTCCTGCACGCGGACGGCCGCCCACTCCAGGTAGTCGTGGAACTCGACGCGCAGCGGGAACAGGCTCTTGTGGTTGACGAAGTCGATGAGCCGGCCGCGCTCGTGCAGGTAGCACAGGAAGCTGAAGGAGCTCGTCGGGTTGCGCATGGTGACGAGGTCCTTGAGGAACGACACCTGCATCGTCGCGTCCTCGATGAGCATGCCGCGGTGCCATCCGAACGCGGCCTGCCGCTCCAGGAACAGCGCGCGCACCGGCGGCGCGGCCGCGGCGGCGTTGCGCTCGTGCACGGCGATCGCGAGCGCCAGGTTCGAAGGACCGAAGCCCACCCCGACCAGGTCGAAGACCTGCACGGTGTCCTCCTGGCGCAACTGAGGCATCGCAGTCCCATCGTTCACGTCGAGACCGGCTCGACCGTTCCGGCGCTGCACACCCGGCGGTGTGAAGTTAGGGCAGCCTAACCTAAGTTCCGTGCCTTGTCACGATCAGGTCGCCGCCTGTACCCAGAATGAAGGGTAGACTAACCTAACCTCCGATTGAAGGCTATGGCATCGAAACCCGCCACTCATTCAGGAGGTCCCATGCGCGTCGTCATGTTCGGATATCAGACCTGGGGCCATCGCACGCTCCAGGCGCTGCTGGCCTCCGAGCACGAGGTCGCGCTGGTCGTGACGCACCCGGCGAGCGACCACCCGTACGAGCGGATCTGGAGCGACTCCGTGGCCGACCTCGCCGCCGAGCACGGGGTCGAGGTCCTCATCCGGGACCGGCCCGGCGACGCCGAGCTGCTCGACCGGCTCAAGCTGGCCGACCCGGACGTGATCGTCGCGACGAACTGGCGCACCTGGATCCCGCCGGAGATCTTCGAGCTGCCCCGGCACGGCACCCTCAACGTGCACGACTCGCTGCTGCCCGCCTACGGTGGCTTCTCACCGCTGATCTGGGCGCTCATCAACGGCGAGCGGGAGGTCGGGGTCACCGCGCACATGATGGACGCCGGGCTCGACGCCGGCGACATCGTGCTGCAGCGGGCGGTCCCCGTCGGCGACCGGGACACCACGACGGACCTGTTCCACAAGACCCTGGCCCTGTTCGGCCCGATCACCGTCGACGGCCTGGACCTGATCGCGTCCGGGCGCACCGACTGGACGCCGCAGGACCGCTCCAAGGCGAGCTTCTTCCACAAGCGGGCCGAGGAGGACAGCCGCATCGACTGGACCTGGCCGGCGGAGGACCTCGACCGGCTGGTGCGGGCGCAGTCCGACCCGTACCCGAACGCGTTCACGTACCACCGCGGCCACCGCATCCGCATCGTCGGCGCCTCGGTCTCCAAGGGCCTGTACGGCGGCACCCCCGGCCGGATCTTCATCCGCGAGGGCGACGCCGTGGTGATCGTGGCCGGCACCGAGGCCCGCCGCGGGCGCAGCCACGGCCTGGCGGTGGAACGGATCCGCACCGAGGACGGCACCGAGATGGCCGCTACCGACTACTTCACCACGATGGGCGGCTACCTCACCGCCGGCCGCTGACCCTCAACCGGCGGTGCCGCGCCGGGCCGCGGCTCACTGCGTCCGGCGCACGGATCGCGGCGCACGGCTCGCGGCGCCGGCGGGCTCAGCCGCACCGCTTGGCCGGCTGGGCCCCGGTCGTGGCGCCGGCCGTCGCCATGGTCTCGGCGCCCGGCGGGTCCGAGGCGTCCGCGGCCGGCGGGTCCGACGCCACCGCCGACTCGGCGGCCGAGGCGGTGACCGTCACGGACCTGCTGGCCGCCGGGGTCTTCGGCGCCGCGGACGCCGCGGTGGCACCCGGGCGCTGCACGGTGCCGACGGCCAGCGTGACCCCGCTCAGCGTCGTGCGCCGCCCGGCGGTGTCGGTCGCGCGGATCGTGAACGGCCCGGTGCCGGCGCCGTTCTGGGCGATCCAGTAGTTGTAGTCGGTGTGGCTGAGCGCCTTCCAGCCGCCGCCGGACTGTATCTCCACACTGGACAGTGGGTTGCCGGTGTTGTCCAGGCGCAGCGCCAGCCAGTACCGTGACGAGCCCTCCTTCACCCGGACCGTCATCGGGCCGGGCACCGGCGGGTTGACGACCTTGCTGTAGGTCACCTTGATGACGCCGGCGACCGGGTCGCCGATCTTCGCGAACGCCTGCCGGCTGAGGTCCAGATGACCGGGGGTGCACTCCGGGCAGCGGTCGGTGACCTTGACCCGGACCGTGCCCTTGGGCCCCTTCACGTCCAGGTATCCGCCGCACGCGGCGCCGGCGGCGTACTCGGCGTTGCCGAGGGCCACCACCATCGGGTTGGCCACCTGGTCGAACGAGCAGTTGCCGCCGCCGTCGGCCGCGTAGTAGGTCGCCTGCCCGGACGACACGGCCGCGGCGCAGGCCGCACCGGACGCCTGCGCGACGAGCGCGACGGTCGCGGTGCCCGCGACGACGGCGCCGGCGGCCGCGACCACCCACGTGCGACGACGCAGCCACCACGGCGAGGGTTCGGGGTTGTCGAGCACGTCCGGCATCGTAGCCGGGGCCCGGCCGCCACCGGCGCCGCCAAAGCAACGCTTAAGGCTGCCCACAACCGCCGCTGCGGCTCGCACCACGTCCACCGCGGCCGCCGCCGGGCGTCACGGTGTCGCGGCGCGGCCGGCTCAGCGCAGGCCGGCGAACAGGTCGCGCTCCGGCAGCGGCGCGCCGGTCGTGTCCCGCACCCGCACGAACGTCTCCACGCCCATCAGCTCCGTGAACGTCTCCTTGCCCATGCGCAGGAAGAAGATGTTCTCGCCCTGGCTGGCATGGGCGGCGAGCGCGTCGAACTTCTGCGACCCGTACGCCTTGGTGTCGACCCACGTCGAGATCTCCTCGTCGGGCAGGCCCATCGGCGGGCCGGCCGGCGGCTCGTCCGGGTCCGGCTCGGGGAACTCGACGCCGAGCTCGCGCAGCTTCCGGCCGAACGCCTCCATCCCGGAGCGCGGCACCGTCGTCCAGTACACCTTGGCCGGGCTGCCGGTCAGCTCGACCGCCGCCATCGTGATGCGGTGCGCCTGGATGTGGTCCGGGTGGCCGTAGAAGCCGTTCTCGTCGTAGGTGACGATGACGTCGGGCTCGTACTTGCCGATCAGCTCGGCGAGCCGCTGCGCGGCGTCCTGCACGGGCGTGGTCCAGAACGAGCCAGGCGCGTCGTTCGCCGGCCAGCCCATCATCCCGGAGTCGGGGTAGCCGAGCACCTCCAGGTGCGTGACCTTCAGCGCGGCGCAGCTGGCCTCCAGCTCCCGCAGGCGCATCTCGGCGACCGCGTCGGGGTCGTGCCCGGGCTCCCCCGGCTTGACCCCGCCCGGCCCGTCGCCGCAGCGCCCGTCGGTGCACGTCACCAGGACCGTCGTGATGCCCTCGTCGGCGTACTTCGCCAGCACGCCTCCGGTGCCGGTCGCCTCGTCGTCGGGGTGCGCGTGCACCGCCATCAGCGTCAGGGGTCGCTCAGCCATGCACCCACCCTATCCACGCCGCGCCGGTGCCGGTGCCCGCGCTCAGCCCCGGCCCCGGCCCGGAACCGGGCGGCGACCCCGCGCAGCTGCTCAGCGGTGCTGCTCAGCTGCTGCACGGACTGGGTGGCGGCGGTGCTGGCGCCGGCCATCCGTTCGGTGGAGGCGACGTTGGCGGTGGCGAACGCGCCGACCTCGTCCAGCGCGGTGCGCAGCGTGCCGGTGCCAATCGCGATCCGCTCGAACGCGCCGCGGGCCTGCTCGTCGACGACCCGGACGGCGTCGGCGCTGGTGCGCTGGATGTCGGCGATCAGGGTGGAGATGGACGCGGCCGCGGTGCCGCTCTCCTCGGCGAGGAGCCGGACCTCGCCGGCCACCACCGAGGAGGGCGCGCATCGGGGGTCACTTCCAGTGAGAACGGGCAGCCTCCGGTCTCATCGGTACCGATGCGCCGTTCCTGAGAAGTTGCGGGGACGGTGCCGTCACACGGTGATGACGACCTTCGCCCTCGCGTGGTCGACCTCGAGGTACCGCACCGCCTGCGCCGCCTCGCCGAACGGGAACGTGCGGTCGATGACCGGGGTCAGCGCGCCGGCCTCGGCGAGCTCGCGCAGCGTGGCGAGGTTCTCCCGGCTGGGCACCGCGGTGAGCACGAGCACCCGGTGACGCACGAAGCGCGACACCAGCCGCCCCCGGGTGAGCAGGCCCATCGGGCCGAAGAGGCTGCCGCCCTCGAAGACGCCGCCGCCGGACAGCACGAGGGTGCCCGCCGGTGCCAGCACCCGGCGGCAGTCCGCGAGGGAGCGGTTGCCGACGAGGTCGAACACGACGTCGTACCGGACGTCGCCGGCCCGGGTGAAGTCCTCCTTGGTGTAGTCGATGACGCGGTCGGCGCCCAGGGACCGGACCAGGTCGAGGTTGCGGGTGCTGCACACGGCGGTGACCCGGGCGCCGAAGGCCTTGGCCAGCTGGACGGCGAACGTGCCGACCCCGCCGGACGCGCCGTTGATGAGCACGTGCTGCCCGGTGCGGAGCCCGGCCGCGTCGCGCAGGCCCATGAGCGCCGTGTTGGCCGCCAGCGGCAGCGCGGCGGCCTGCTCGAACGTCAGGTTCGCCGGCTTGACCTCCAGCGCCCCGGTCTCGGGGACGCGCACGTACTCGGCGAACGCGGCGTCGCTCTCGCCGAACACCTCGTCGCCGGCGCGGAACCGGGTCACCCCGGCGCCGACGGCCTCGACGACGCCGGCGAAGTCGGTGCCGCGGACCCGCACCTTGGGCGCGCCGAGCCCGAAGGCCAGCCGGGCCAGGTACGGGTCGCCCCGCATGACGTGCCAGTCGCGGGCGTTGACGGAGGCCGCGTGGACGCGGACGAGCACCTCGCCCGCGGCGGCGACGGGTGGCTCGACGTCGCCGAGCCGCAGCACGTCGGCCGGGCCGTAGCGGTCCTGGACGATCGCCTTCATGGGTCCTCCTGTGTGATCCGTCCGGCAGGTGTACGGCGTACACCTGCTGTCTTGACGGTAGGGTGTACGGCGTACACCCGTCAAGGGGCGATAATGTCGGCGGCTGCGGGAAGGGACGGGTGGTCGAGTTGACGCAACAGGTGGACACGGCCCGCCGGGCACCCCTGACCAGGGACCGCGTCCTGCGCGCCGCCGTCGAGCTGGCCGACGGCACCGGGATCGACGCGCTGAGCATGCGCAAGCTCGCCCAGGCGCTCGGCGTCGTGCCGATGGCGCTGTACAAGCACGTCGCCAACAAGGAGGAGCTGCTCGACGGCATGCTCGACGTGGTGGTCGGGGAGATCGACCCGCCCGCCGCCGGCGACGGCTGGCAGCCCGCCGTCCGGCAGCGGATCCTGTCCGCACGCCGGGCCCTGCTGCGCCACCCGTGGGCGTCGCGGGTGCTGGAGTCACGGACCGCGCCGACGCCGGTCGTGCTGGCCTACATGGACTCGATGATGGGCATGTTCCGGTCCGGCGGCTTCTCCGTCGACCTCACCCACCACGTGATGCACGCGATGGGCAGCCGCATCCTGGGCTTCTCGCAGGAGCTGTTCGGCACCCCGGCGGCCGGCTCCCAGGACGCCGCCGCCGGCGTGGATCCGGAGACGGCCCGGCAGATGGCCGCGCGGTTCCCGTACATCACGGAAATCACCACGCAGGTCGCGCACGACGACGCGTCGGTGGTCGGCAGCGGCTGCGACGACCAGTTCGAGTTCGAGTTCTCCCTCGACCTGCTGCTGGACGGCTTCGAACGGCTGCGCCGCGAGGGCTGGACGTCCCGCTGACCCCCGCCCCGCGCGGGACGGCGCGGGGTGGGCACCGTCGGCGACAATCGGCGCCGGGGGGTGCGCATGGCAGAGGAGCCGGAGCTCGGCGGCAGTGTCGCAGGGACGTTGCGGATGGCCGCGCTGATGACCGCCCGGCGGGCGCAGCCGCCGCGGGTCGTGGACGCCTCGACGCTGCTGATGCTGAGCGCGGGTGGCGAGTCCTCCCGCGTGAAGGCCGTGCAACGGGTGGTCCGCCGGGTGACGGCCGACCCCGGGTATCAGGCCTGGAGGCCACCGGCCACGCCGTGGACGGACGGCCTGCTGGACGACGCCGGCTCCGGCGTGGTGTCCCAGGCGCTGCGGGAGGCGCTGCTGGCGCCCCGGGCCACCGGGTGGCCGAAGGGCGGGCCGGTGCGCTGGCATGTGTCCGTGGCGGCGGCGTTGTGGGCGGCGCTGGACGAGGCCCGGCAGGCCGGGGTCGGCGTCGCCGGGCACATCCACCTGGTCGCCGGCCTGTTGCGCGACCCGGCCGGGGCCCTGGAAGGGGTACGCGCCGACGCGGACGAGCTCATCGCGGCGCTGCGCGCCGAACCGGCCTGGCGGGAGCCGGGCGAGCCGCACCTGCCGGCGGTGGCGCAGCTCGACATGGCCCGGGAGCTGCACGACCGCACCGGCCTGCTCGGCTGGTTCGACCGCCGGCTGCGCGACGGCGAGGTCGGTGACAGCCGGTACGGCAGCGCGGTCGCGCCGAGCGTCATGTGGGAGGCGATGCGCCAGGCGGTCCGGCTCGACGACGGTCCGGTCACCGCCGCGCACCTGCTGCTCGGGGTCGTCAGCACGGGTGCGCAGCTGCGCACCGCCGGCCGGACGCTGCGCGAGGGGCTGCGGCCGTACGACAGCGCGCCGGACGTCCTGCACGCGCACGGGCTCACCGCGCGGCGGGCCGTCGAGCTGCTGCCTGCGGTGCGCCCGGCGGACCCCGTCGTCGTGCCGAAGGGCCGTTCCCAGCGCGTCATCCGCACGATCTGGCCGGCGTGGACCGCGGAGGCGGTCGGGGTCGTCGACCGGGCCGTCGAGCTGGCCCGCGCCGCCGGGCATCCCGCGACCGGGTCGTCGCACCTGGTGCTCGCGGCCCTGCACGACGCGGCGGCCGCGAACGACACGGACGGCACAGCAGTGCCGCTGTTGCGGGCCGCCGGTGCCGACCCCGCGGCCGTTCGGGCCGCCGTAGAGCAGGGGCTGGCGGCGGTCGAGGCCGCGCCCTCGCCGGGGAGACGCGCCGATCGGTCCCCGGCGAAGGCGCGGCGGCTCAGCCCTTGACCGATCCGGTGAGGCCACCGACGATGTGCCGTTCGGCGAACACGAAGAAACCGATCGCGGGGATCATCGACGCCGCGGTGTAGGCGAGGATGCGGGCCGTGTCCTGGGAGAACTGGGACTGGAACGCGGCCACGCCGAGCGGCAGGGTGAAGTTCGACGGGTCGCTGAGCACCAGCAGCGGCAGCAGGTAGGCGTTCCAGCTGGTGACGAAGGCGAGGATGGCCACCGTCGTCAGCGCGGGCCGGCTCAGCGGGATCAGGATCCGCCAGAAGAAGCCGAGCCGCCCGGCGCCGTCCATCGCCGCCGCGTCCTCCAGCTCGCCGGGGATCGCGGCCATGAACGGGCGCAGGATGACGATCGTGATCGGCAGGGCGAACGCGGCCTGCGGCAGCGCCACCCCGAACGGGTTCTCCAGCAGGTCGAGCTCGCGCAGCAGCAGGTACAGCGGGAGGGCCGCCGCGGTGAGCGGGAACAGCAGGCCCAGCGTGAACAGCGTGTACAGCGACTCCCGCCCGCTGAACGTGTAGCGGGACAGCGCGAACGCGGCCATCGCGCCGACGCTGACGGCGAGGCCGGTGGTGATGACGGAGATGAGCGTGCTGTTGCCCAGCGCCTGCCAGAACACCTCGGAGCTGAGCACGTCGGCGTAGTTGCCCAGGTTCCACGGGCTCGGCCAGCCGACCGGCTCGTTGTTGATCTGGGCGTTGGTGCGGAACCCGCCGAGGATGGTGAACAGCAGCGGCACGACGGTCACGCCGACGACGAGCACGACGACGAGGTACGTGAACGGCGTCCCCAAGGACAGGCGTTTCTTCATGCCGGTCACCTCTTGGTCCCAGTCAGTGCGCCCTGCAGGTCGCGGCGCAGCGCGAAGCGCTGGTACAGCAGGGCGAAGATGAAGCACACGACGAAGAGCACGACGGCGACGGCGCTGCCGAACCCGAACTCGTACCGGCTGAAACCGTGGTCGAGCAGGTAGGTCGCCATGGTGGCCGAGGCGCTCGCCGGACCGCCGAGCGTCATGATCCACACCAGGTCGAACAGTTGCAGCGACCCGATGACGGACAGGAAGATCCAGATCCGGATGGTGGGGCCGAGCAGCGGCAGCACGATGTGGCGGGTGGTGGCCCACGCGGAGGCACCGTCGGTGGAGGCGGCCTCCCGCAGCTCGGCCGGGATGCTCTGCAGCCCGGCGAGGAGCAGGATGACACCGAAGCCGATGTACTTCCAGGTGATGACCACGAAGAGCGTGTAGAGCACCAGGTCACCGTCGGCCAGCCAGTGCTGGATCAGGCCACCGAGGCCGGCCGCGTTGAACATCTGGTCGACCAGACCGCCGGGCTGCAGCATCAGCAGCCACACGACCGCGGTGATGGCCTCCGACAGCACGTACGGCGCGAAGACCACCAGCCGCAGCACCGCCCGCCCGCGGATCTTCCGGTTGAGCAGCAGCGCCAGGGCGATCGACAGCGGCAGTTGGATGACCACGGACAGCACCGCGATGATCAGGTTGTGCAGCAGCGCGGACCGGAAGACCTCGTCCTCCAGGACCCGCTGGTAGTTGCCCAGCCCGTACGGGGTGCGGGGGCTGAAGCCGGTCCATTTGTAGAAGCTGTAGTAGACGGCGACCGCGATCGGCAGCAGCACGAACCCGACGAACAGCACGAGGGCCGGGCTGAGCAGGAGCGCGAGTTCCAGCCGGGTGCCGAGGCGCCCCGGCCGGCGGGCCGGCCGCGATGACTCGCGGCCGGCCTGCTTCGCGGGCGCCGTTGCGGCGGCAACGGTTCCCATCACTGACCCATCACTTGTTCGCGACCGCCTTGTTGAAGGCGTCGACGATGCCCTGCGGGCTGCCCTTGCCGGCGAAGAAGTCGGCAATGGCGTCGTTGAGTGCCTGCCCGACGCTCGTGGGCAGAGCCTGGTCGAAGTACACCTGGATGTACGGCGCCTTGTTCAGGTACTCCTGCACGGTCTTGAGCGTGGGGTCCTGGATGGCGGAGATCGCACCCGGGTTCGCCGGGAGGCTGATCGTGTTGCTCTGCACCAGCTTCTGCTGGACCGGGACGCTGGCGATGTACTTGAGGAAGTCGGCGCACGCCGCGCCGGCCTTGACGGCGCAGGAGTAGCCGTCGCCGCCGCCGAGCGCGGTCCCGGGCGTGCCCTTGCCGCCGGGGACGCTCGGGAACTCGAACCAGCTGAGCTTCTTGGCGTACTCCTTGTCCTCGGTCAGCGGGATCATCGTGGGCAGCTCCCAGTCACCCTGCAGCTCCATCGCGGCCTTGCCGTTGGCGACCAGACCGGCGGAGCTGCCGGCGCCCTGCTGGGCGGGGGTGCCGAGGAAGGCCTCCTGGAACGGCTTGGTGTCGAGGAACGCCTTGAGGTCCTCGCCGGCCTTGACCCAGCACGGGTCGTCCATCTTGAGGTTCTTCACGGTGTTCTTCACGGTGTCCAGGGCGCACTCGCGGATCGCGAAGTAGGACCACCAGAAGGCGTCGGGCCACTTGTCCTTGCCGCCGAGCGCGATCGGGGCGATGCCCTTGGCCTTCAGCTTGGTGACGGCGGCGTTGAGCTCCTCCATCGTCTTCGGCGGGGAGGTGATGCCCGCCTGCTCGAAGAGGTCCGTGCGGTACCAGAAGCCGACGACGTGCAGGCCGAACGGCACGCCGTACTGCTTGCCCTCGACCTGCCAGCCCTTGGCGCCGGCGCCGAGCTCGGAGATCCAGCTCGAGGTCGCGTCGGTGATGTCCAGCAGCTTGCCGGACTCCACCTGCGTGGCCAGGGCGCCGCCGCCCCACTGCTGGAAGATGCTCGGCGGGGTCGGCGACTGCAGCGCCACCGAGATCTTGGTCTTGAGTGCCTCGTTCTGTGCCGGTTCGACCTTGAACGACACGTTCGGGTGTTCAGCGTGGTACTGGTCGGCGATCGACTGCCAGACGCCCTTGGCGGGGTCCTGGGCGCCGTTGTGCCACCAGGTCAAGGTCGTGGCGGCATTCGGGTCGCCGCTCGATCCGGGTTCGTCGTCACCGCATGCGGTCAGGGAGGGGACCGCCACCGCAAGTGCGATGGCAATCGTGGCCAGCCTCCGTGGGGTGCTCAGGCGGACGTTCAAAGTGATCATCTCCTGACGGGGGCGAGCCGAGCCGAAGGGCTCGGCCCTCGATGACCGCAGATCCTCCGCCTCGGGAAGTCCGCTTGTCAATCGTTGTTGATATCGTTATCGGAAGTTACTCTGCCCTCGTGAAGCCCAGTTCTCGAATCACGATCCGGGACGTCGCCGCGACCGCGGGCGTCTCGGTGGCGACGGTGTCCAAGGTGCTCAACGCCCGTTACGGGGTGTCTGCCGCAACCAGCGCACACGTCCAGTCCGTCATCCGCGAGCTGGGCTACGAGGCGAGCCTCGTGGCGCAGAGCCTGCGCAACCACAAGACCAACGTGATCGGCATCCTGGTCGCCGACCTGGAGCCGTTCAGCACCGAGCTGCTCAAGGGCGCCGCTAAGGCGATCAAGGGCACCGGCTACGAGCTGGTCGTCTACTCCGCCGGCGGGCGCACCAGCGACCAGGCCGGCTGGGAGCAGCGCTACCTGTCGCGGCTGTCCGGCACCCTCATCGACGGCGCGGTCCTGGTCACGCCGACCGTGGTCGACGTCGACTACGGCACCTCCGTGGTGGCCGTCGACCCGCACGCCGGCCCGTCCGGCCTGCCGACCGTCGACTCGGACAACCTCAACGGCGCCAGGCTCGGCACCCAGCACCTGCTCGACCTCGGTCACCGCCGCATCGCGATGATCACCGGCCGGCCCGACCTGGAGTCCTCCAGGCTGCGTGAGCGGGGCTTCCGGGAGGCGATGCACGACGCCGGCGTGCCCGTCGACCCGGACCTGATCCAGGTCGGCGACTACGACCCGGACTCCTCGGCCGCCGCGGCCCGGCTCCTGCTCGAGG
Organism: Dactylosporangium sp. NPDC050688; assembly: GCF_040654515.1. Classification (NCBI taxonomy): domain Bacteria; kingdom Bacillati; phylum Actinomycetota; class Actinomycetes; order Micromonosporales; family Micromonosporaceae; genus Dactylosporangium; species Dactylosporangium sp. NPDC050688. The sequence goes on from NZ_JBFAIC010000042.1 coordinate 60,237, forward strand.
GCCCGGACCGGCCCACCGCCATCTTCGGCGCCAACGACGTCTCGGCGATCGTCGCGGTGGAGGTCGCGGCCTCGATGGGCCTGCGGGTCCCCGACGACCTGTCGGTCGTCGGCTTCGACAACGTGCCGGAGGCGGCCCTGGCCAGCCCGGCGCTCACCACCGTCGAGCAGCCGATCCACGCCATGGGCCACCGCGCGATCGAGCTGCTCATCAAGCTGATCCACAACGAGCCGGTCGACACCACACACGTGCGGCTCACGACCCGCCTCGTCGTGCGCCAGTCGACCCGCACCGTCTGAAACCTTCCAAACGTCCCAGCTCAACGTCCCCAGGCACGTCCCAGGCACGTTCCCAGCGTCCCGAGACGCCGTGCGCAACGCCGCGCGCGGCGTCCAGTGCCACCCTGCAACGAACATTGGAGCCCCGAGCGTGACACTCGACAGCGGCGTCTCCGCCGGAACCTGGCGGGACACCACGGCGCCCGCGTCCGCACGCGTGGCCGACCTGATGACCCGGATGACTCTGCGCGAGAAGGTGGCGCAGATGTACGGCGCCTGGCTCGACGTCAACGACAGCGCCGGTGAGGTCGCGCCGCACCAGCACGACCAGACGCCCGAACCGATCGACTGGGCCGCCGTGCTGCCCCACGGCATCGGCCAGGTGACCCGGGTCTACGGCACGACGCCGGTCGCGCCGGCCGACGGTGCCCGGCGCGTCGCCCACCTGCAGCGCGAGATCGTCGCGGCCGGCCGGTTCGGTATCCCGGCGATCGTCCACGAGGAATGCCTGACCGGCCTGGCGGCCTGGCAGGCGACCATCTACCCGGCGCCGCTGTCCTGGGGCGCCAGCTTCGACCCGGAGCTGGTCGAGCGGATGGGCGCGCAGATCGGGCGCACCATGCACCGCCTCGGCATCCAGCAGGGCCTGGCCCCGGTCCTGGACGTGGTCCGGGACCTGCGCTGGGGCCGGGTCGAGGAGACCATCGGCGAGGACCCGTACCTGGTGGGCACCATCGGCGCGGCGTACGTGCGCGGCGTGGAGTCCGCGGGCGTCGTGGCCACCCTCAAGCACTTCGCCGGCTACTCCGCCTCCCGCGCCGGGCGCAACCTCGCGCCGGTGTCGATCGGGCCGCGCGAGATCGCCGACGTGCTGCTGCCACCGTTCGAGATGGCGCTGCGCGCCGGCGCCCGCTCGGTCATGAACAGCTACACCGACGTCGACGGCGTCCCTGTCGCCGCCGACCCGGCGATGCTCACCGACCTGCTGCGCGACCGGCTGCGCTTCGAGGGCACCGTCGTGTCGGACTACTTCTCGATCGCGTTCCTGCAGACGCTGCACGGGGTGGCCGCCTCCCGGGCCGACGCGGCGGCGCTGGCGCTGCGCGCCGGCATCGACGTGGAGCTGCCCGGCGCCAACTGCTACGGCGCCCCGCTGCTGGACGCGGTCGAGGCCGGCGACGTCGACGAGGCCCTCATCGACCGGGCCGTCGCCCGCATCCTGCTGCAGAAGTGCGAACTCGGCCTCCTGGACGCCGACTGGCGGCCGGAGCCGCCGGCGCTGGACGAGCAGGGCACGGCCGTCGACATCGACGAGCCCGACGCGCGGGACCTGGCCCGGCGGCTCGCGGAACGCTCCGTCGTGCTGCTGCGCAACGCCCCGGTCGACGGCGCCCCCGTGCTCCCCCTGGCACCCGGGGCGCGGCTCGCGGTCGTCGGCCCCGGCGCCGCGGAGTGGGGCGCGATGCTCGGCTGCTACTCCTTCCCCCGCCACGTCCTCGTGCACCACCCCGACGTGCCCGCCGGCGTGTCCGTGCCCTCGGTGCTCGACGCGCTCAAGACCGGGCACGACGTGACCTACGCGCTGGGCTGCCCGGCGCTCGGCGGCGACGACGAGCAGATCGCCGCCGCGGCCGAGGCCGCCGCCGGCGCCGACGTCTGCGTCGCGGTCCTCGGCGACCTGTCGGGGCTGTTCGGTGGCGGCACGTCCGGGGAGGGCTGCGACGCCGTCGACCTGCGGCTGCCCGGCCGGCAGGAGGAGCTGCTGGAGGCGCTGCTGGCCACCGGTACCCCGGTGGTGCTGGTGCTGCTGGTGGGCCGCCCGTACGAGCTGTCCCGGCAGGTCGACCGGCTCGCCGCCGTGGTCTGCGGGTTCTTCCCCGGCGAGGAGGGCGCCGCCGCGATCGAGGGCGTCCTCAGCGGGCGGGTCGACCCGGCCGGCCGGCTGCCGGTGAGCTTCCCGGGCGCCGGCGGCAGCCAGCCGTCGACCTATCTCGCCGCTCCGCTGGCGGCCAGCAGCGGCGTCAGCACCGTCGACCCGACGGCGCTGTTCCCGTTCGGCCACGGCCTGTCGTACACGCCGACGACGTGGGGCGAGGTGGGCCTCGAACCGGCCGGTGGCTGGGCCACCGACGGCACCGTCGAGCTGGCGGTGCCGGTGAGCAACGACGGGGACCGTGCGACGAGCACCGTCGTGCAGGTGTACCTGCACGACCCGGTCGCCGAGGTGGCCCGCCCCGAGCGGCAGCTGATCGCCGCGGCCCGGGTCGACCTGGACCCGGGGCAGTGCCGCACGGTCGTGTTCGGGCTGCACGCCGACCTGCTGTCCTACACGGGACGCGACGGGCGGCGGCTGGTCGAGCCCGGCGAGGTCGAGCTGCGGGTGGCGCGTTCCAGCGCCGACGTGCACGCCGCGGTGCGGGTCCCGGTCGTCGGGCCGCGCCGGGTCGTCGGGGCCGACCGGCAGCTGCACCCCCGGGTCACGATCACCGGCTGAGCAGGCAGTACAAGGGCGGGACCCCGGCCGGGGTCCCGCCCTCTTCGTGCGGTCAGACGAGCGTGCAGGCGCTGCCGTTCAGGGTGAACGCGGGCGGCCGGCCCGTGTCGCCCGTGTGGTTGGCCTGGAACCCGAACGACGTCGAGCCGCCCGGCGGGATCGACCCGTTGTAGCTCACGTTGCGGGCCGTCACCGCGCCCGAGGTGGGGCTGACGGTCGCGTTCCACGCCGACGTGACGCTCTGCCCGGCCGGCAGCGTGAAGCCGAGGGTCCAGCCGTTGACGGCGGTGGAGCCCGCGTTGGTGATCGTGACGGCCGTGGTGAGCCCGGTGTTCCAGGCGTTCACGGTGTACGACACCCGGCAGCCGCCGACCGGCACCGACGCCGACCCCGAGGGCGAGGCCGACGCAGAGGCCGACGGTGACCCGGACGGCGACCGGGACGGCGACGCCGAGGACGGCGACGGGCTCGTGCCCCCGGACAGCCCGAAGAACGCGATGACCATGGCGGCCTGCCCGGCCAGCGGCAGCGAGTGCCCGACGCCGGCGATGCTGATGCCCTCGACCGGTGCCATGGTGCCCGCGCTGCCGTAGCGGGTGCGGGTCCAGTTCTGCTGCGGCTGGTCGGTGAACACCGGCGTCTGGCTGACGCCGAGCACGTTGGTCCACTGTTCGATCTCCTCGCCGAAGTTCGGGTAGGCGAGGGTCGTGTCGGTGGTGCCGTGGAACACCTGCATGCGCGGGCGGGGCCCGCTGTACCCGGGATAGGCGGCCCGGACCAGGTCACCCCACTGCTGCGGAGTCTTGTTCAGCTGCCCGCTGGAGCAGGTGCTGTTCCAGGACGAGCCGTCGGTGGTGGCGAAGCACCCGAACGGCACCCCCATGAACGCGGCGCCGGCCTTGAACACGTCCGGGTAGTCGCCGAGCAGCACGTTGGTCATCATGCCGCCGGACGACGCGCCGGTCACGAAGATCCGGTCCGGGTCGACGTTGTAGCGCTGCTGGACGTAGGTGACCATGGACATGATGCCGACCGGGTCGCTGCCGCCACCACGCCGCAACGCCTGCGGCGACGACACGTCGAAGCAGTTGCCGCTGCGGGTCGCGGACGGGTAGATCACGATGAACCCGTACCGGTCGGCGAGCGACGCGAACTCGGTGCCGGAGTAGAACGCGGGGCCGGAGCCGGTGCAGTAGTGCACGGCCACGACGACCGCCGGCCGGGCGGCGACCGTGTTCGGCACGTACAGGTGCATGCGCAAGTTGGTCGGGTTGGTGCCGAAGCCGGTCACCTCGGTCAGGGTGGCGGCGGCCGCCGGCGACGCGACCAGGGTGACGCCGGCGACCGCGACGGCCGCCACGGCGACGGCCGCGCCCAGGAGCCTGCGGAGGACACGCATCTGCCGCTCCTTTCAGCTCGCGGCGCAGCTCGGGGTCAGGGTGCCGGCGGTACCGTTCGCCTGGAAGCCGAACTCCGTCGACTGGCCCGCGCCGACCTGGCCGTTGTAGGAGACGTTGCTGAAGACGTTGCCCGACCGGCTGGTGTTCCAGGCGTTGGTGACGGTGACGCCCGACGGCAGCGGCAGGGTGACGGCCCAGCCGTTGGTGCCGTTCGCGCCGGCGGTGACGCGGAGCGTGGCCACAAACCCGCCCTGCCACTGGTCGACCCTGACGACGGTGGCGGTGCAGCCGCCCGACGGGATCGGCGGCGGGCTGGAGCTGGAGCTGGGGCTGTTGCTCACCGGCGGGCTGCTCGGCGGCGTCGAGGTCGGGTTGCCCCCGCCGAGCGCGGCCAGGGTGCTGGTGTAGGCGGCCTTCTTGTTGCCGTTGCCGTCGAAGAGCAGCGGGGTGCCGGACGCGCGCCACGAGTCGCTGTCGCGGATGCCCCACACCGTGATGCCGGTGCAGCGGGTCACGGCCAGGCAGGCCTGCACGACGCGGCGGTAGTTGTCGGCCTGGGCGGTGCCGGAGCCCTCGATGTCCAGCTCGGTGATCTGCACGTCGACGCCGAGGTTGGCGAAGCGCTGCAGGTTGGCCTGGTAGTCCGACGGCACGGGGCTGGCGGAGTTGAAGTGCGACTGGAAGCCCACGCAGTCGATCGGCACGCCACGGGACTTGAAGTCCTGCACCATCGCGTAGACGGCGTTGGACTTCGCGTTCTGCCCGTCGGTGTTGTAGTCGTTGTAGCACAGCTTCGCGCCCGGGTCCGCGGCCCGCGCGGCACGGAACGCGACCTCGATCCAGTCGTTGCCGGTGCGCTGCAGGCTCGAGTCCCGCCGCGCCCCGGAGCCGCCGTCGTCGAACGCCTCGTTCACCACGTCCCAGGCATAGATCTTGCCCTGGTAGTGGGTGGCGACCTGGGTGACGTGGTTGACCATCGCGTTGCGCAGCGCGGTGCCGGACAGGTTCTGCGCCCAGCCCGGCTGCTGCTGGTGCCAGGCCAGGGCGTGCCCGCGGACCCGCTGGTTGCGCGCCAGCGCCCGGTTCACAATCTGGTCGGCGGAGCTGTACGAGAACGAGCCCTGCGACGGCTCGGTCGCGTCCCACTTCATCTCGTTCTCCGGCGTCACCATCCCGAACTCGCGGTCCAGGATGCCGGTGTAGACCGAGTCGCTGAGCTTGTACGCCGCGACCGCCGTGCCGAAGTACCGGCCCTGCTCGGCGGCTGCGGCGTGCAGCGTGGACGCCGCGGCGTCGGCGCTCGACGCGATGCCCAGGGCGACGACGACCGCCAGGGCACCGGCCCCGGCGGCGCCGAGCGCCCGTTTCCGTGTCTTGTCCATTGCCAAGCCCTTCGTTTCGAAAACATTGTTCGGCGGGGGACCTGATCAGCATCAGGGAATCGACAGACGGCAACCCGTGCCGACGTCCGGATTTCCCCGCCGCGGCCGGGGTTGCCCTGCTGGAGGCGGGCAGCGGCGCAGTTTTCGAAAAACCAAAACTGAAACTTTCATTGATCTGCGCACGAGTTTCTTGATTCGATGTCGGTGCGCCGCACGCGGCCGGACGAAAGGACCAGGAAATGGTGCCGTTACGGTTCGAAGGCCACCGCGACGCGGCCGGTCCGCTCACCGCCGGCCAGCGCAACATCGCCAAGTGGCTGCTCAACGCGCCGCACGCGCCCGCCGCCGTCCTCGATCACACCTTCGCCGTCCCGCCGGGCACGACCGTCGAGGACGTCGCCGCGTGCCTGCGGGTGCTGCTGTGCCGCCATGAGGGGCTGCGCAGCACGTACCGGCTCGGCGACCCCGGCGAGCAGCGGGTCCTGGCCGCCGGGTCGCTGCCGCTGCTGGTCCACGACGCCGACGGTGGTGGCGACGCCCCCGACGGTGGCGGCGCCGGTGCCGCTGCGCGGCTCGTCGCGCTGTGCCGGGCGGAGCCGTTCGACGTCGCCGCCGAGCCGCCGGTCCGCTTCGGCGTCGCCGTCACCGCCGCGGGACTCGTCACCGCCGCGGTCATGGTGTGCTCGCACCTCGCCGTGGACTTCCAGGCCCTCGCGGTGCTGGACGCCGAGTTCGCCGAGATGATCCGCGACCCGGCCGCCCGGGTGCCCGGCGAGCCCCGTCCCCAGCCGCTGGACCGCGCCGCGCTGGAGGACCGGCCGGCCCGACGCCGGCGGATGGACCAGGCGGTGCGGCACTGGGCACGGGCGCTGCGGGTCGCGCCGGCGCACCCGTACGCCAAGCCGCGCACCGCGCCGCCGGCCGCGTCCGGCGCCGGCACGGGATCCGGCGCGTGCGGCATGTCATCGCCCGCCGCGGCCATGGCGCTGGAGCACGTCGCGGCCCGCACCGGCGCGAGCCGCCCCGCGATCGTGCTGGCCGCGTTCTGCGCGCTGCTGTCCCGCCGTACCGGCGACGCCACCTGCACCTTCGTGACCCTGTCGGCGAACCGGTTCGAGTCCGACCTGCTCCGCTACGTCGGCACCCTGGCGCAGGCCACGTTCCTGACCGTCGAGGTCGGCGACTCGGGCTTCGACGCGCTGGTGCGCCGCTGCTTCGGCGCGGTGCTGCAGGCCGGCCTGCACGGCGCGTACGACGTGCACCGCCAGCACGAGCAGTCGACCCGCATCGTCGCCGAACGCGGGATCGCGCCCACGTTCGAGCCGATGTTCAACAGCATCGTGATGGACACCCGCGCCCCGGCGCCGGGGTCCCTGCGCGACATCGCGCTGGCGCCCGCCACCGAGACCCAGTGGGTCGACCTGCCCGCCACCGACATCCTGCTGCGCTTCGACCTCGGCAGCGTCGACGGCGCGCTCATCGCCCGGGTCTGGACCGGCGACACCTCCCGGGTCAGCCCGGCGGAGGCCGAGTCGCTGCTGCTGGCCCTGGAGCGGCTCGTCATCGCCGCGGCCGGCGGCGACCTCGATCACGCCGGCATCGTCGGCGCGCTCGGGCTGGCACCGATCCAGCGGCCCCCGGGCTGGCTGCACATCGACCACTGCTGGGTCGACGTCGCCGAGGTCCAGCGCCTCCTCGACGACGCCCTCGCCCCCGCGGTCTGCCGGGTCTTCCCCGGCGTCGACGGCGTCCCGCTCACCGCCTACGTCGCCGGCGGCCCCGCCACCGCGCAGGAGGCGCACGAGCGGTGCCTGGCCGCGCTGCCCGGGCGGCACGCCGCGATGGCGCCGCAGCGGTACGTCCTGTGTGGACAGTCCCCGGCCGACCCGGCGCTGCTCGCCGCCTGGCAGGCCGAGCCGGTCCTGGCCGAGGGCTCCGGCCGCACCGGCGACCTGGCGCTGAGCGCCGTCTGACCCGCCCTACCTGACCCGCCGCGGCACGGCGGCGGTGCCGGTGCTCACGGCCGCGGTTGCGCCGCCGGTCCGGTGACGCACACGCCTTCGAGCATCAGGTCGATGGAGCGGGTCGCGGCGTCGGCGTCGGCCGTCTCCACCACGCCCTCCACCATCGTGCACAGCAGGGCCAGATCGGCGGGGGCGAGGTCGGCGCGGACGAGGCCCTCCTGCTGGGCGCGGCGCAGCGGTCCGGTGAGTGTGGCGATCATGCGCTGCTGGTACCGGTCGCGGGTGGCCCGGTCCAGCCGGCGCACGTACAGCACCAGCGGGCGCATCGCGATCTGGGTGCGCAGCAGCCCGGCGAGCAGGTCGCGGAAGGCGGCCGGGCGGTCGGCGTTGGCGGCCACGTACGCCTCCAGCCGGGCCAGCTCGTGCGCGACGACGGCGGCGGTCAGCGCCTGCCGGTCCGGGAAGTGCCGGTAGAGGGTCGCCTGGCCGACGCCGGCCCGGCGGGCGATCTCCGGGATCAGCACGGTGGTGCGGCGGCTCAGCATCATCTCGGAGGCGGCCTCGACGATGGCCGCGCGGTTGCGCTGCGCGTCCCGGCGACGCGGCGTCTGGGCTCCGTACAGCACCGGCCACACCCTCCCGAGCGGCATCGCAGCAACACATGTTACCGACAAGTAACGATAATGTCATGAACTTCAAATTCTCGGTACCCGCTTCTACGCTCCCGCCACCGAGGCACCCGCCTGACCGACCCCGCCCCGGCCCACCCCGCCTCCGAAGGAGCGCGCATGGCGAAGCGCCGAACACCCCTGCCCGTCTGCCTGCTGTCCGTGCTCGCCGCCGCCGTGCTCACCGCGGCGGACCCGGCGGCGGCCGCGGCCGCTCCCCCGGCCGCCGCCCCGGTTGCCGCCACCCAGGTCGCCGCGGCCCCCGTGCCGACGACCGGGTTCCGGTTCGTCGACGTCACCGGCTCCGGCGGCGTGGTCCTCAAGGCCAACGTGATCGCCCCGTCCGCCGCCGGCCGGTACCCGGCGATCGTGTTCCCGGCCAGCTGGGGGCTCAACGACCTGGAGTACGTCGCGCAGGCGAGGACCCTGGCCGGCCGCGGCTACGTCGTGGTCTCCTACACCCCGCGCGGCTGGTGGGCCTCCGGCGGCGAGATCGACACCGCCGGGCCGAAGGACATGGCCGACCTGTCGAAGGTCATCGACTGGACGATTGCGAACACCGCCGCCGACCCGTCGCGCATCGGCGCGGCGGGGATCTCCTACGGCGCCGGCATCAGCCTGCTCGGCTCGGCCTTCGACCCGCGCATCCGGGCCGTGGTCATGATGAGCGGCTGGACCGACCTGGTGTACTCGCTGTACGGCGACCAGACCCGCCACCGGCAGTCCGTCGGGCTGCTGCAACTCGCCGCCGCGCTGCTGGGCAACGCGGGCCCGGAGCTGTCCGGCAAGCTCGACGACTTCAACGCCAACCGCAACGTCGCGCAGATCATGGCGTGGGCCGGCGCCCGCTCGGCGGCGACCTACCTCGACGCGATCAACGCCAACCGCCCGGCGGTGCTCATCGCCAACTCGTGGGGCGACTCGATCTTCCCACCCAACCAGCTGGTCGACTTCTACGGCCGGCTGGCCGGTCCGAAGCGCCTCGAGCTGCGCCCCGGCGACCACGCCATCGCCGAGCTGACCGGCGTCGCCGGCCTGCCCAACGCCGTGTGGAGCAGCGCGTACCGCTGGTTCGACCAGTACCTGGCCGGGATCGACACCGGCATCTCCGGCGAGCCAGGGGTGCTCGTGCAGCCGCACAACGCCGCCACCGAGGCCTTTCCCGCGTGGTCCTCGCTCAGCGGGAGTGTCCGCCGGTACGGCCTGGGCCAGATCCGCTGGTGGGACGGCACCGGCCTGCTCGGCGGCGCCCCGAGCACGGGCTGGAGCAAGAGCCTGCCGGCGGAGCTGAACACCACCGCCGACGGCGGGGTCGTGCTGCTCACCAACGGCGCCGCCGCGCTGACCGGCGTCCTGCCGCAGATCTGGCTGCCGACCGTGGACCGGCTGCGCGCCGGGGTGTGGGCCTCCGAGCGGCCCTCGACCCCGCTGCGCATCCGGGGCGTGCCGAAGGTGCACCTGAACCTGACCGGCACCGCCGCGCAGGGCACCGTGGTCGCGTACCTGTACGACCTGGACAGCCTCGGCAACGCCAAGCTCGTCACGCACGCCCCGGTGACGTGGCTCGGCACCGCCGGCGGCAGCCGCAGCGTCGACGTGGCGCTGTCGGCGACCGCGTACGACGTCCCCGCCGGGCACGCGCTGACCCTCGTGGTGGACACGGTCGACCCGCTGTACTACGACGCCAACGCGCCCGGCGGCACGGTCACCGTCGCCGGCGGGTCCTACGTGGACGTGCCGGTCCGCTGACCGCGGCCGGCACCGGCCGGTGCGCCGCCCGCCTCCCGGGCGGCGCACCGGCGACCGGCGCTCAGCCGGTGCTGCGACGGCGTGACCCACGACGCGCGGTGGGTGTCGGCGGCCCGACCCTGCTGCGGGCCGCCGGCGCATACGGTGACGGCATGCTGCGCAAGCTCGCCCTGACCGCCTGCCTCGCCCTGGCCCTCACCGGCTGCAGCTTCCCCGGTGCGGACCCGTTCGGCGCCGGCGACGGCAAGCACATCAAGGTCGCCGTCGAGGAACTCTTCGGCGAGCTGGAGCGCGCCGATTACGCCGCCGCCGCGTCGCACTGGTGCGACGCCGGGCCGGCCGCGACGCCGCCGACCGCCGACGAGCTCAGGGCCGGCTTCGCCGCCTACCCGCGGCCGTGGCAGGTCAAGCCGGTCTCCTCGCGGCACACGCCCGGCGGCACCGGCTTGGTCAACGTGACGCTGACCGACGGCGCGGGCGCCGGGCACCAGTACAACGTCGACTTCACCATGGCCGGTGGGACCATCGAGGTGTGTGACGTGGACACCGGCACCGTCCACATCGACGCGGACGTCTGACGGCCGGCGGTGGAGGGCCCCGGCTATCGTGCCGCGGCATGGGATATGCATTCAGTTTCGACCCGCCGACCGACGAGGGCTACGCCAGCACCCCGTGCGCGTTCAACGGCGAGCAGATGAACTACGTCCGGCTGATCATGATCGAGGCCGGGGCGATCGGCGGGGACGGCTTCGAGCAGGCGCTGGCCACGCCCGGCCTGGAGCCCGGCGAGCAGACGCTGCGGGCGCGGCGCTTCCAGTACAACGAGGGGCACGTCACCGCGGCCGAGGCGGCCTTCGTCGCCGCGCGACTGCGTGCCGCCGTCGAGGCCAAGGTCGCCGGCGAGCTGCTGTCGTTCTACGACGAGCACCCCGGCGTCGAGGAGGTGACGGCGTGGGTCGAGCGGTTCGCGGCCTTCAACGAGCAGGCCGCCGGGCGCGACGGCTACTACATCTGCTGACGCCCCGGGGGCGGGATGGCGGCTGGGCCGTCACCCCGCGCCTACGTCAAGGGGTGACGGCGCGTCACAGGTGCGGGCCGAGCAGGGTCAGGTCCGCCGGGGAGAGCCGGTCCCGCGCGGTCTTCGCCTGGTGCCAGTACGGGTACAGCAGCTTGACGGCGCTGACCTCGTCGAGCCGGTGCCGCTCCTCGTCGCTGAGGACCAGGTCCGCGGCGGCGAGGTTGTCGGCGAGCTGCTCGCTGGTGCGGGCGCCGATGACCAGCGACGTCACCGCGGGCCGGCCGAGGATGTAGGCCAGGGCGACCTGCGCGGCCGACACGCCGTGCCCGGCGCCGATCTCGACGAGCAGCTCGACCGTGTCGTAGAGCTTGTCCTGGTCGTACACCGGCGGCTCGTCCCAGTCGGAGAGGTGCCGGGACCCCGCCGGCGCCTGCTGGCCGCGCCGGTACTTACCCGACAGCAGCCCGCCCGCCAGGGGGCTCCACACCAGCACGCCGAGGCGCTGGTCGACGGCGGCGGGGATCAGTTCGTACTCCGCGTCGCGGGCCTGCAGCGAGTAGTAGATCTGCTGGCTGACCGGGCGCGGCAGGCCGTGCTGCACGGCGGTGCCGACCGCCTTCATCAGCTGCCAGCCCGCGTAGTTGGACAGCCCGACGTAACGGACCTTGCCGGCGCGCACCAGCAGGTCGAGCGCCTCGAACGTCTCCTGCAGCGGGGTGACGCCGTCCCACTCGTGCAGCTGGTAGAGGTCGATGTGGTCGGTGCCGAGCCGGCGCAGGCTCGCCTCGCAGCCGGCGATGACGTGCTGGCGAGACAGCCCGGCGTCGTTGGGGCCGGGCCCCATCGGCATGCGGACCTTCGTGGCGACGAGCACGTCGTCGCGGCGGCCTCGCATCCCGCTGAGCACCTCGCCGACGATGCGCTCCGACTCGCCGGTCGAGTAGACGTCGGCGGTGTCGATGAGGTTGACCCCGGCGTCGAGGCACCGGTCGACCTGGCGGCGGGCCTCCGTCACGTCCGTGGCGCCGACGGCGGCGAAGCCGCCCTTCCCACCGAACGTCATCGTGCCCATCGTGAGCACGGAGACCATGAGACCGGACCGGCCGAGCGCGCGATACTCCACCCGGCCACCCTACCCAGCGGCGGCGGCTCAGCCGCGCAACCGGTCCAGCCCGTCCAGGAGCAGGTCGAGGGTGAACTCGAACTCGACCTGGCTGTCGCACCAGCCCAGGGCCGGGTCCGCCGCGGCGTGGACCTCGGCGGCGACCATCGCGGTCAGGTGCGGCATGCGCTGCGCCATCGCGGCGAGCTCCGCCTCCGTGGCCTCGACGTCCATGCTGCCGCCGGCCGCGGCCGGGCTGAACACCTCCTGCGCGAAACCGAGCGGCATGCTGCCGAACGCGTGCAGCGCCCGGTGCGCCAGGTGGTAGCTGAACCCGCCGCCGACGAGCGTGCCGAGGATCCCGTCGTAATACGCGAACACGGCCGCCGGGACGCTCCGCCGGGTGCCCAGCAGCCCCGGCGCCCACGGGTGGCGCAGCATGACCTCCCGGGCGGCGAGGAACTGCCGGCGCAGCACCTCCCGCCATGGCCCGCCGGTCAGCGGCTCGACCGCGGCGGCGATCTCGCCGACGACGGTCTCGGCGACGCCGTCGAGCAGCGTCTCCTTGTCGGGCAGGTGGTAGTACAGCGACATCGCCTCGACGCCGAGGTCCACGGCGAGCCGGCGCATGGTCAGCGCCTGGATGCCGTGCCCGTCGGCCAGCGCGACCGCCGCCGCGAGGACGCGCTCGCGGCTGAGCGGCGGCCGGGTCGCCTTGCGTGCCACCGGTGCTCCCTTCACCTCTTGCCGCTACCTTACAACGTATGGTTACCTTACGAGGTAAGGTTGTCCTGGCCTGCGAAGGAAGCCCCTCATGCATCCGCTGATCCGCACCGCCCGCGTCACCGGCCTGCTCTATCTCGGCCTCGCCGTCACCGGCGGGCTCGGGTTCCTGCTCGTGCGCTCGCGACTGTTCGTCGACGGCGACCCGGCGGCGACCCTGGCCAACCTTGTGGCGCACGAGTCGCTGGCCCGCACCGGCGTCGCCCTGGAGCTGCTCGTCGTGCTCACCCAGGCGCTCGCCGCGGTGTGGTTCCACCGGCTGTTCCGCACCGCGCACGGGACGGCGGCGGCCGGCATCGCCGCGTTCGGCCTGGTCAACGCGGTGCTGATCCTCGTCAGCGCGGCGCTGCTAGGTGCGGCGGTGCAGCTGGCCGGCGACCCGTTCGGCGACGCGGCGGCGGGTGTGCAGCTGCTGTACCTGGTGAGCGGCGGCCTGTGGAGCGCGGGCGGGATCTTCTTCGGGCTGTGGCTGATCCCGATGGGCTGGTGCGTGCTGCGGTCGGGGTGGATGCCGCGCGCGCTCGGCTGGATCCTGGTGGCCGGCGGCGTCGGGTACGTGCTCGCCGCGTTCCTCGGTTACCTCACGCCCGGGCTGGCAGGAGCCGGGGACCTGCTGGTGGTGCCGGCGACGGTCGGTGAGCTGTGGATGGTCGGCTACCTGCTGGTCCGCGGCGTGCGCCGGCCCGCCCTGGAGCCCGCCCTGGAGCCCGGCACCGAGCCCGCGGCGGCGTGACGGCGCGGTGTTCAATGATGGGCATGGAATCGTTGCTGCCGGTCGTGGTGCTCCTGCCGTTCATCCTCGTGCTGCTGGTCGTGGGCAGCGGCCGCCGCGCCGCCGCCGACCATCAGGCCCGCCGGCTGGCCGCGATCGAGCGCAAGCTGGACCTGGTCATCGCCCACCTCGGCCTGCGCGAGGACGAGCCCGACGCCGTCATGCTGGAGCTCCTCGCCGGCCGCAAGGTGCATGCCGTCAAGGCGTACCGCGAAGCGACGGGCGCGAGCCTGTTGGAGGCCAAGAACGCCGTCGATGCCATCGCCAGGCAGCACGGCATCGCCTGAGCGGCCCGCCCGTCGCGGCTCAGCTGTAGTCGAGCGAGAAGCTGTTGCAGGTGAACGAGGAGCGGCCGGCGGTGCCGGTCAGCTCGAAGCCGAACTGGACCTGGCCCACGGTCACGTCACCCCACCAGCCCTGCGTGCGCAGCCAGTTCATGACCGCGAGGACGTCGACGGTACCGGACGCGGTGGTGCTGGTGCGCACGAACGAGAACACGGCGTTGGCGCCGTTCGAGCCGCGGTACACGTTCCAGGTGTGCCCGCCGACGGCGACGTTGCGGGCGTTGGGCACCGCCCCGTGACGAGCACGCCGGTGGCGGCCGCGCCGATCGTCGCGGCGGACAGGGCAACTGCGGTGCGCCTACGCATACCCGCACGACCTTCCTTGAGGCAGGCCGCCCCACGGACCGCAATTGGCAGAGTGAGTGACCTGTGTCGATGCGCTTCGACACGGCAAGCTAGCCCCGCCCGTCACCGCGGTCAACCGCGGCCGCCCCCGCCACCGTCCGGGCCGTGAAAGTTTCCGCGGTCGCGCCACGGCGGGCCGGCGCGGGCTGCGGCCGCGCCGGCCGTTTTCATGGCAAGGGGGTCAGGCCGGCACTGGGGCCGGGGCCGGGGTGAGGCGGCCGCCGGTGAGGTCGTACACGGCGTCGACGTGTTCGAGGCCGTCCCGGCGGTGGGTGAGCAGCAGCACCGCACGGCCCGTCGCCGCGGTGAGCAGGTCGGTCATCAGCGCCGCCGCCTCCTGCTCGTCGAGGCCCTCGGTCGGCTCGTCCAGGACCAGCAGCGCCGGGCCGGCGAGCAGCGCGCGGGCCATCGCGAGGCGCCGCCGCTGGCCGCCGGAGATCGTGGCGCCGCCCTCGCCGAGCCAGGTGTCCAGCCCGTCGGGCAGGCCGGCGAGCCACGGGCCGAGGTGGGCGGCCGCGAGGGCGGCGCGCAGGTCGGCGTCGGTGGCGGCGGGCCGGGCCAGGGCCAGGTTCTGCCGGACGGTGGTGGCGAACACGTGGTCCGCCGCGTCGCCGACCATGCCGACCGTGCGGCGCAGCACCGGGTCGGGCAGGTCGCGCAGGTCGGTGCCGCCCAGCAGGATCCGGCCGCCGCGCGGGTCGAGCATCCGCACCAGCACGGCCGCGAGGGTCGACTTGCCGCTGCCGGACGCGCCGAGCACCGCGACCCGCCGCCCCGGCGGCAGCCGCAGCTCGAGGCCGTCGATGACCGCCGGCCGCGCCGGGTCCCAGCCCGCGGTGAGCCCTTCGACCGACACCGTGACGTCCTCGCCGGTGCCGCCCGCGGCCTCGGTACGCGCCGGCGCGGCGAGGCCTGGCTGCGCGGCGCGGCTTGCCTGCGCACCAGGGCTCGGCGCCGCGGCGGGGCGCGGCTGTGCGGCGAGGCTCGGTGCTGCGGCGGGGCTTGGCTGCGCGGCGGGGCTCGGTGCCGCGGCGGGGCGCGGCTGTGCGGCGAGCGCGGCGAGGCGGCGGCGGGCACCGGCCGCGGCGCGCCGGGCGACGGCCGCGGCGGGCAGGGTCAGCACGGGTTCGGCGAGGGCGACCGCGCCGAGCAGCAGGATCGCGGCGGTCTCGGCCGGGTGCCGGCCGGTGCTGGCGACGGCCAGGGCGGTGCCGACGACGGCGACGCCGCAGCCCAGGTGGGCCAGGGCCGCCGCGGCGCCGGCCGTGGCCGCGGCGCCGGACTCCAGGCGGGACAGGGCCTGGCTGCGCCGGTCCGGGACGGCGAGCGCGGCCGCGGCGCCGCGCACCGCGAGGTCCTCGACGCCCTCGACGGTCTCCACGACGGCGTCGCGCAGCCGGGCGCGGGCTCGGCCGGTGGCGGCGTCGGTCCGGTCCGCGTGCCGGGCGGCCAGCCACGGCGCCAGCCCGCCCGCCACGGCGGCGCCCGCGGCGAGGGCGGCGGCGACCGGCAGCGAGACCAGCGCGGCCACGGCCACGGCCACGGCGGTCGCGCCCCAGGCGGCGTACGCGGGCAGCCTTCCCCGCAGCACCCCGTCGACCCGGCCGTCCACGTCGTCGACGACCCTGGTGAGCAGGTCGCCGCGGCGGTGCAGGGCCGGGCCGGGCACCCGCGGGATCAGGTCGGCGTACACCTCGGCCCGCCACGTCCCGAGCCGGGCGAACGCGACCTCGTGCGAGACGAGCCGTTCGAGGTACCGCAGCAGCGGCCGGGCGACGGCGCTGCCGCGTACCAGGACGACGGCCGCGGACAGGGTCAGCACCGGCGGCAGCCCGGCGGCCCGGACGATCAGCCACGTCGCGGCGCCGGTGAGGGTGATGCCGGCCAGCCAGGACGCCGCCCCGAGCGCGACCGCCGTGACGGGCCGCCGCCCCGCCGCCCGCACCAGGCCGAGCCCGCCGCCCGCCCGCGACGACCGATCCGGCTCCCCGCCCACGGTCGCGGCTCCGGCCACCGCAGGCCCACCCACCGTCGCGGCTCCGGCCACCGCAGGCCCGGCCGCGGTCAACGGCAGACCGGCGTCTTCCACCGGTACAGCGGCGGCGGGCGGCGGGGTGATCAGCACGGTGCGGTCGGCGGCGGCGAGCACCGCGGGCCGGTGCGCGACGACCAGCACCGCGCAGCCCCGCTCGGCCAGGGCCCGCAGCTCGCCGATGACGAGGCGTTCGGCGGCCGCGTCCAGGTGGGCGGTCGGCTCGTCCAGCAGCACCACAGCCGGGCCGGTGGCGGCCTGCCGCAGCAGCCGGGCGAGGGCGAGCCGCTGCCGCTGGCCCGAGGAGAGGCCCTGGCCGCGCTCGCCGAGCGGGGCCAGCAGCCCGCCCGGCATGGCGAGCACCTCCGCGTCGAGCCCGACCGTCCGCAGCGCGTCGAGGAGCACGCCGTCGCCGGGGCGTTCCTCGTCGTCGAGCGTGACCGCCTCGGCCACGGTCCGCGCGTGCGGCAGGGTCGGGTCCTGCGGCAGGTACAGGGGACGGCCGCCGACCTCGAAGCTGCCGGCCAGCACCGGCTGCAGCCCCGCCAGCACCCGCAGCGTCGTGGTCTTCCCCGCCCCGGACGGCCCGCGCAGCCCGACGAACTCTCCACTGTGGACGGTGAGTGACGGCAGCGACAGCGCGTCGACGGCCGTCCCGGCGTGCCGGACCCGCAGCCCCGCCGCCACGACACCCGGCGCGTCGTCACCCGCGGCCGGCGGCGGAGCGCTCCCGCCGGCCGGGGTCAGGATCTCGTCGACGTCGGCGATGACGGCGCCCGCGTCGGCGCTGGCGTGGAAGCGGGCCGCGACCTCGCGCAGCGGCCGGTACGCCTCCGGGGCGAGCAGGATGACCAGCAGCGCCGGGCCGAGGTCGAGCCGGCCCGCGGCGACCCGCAGCCCCGCCTCGACCGCGACCAGCCCGACGGACAGCGTGCCGACCAGGTCCAGCGCGGTCGAGGAGAGGAACGCGACCCGCAGCACCCGCACGGTCGCCGCGCGGTGCCCGTCGGTCATCCGGCGCACGGCAGCGATCTGGCGTTCGGCGCGGCCGTAAAGGCGCAGCGTCGCGATGCCGCGCACGGCGTCGAGGAAGTGCCCGGCCAGGCGCGCGCCGGCCTGCCAGCGGTCCTGGGCGCGCCGCTGGGTGGCCCAGCCGATGAGGGCGCCGAGCAGCGGCACCAGCGGCAGGGTCACCAGCACGATCAGGGCCGAGGCAGGGTCGGCGACGAGCATGGTGGCCACCACGAGCGGCGGCAGGGCCACCCCGAGGACCAGCGACGGCAGGTACCCGCTGAACCACGGCCGCAGCGCGTCGAGGCCGCCGCCGAGCACGGCGACGAGCCGGCCGGTGCCGTACCCGGCGACCCAGGCGGGCCCGCGGCGCAGCGCCGCGTGCAGCACCGAGCGGCGCAGCTCGTCGGTGACCCGGGCGGCGGTGCGGTGCCCGGCCACCTGCTCGGCCCAGGTGAGGGCGGCCCGGGCGGCGTACACCCCGGCGAGCGCGGCGAGCGGCCCGGCACCGACGGCACGGGGTCCGGGGCCGGCGAGGGTGACGACGATGCCGGTGAGGATCACGGCGAGCGCCACCGTGGCGGCGGCCTGGGCGGCACCGATCGTGGCGAGCACGGCGATCCCGGCCCGGCTGGAACGGGCGTGCCGCAACAGCCGCGGGTCGACCGGCCCGCGCGCGACCCGCCCGCGCACGCCGCCCCCTGGACCGCTCACGAGGCGACCCGTTCGCTGGCGACGCGGTGGCGGAAGACGCGGTACGACCACGCCTGGTACACCAGCACCCCCGGCAGCACGACGACCCCGGCGGCGCTGATCAGCCGCAGTGTGGAGCCGGTCGCAGCGGCGTCGTGCATGGTGAGGGAGAAGGCGCCGGACAGGGTGCTGGGCAGCACGACGTCGCCGTTGGCGGTGAGCGCGGCCACCACGGCCCCGGCGACGGCGGCGGCGGTCAGCGCGAACGACGCCGCCTCCCACCGCGTCCCCGGCCGGCGGGCCAGCACGGCCAGCCCGGCGAGGGCCAGCGCGGCGACGGAGGCGACGGCGGCGGTGCCGGCCGCCCCGGTCAGGGCCGCGCCGCCGGCGGCGAGCAGCGCGACGGTGGCGCCGGCCAGGGAGACCCGGCGGGCCAGCAGCGCGGCCCGGCGGCGCACCGGGCCGGTGGTGCGCAGCGTCAGGAACGTGGCGCCGAGCAGCACCGCGGCGGTCAGGGCGAGCAGCGCGCCGAGGGCGGCGGCCGGGGTGAGCAGCGGCGCGAGGGTGCGGCCGAGCCCGCCGCCGGTGACCTCGCCGCCCGCGTCGAGCGCGAGGCCGCGCACGAAGACGGTCAGCACGGCGCCCCACAGCAGCACGACCCCGGCGGAGCAGGCGGCGAGGACGGCGTCGCAGCGGCGGCGCCAGCGCGGGTCGTCGTGCTTGCCGCGGAACTCCAGGGCCACGCCGCGCCCGGCGAGCAGCAGCAGGATCGCCACCATCGGCAGGTACAGGCCGGACAGCAGGGCCGCGTAC
Organism: Dactylosporangium sp. NPDC050688; assembly: GCF_040654515.1. Classification (NCBI taxonomy): domain Bacteria; kingdom Bacillati; phylum Actinomycetota; class Actinomycetes; order Micromonosporales; family Micromonosporaceae; genus Dactylosporangium; species Dactylosporangium sp. NPDC050688. The sequence goes on from NZ_JBFAIC010000042.1 coordinate 79,085, forward strand.
CAGCCGGGGAAGGCGGCGAAGGTGACGCCGATCGCGGCGACCAGCCACACCTCGTTGCCGTCCCAGAACGGGCCGATGGTACGCACGGCGGCGGCGCGTTCGTGCTCGTCGCGGCCGAGCAGCGGGCTGAGCAGGCCGACGCCGAAGTCGAAGCCCTCCAGGACGAAGAACAGCACCCAGCAGAGCACGATCAGGGCGTACCAGATGACGACGAGATCCATGGGAGCCTCCTCAGTAACTCAGGGCCGGTTCGGCGGCGGCTTCCTCGGCCGCGCGGGGCGGGCCGAGCGGGCGGCGCACGAGGTGGCGCACCAGGCGCAGCCAGACGACCGCGAGGATGCCGTAGACGGCGGCGAAGCCGAGCAGGGACGCGAGCACCTCGCCGCTGGTGAGGCCCGGGGAGATGCCGTCGGCGACCTTCGTCAGGCCGAACGCGATCCACGGCTGCCGGGCGGTCTCGGTGAAGATCCAGCCGAGGCTGTTCGCGGCGGCCGGCAGCAGCGGCAGCAGCGGCGCGGCCCGCACGATCCAGCCGGCGGGGCGCCGGCCGCGGCGGGTGCGCCACAGGTAGAGGGCGGCGAACAGCATCGCGAGCATGCCGGCGCCGATCATCGCGCGGAACGTCCAGAACGCCACCGGGACCATCGGGATGTAGCTGCCGGCGCCGTATGCGGCGCTGTACTGCGCCTGCAGGTCGTCGATGCCGGCGACGGTGGCGTTCGGGTCGCCGTAGGCGAGGATCGACAGCAGGTACGGGATCTCGACGCTGAAGAACGGCTCGCCGCCGTCGGGGCCGCCGACCGCGAACAGGGAGAACGGCGCGCCGGTCGTGGTGGAGTAGAGGGCCTCGGCGGCGGCCATCTTCATCGGCTGCACCTGGGTGATGACCTTGCCGAGGTGGTCGCCGGTGACGGCGGTGAGCGCGCCGCCGGCCACGGTCATCCAGGCGCCGACCCGGGCCAGGGTACCGAAGGCGGCGGCGTCACCGTCCTCAAGCGGCTGGCGGCGTGGCCAGGCGCGCCAGGCGCCGACGGCGAGCAGCAGCGCGCCGCCGACCATCACGGCCCCGGCCGTGGTGTGCGGGAACGCGGCGAGGTTGACCTCGTTGAGCAGCAGCTCGCGGAAGCTGGTGAGGTGGGCGCGGCCGGTGACCGGGTCGAGCTCGTAGGCGACCGGGTGCTGCATGAACGAGTTCGCGGCCAGGATGATGAACGCCGACAGCAGCGTGCCCACGGCGACCACCACGATGGTGGCGAGGTGGACCCGGCGGGACAGCCGGTCCCAGCCGAAGTACCACAGGGCCAGGAACGTCGCCTCGAGGAAGAACGCCAGCATGCCCTCGATGGCGAGGGTCGGGCCGAACACGTCGCCGTAGAAGCGGGCGAAGCCGCTCCAGGCCAGGCCGAACTGGAACTCCTGGACCAGGCCGGTGACCACGCCGACGGCGAAGGTGACGATCAGCAGCTTGCCGACGAGCAGCGTCAGCTGCCGGTACCGGTCCTGGCCGGTGCGCATCCAGGCGATCTGCAGCCCGGCGGTGGCCGCGGACAGGCTGATCGACAGCGGCACGAACAGGTAGTGGTAGATCGTGACGACGGCGAACTGCAGCCGGGTCAGGTCGAGCACGTCGAGTCCCATTGACTCCCCCATCTACGACACGTCGTAGTAGATACTACGTGCCGTAGTACGACGCGGACCGTAATTCGGATTACACTTGGGGCATGGCCGGACTGGGAGATCTTGAGCGTGAGGTCATGGCGCGCCTGTGGGACGCCGGCGAGCCGCTGACGGTCCGCCAGGTGCACGAGCGGCTCGACCCGGACCGCGGCCTGGCGTACACGACCGTGATGACCGTGCTGGACCGGCTGGCCAAGAAGGGCGTGGTCACCCAGCAGAAGGCGGACCGCGCCTACCGGTACGCGGCGGCGCAGACCCGCGAGGAGATGACCGCGGCGCTCATGCTCGACGCGCTCAGCGCCGCACCGGACGGCGCGGCCCGCGACGCGGCCCTGGCCCACTTCGTCGGCCGGGTCGGCCCGGCCGGTGCCGCCGCGCTCGCCGCCGCACTGAAGGCCGCCGAAGGCCGGTGACCGCGCTCCTGCTGGGCGCGCTCGGCCTCACCCTGTCGCTGGTCGTGCCCGGTCCCCTGGCGCGGGCGCGCTGGACGGCGCGGGCGCCCGGCGCCGCCGTCGTGCTCTGGCAGTCGGTCACGCTGACCGCCGTGCTGTGTGCCCTCGGCGTCGTGCTCGCCGGGCCCGAGGAGCTGGTGCGGGCCCGCGGCGCCGACCAGACCCTGGCCGTGGCGGCGCTCGTCACGGCGCTGGCGGTGGCCGCCGTCATCGTCGTGCGGCTGCTCGTGTCGGTCGGGCTGGTCGCGTACCGGTCCAGGGTCCGCCGCGCCCGGCACCGCCTGATCGCCGACCTGCTCGACCGGGCCGAGGAGCACGCGTCCTTCGACGCCGAGGTGCCCGCCGGCGCGCTGCGGGTGCTCGACGGCGGGCTGCCGTTCGCGTACTGCGTCCCGGGCCGCTCGCCGCGCATCGTGCTGAGCCAGGGCACGCTGCGGGTGCTGGACCCACCGCAGGTGACGGCGGTGCTCGCGCACGAGCGGGCGCACCTGCGGGCCCGCCACGACGTGGTGATGGAGTCCTTCACCGCCTTCTACCGGGCGGTGCCGGCCCCGCTGCGCAGCCGCGCCCCGCTCGACGCGGTGCACCTGCTGCTGGAGGGCCTCGCCGACGACGCGGCCCGCCGCCGGCACGGCACCGCGCCGCTGCGGGAGGCGCTGCAGGCGCTCGGCGGGACGGTCGGCGACCTGGAGCTCGACGGCGACGGCCGCGACACCGAGCGGGAGCGCCGATGGCGGCTGGACCGGCTCGCACCGGACGCGCCGGGCACGGACGGGCGGCTCAGCGCGGCCGTCTACGCCCTCGCCGCCGCGATCCTCGTCCTGCCCACGATCCTGCTCGTGGTGCCGTGGCTGGACCAGGCGCTGCACACCTGGCCCCTGTGATCTGCGCTCCGCCGCGGGACGTCACACCGCGACGGTCAGGCGGATCGTGACGGTGTCGCCGAGCTCGATCTCCTCGGCCCGGCGCACCCGGTCCTTCAGCGGCACGACGTAGCCGCCGTCCTTGGGGAACAGCGACGTCTTCCAGTGCGTGCCGCCGATGCGTGCCGCGACCGGGACCATCCCCCAGCCGTACGTGACCAGGCCCGCGGCGGCCTGCAGCGCGGCGCACTCGTCGGCGGGCACGGTCACGAAGTGGAACGGTGACGGGCCGCGCCAGAACCACACCTCGCCGCTGAACTCCAGGTCCACCGGACCACAGTAGAGCTCAGCGCCGCCGGCCGTGCTGCGCGCGCCGCGCCAGCGGCGCGTTGTCCATGATGACCACGCACTTGTGCTCCAGGCGCAGCCAGCCCCGGGCGGCGTAGTCGGCGAGCACCTTGTTCACCGACTCGCGGGAGGCGCCGACGAACTGCGCCAGCTCCGACTGGGTGAGGTCGTGCACGACCCGGGTGGCGCCGCCCTCGGCGACGCCGAAGCGCTGCGAGAGCTGGATGAGCCGGCTGGCGACCCGGCCGGGCACGTCGCTGAAGAGCCGGTCGTCGACGGCCGCGCGGTGCCCGCGGATGCCGCGGGCGATCACCCGCAGCAGCTGCTCCGCCACGTGCGGGTACAGGGCGACCCACCGGTCCAGGACCGGCTTGGGCAGCACGGCGAGGCGGGCGTCGGACACGACGGTGGCGGCGGCGGCGCGCGGGCCGCCGTCGAGCAGCTCGAAGTCGCCGAAGTGGTCGGTCGGGCCGAGCAGCGCCATGAGCCCCTCGCGGCCGTCGCGGGCGCGGCGGCTGAGTTTCACCTTGCCGCTCAGCACGATGTACAGCCGGTCACCGGGGTCGCCCTCGGTGAACAGCACCGTGCCGCGCTCGGCGTGGACCGGCTCGAACTCGGCGGCGAGCGCCGCGGCCGCGCCCGGGTCGATGCTGCGGAACAGGTCTGTGGAGCGCAGCACCGGGTCGGCGGCGAGCCCGGTGGCCGCGGTGCTGGGTGGAAACGTCAGGACCATGTGCCCTCCCCAAGCCGAGCGGTACTGAGTACCATTGTGACGGTACCGGATACCGAAACCGGAAAGCAACAGCTCAGAGCGGATGCGCGAGGATGGGACCGTGACCGGGATTCCTGTACGAGACCGTCTTGTCGATGCCGCCCTCGAACTGTTCGACGAGCGTGGCTACGAGCAGACGACGGCCGACGACATCGCCGACCGCGCGGGCGTCGGGCGGACCACCCTCTTCCGCCACTACCGGTCGAAGGAGGACGTGATCTTCCCGGATCACGACCGGCTCCTCGCGGCCGTCAAGGACCGCCTCGCCACGTCGAGCGCCGACACCGCGATCGTGGCCGTGACCGAGGCCGTGCGGCTGGTGCTGCTGCGGTACGTCGAAGAGGACGGCCGGGCCCGCCGGCGCTACGCGCTCACCAGCCGCATCTCGACGCTGCGCGACCGGGAGATCGCCAGCGTCGCGCGGTACCAGCGGCTGTTCCGGGAGTTCATCGCCGAGTGGATGGGGCCCGCCCCCGGCGCGGCGCTGCGGGCCGAGCTGATGGCCGCCGCCGTGGTGTCCGCCCACAACCACGTGCTGCGGCGGTGGCTGCGGCGCGACACCACCGAGCCGGCCGCCGAGCTCGACGCGGCCATGGCCCAGGTCGTGGCGCTGTTCGCGGGCCCAGAGCCGGCCGCCGGCGCCGCCGGGCCCGACGGCGGCAACGGTGTCGGCAACGGTCTCGGCAACGGTGTCGGCAACGGCAGTGGTGGTAACGGCAACGGCGGCACCGCGGTGATCGTGCTGCACGACCAGCGCGACCCCGAGTACGTGGCCGCCGCGATCCGGCGGGCGCTGCAGGAGGCCTGAGCACCCGCCGGCGCGGGAAAGGCGGGCGCCGCAGGGGGCCTGAACGCCCGCCGGCGTGGGTCAGGCGGCGGTGCAGCCCGTCGCGGCGAGCCCGGTCGCCGAGCCGGTGCCCTGGAAGCCGAACTCGGTGGAGGCGCCCGCGCCCAGGGCCCCGTTCCAGGTGGCGTTGGTGACCGTGGTGCCGGACAGCCGGCCGTTCCACAGGTTGGTGATCGCGCCGTTGGGCAGCGCGAGGCGCACGCTCCAGCCGGACATCGGTGCGGCGCCGGCGGTCACCCTGACGGAGGCGACGAAGCCGCCGTCCCACGCGTTCTGCACGGTGGCGACGGCCGTGCAGCCCTGCCCGGGCGGCGGCGACACCGGCCCGGACGGCGACGCCGACGCGGACGGGGACACCGACACCGACGGGGAGACGGACGCCGACGGGGAGACCGAACGCGAGGGCGACGGGGACTCGCCGTCGGCGAGGACCGGGGTCTGCCAGTCGCTCCAGTCCGACAGCCGGCCGAGCGCCCGGCTGGAGATGCGGATCGCGCCCGGCTCGTTGCCGGTGCGCAGCAGGTACTTCGCGATGTGCTGCTGCAGCGGTGTGCGCCACTCGGGCCGGTTGGCGCAGTGGGTGCCGTCCTGCACGTCGGACCAGTAGGTGATGTTCGCGCCGGCGCCGAGCGCCTTGTACACCTCGGCGCCGCCGAGCGCGGCCACGCTCGCCGATCTGGGGCCGAGGTTGGCGATGTGCGGGTTGTCCATGACGAACAGCCCGCGCGGCGCGACCATCGCGACCATCTCGTGCGTGTCGACCGGCAGCCGGTTCGGGTTGCCGGTGAACGTGCCGAAGGCGTCGCCGAGCCAGGGCTGCTCGCCGTACGCGCTGCTGAGGCTCTGCGCGCCCTCCCCCGGGATGCCGCGGAAGATCGGCACACCGGCGCTGCCGGACTCGATCGGCATGGTCAGCGCGATGCGCTGGTCGAACGCGCCGACGACGAACGCGCCCTTGCCGAAGCGGGAGCAGCCGGTGACGCCCATGGCGTCGGCCTTGAGGATCCGCCCGTCGGACTGGGCGACGACGTCGATGATGCGGCTCACGCCCCACGCCCACGCCATCAGCAGGCCGGTGCTGCTGGTCGCGCCGTAGATGCTGTAGAACGCGCCCTGCTTGTTGGTCCGCGGGGTGCCTTCCTTGCCGACCGCGTACGGGTCGTAGCTGATGACGGCGGCGCCGGCGGCCTTGATGGCGGCCGTGTCTGCGCCGAAGCCGCCGAGGACGACGACGGCGGGGAACGGGCCGGTGCCGCCGGGCAGCTCGACCCGCGCGGAGAAGCTCGAGCTGCGGCCGTTGTGGGTGACGTTGACGGCGACGCCGGTGCTGGACACGGTGCCGGTGACGCTCTGCGGCTTCGCGGGTTTCTCGCCGTAGACGAACTTCTCCGCCAGCCGCTTCACCTCCTCCCGCCGGCACCGCCAGTCGGACTTCGTGGCGATGCGGCTGCCGTCGAGGCGCTTGAACGGGTCGGGCAGCTTCGCGTTGGTCGGCAGGGCACCGGCGTCGGGCAGCGCCGGCACGGGGCAGTCGGCGCCCTCGTCCTCGACGGTGGAGGTGAGGGCCGCCTCCGCGGTGCCGGCGAGCGTCGCGACGGTGAGCCCGCCGGCGAAGGTCGCGGCGGCGGTGAGCACCACGGCGGCGAGGCGGAGTCTGGAACGGGGCGGTCTGATGGTCATCGGTGTCTCCCATCGGGCGGGGTGGCGCGCCGCGACGAGCGTGGCAGAAATCGATCGCGGTCATCGAGGAAATGTTTCCAAACACCCCGATGTCGCAGGTCGCACCGCCGGGGGGCGTGTACCTTGCACGCCCGGCGGCACGACCGGTCAGTGGATGCGGCGGCCGTGCGCGTCGGGGACGCCGGACTTGCGGTGGAAGTACGTGTTGATCTGGTCGCGCCACTCCCGCGCGCTGCGCAGCTGCTCGTCGAGGCGCTCCGCGACCCGCTCGGCCACGGCCGGGTCGACGAGCCCGGCCGGCAGCCGCGACCACAGCCGCCGCATCCGCGCCACCTCCTCCGCGCCGGCGAAGTGCGTGTCGTAGATGTGCTGGATGACGGTGGTGCCGTCGTGCAGGACGTGGCCGTAGGGCACGTGGTGGAAGAACAGCAGCAGCTCGTCGGGGCACTCGCGCGGCGAGCCGTAGACGCGCGACCACGGCGGCGGGTACTGCCCGGCGAAGCCGGTGCCGGTGGCGGTGCTGCGGTCCACGCCCACGCCGTCACGGTCGGCGAAGTGGTAGGTGCCCCACGGCGTGTACTCGTAGCCGTCGACGTCGGGCCCGTAGTGGTGCCCGGGCCGGACCATGAACCCGATGCCCAGCGGCGCGGTGTACCGCTCGTACGTGCGCCACGAATCGTCCATGACGGCGTGCAGCGTGCCGCGCAGCAGCCCGGGGTCGGCGGTGGTGTCCGGCGCGAACGTCAGGTCGATCCACTCGTCGAGCACGCCGACCGGGTCCAGGTGCGGGTCCCAGGCGAGCCGGCCGAACGCGTACAGGTTCGCCTGGGCCAGCGGGTGCCCGGTCCAGAACGGGTCGTCGCCGGCGTTGGAGACCCCGGTGAGCCCGTCCGCGATCCCGGCGACCGCCGGCCCGTCCGCGCCCCACGGCGCGAAGCCGAGCACCTCGCTCCACATCGGACCGAGGTGGCACACGTGCCGCTGCTGGCCGGTGTACTCCTGGGTCACCTGCAGCTCGACCGCGACCCGCGTACCCGGCATGGCGGCGATGACCGGCGACACCGGCTCGCGGGCCTGGAAGTCGATCGGGCCGTGCTTCACCTGCAGCACCACGTTGTCGAGGAACTGCCCGTCGAGCGGGGCGAAGTGGTCGTGGGCGGCGCGGGCCCGGTCGGTGCCGCGGTCGCGCCAGTCCTGCCGGTGGTTGTAGACGAACGCCCGCCAGTGCACGACGCCGCCGTGCGGGGCGATGGCGGCGGCGAGCACGTTGGCGCCGTCGGCGTGGCTGCGGCCGTACGCGAACGGGCCGGGCTGCCCCTCCGAGTCGGCCTTCACCACGTACCCGCCGAAGTCGGGGACCGCCTCATAGACCCGGTCCGTGGCCAGCGCCCACCAGGCCGCCACCCGCGGGTCGAGAGGATCGGCGGTGCCGAGGTCACGGGCCGGCGCGGCGAAGCTCACCGACAGGTGGACCCGGATCCCGTACGGGCGGAAGACCTCGGCGAGGGTGGCGACGTCGCCGAGCCGGTCGGTCAGCAGCAGCGCCTCGGTCGCGTGCACGTTGACGTTGTTCACCGACACGGCGTTGATGCCGACGGACGCGAGCAGCCGGGCGTAGGCGGCGGCGCGGGTCAGGTCGGCGCGCAGCGCGCCGTCGTCCCAGAAGAGCGACCCGCCGGCGTAGCCGCGCTCGACCTGGCCCATGACCGGGTGCACGTCGACGTTGTCCCAGTGCTGCACCATCCGCCGCTCGTACGCCGGCCGGTGCGCCCGCGGCGGGAACGGCTCGCCGAAGGCCGCCTCGCCGAGCCGGGCGACGTGGAACAGCCCGTACAGCAGCCCGGCACCGTCCCCGGCGGCGACGGTGGTGACGCCCGCCGCCCGGGACACGGCGAAGGCGTCCGGCGGCTCCGCCGGGGAGAGCGCCAGGACGAGGTCGGGCGGGCCGTCGCCGGCGCCGCCGTGGTGCGCCTGGGCCTGCCCGACCTCCGCGCGCACCGTCGCCACGAGCGGCCCGTCGCCGTGCACCTGGACGCGGCGGCGGCCGACGGACCGCATCGCCGACGGCGGCAGCCAGGCCGGATGGACCCCGGGCACCCAGCCGGGCACCTGGAAGGGCGCGCCGGAAGGCGCGGAGGAGGGCCCGTCCGTGCGGGGGTCCGGGCGGGGGTTCACGCCACGAACCGTTCCGTGATGCCGCTGATCATCGGCCGGGTGACGGACAGCAGCGCGGCGGTGAACGCCGAGCCGAGCAGCAGCAGGACCGCCTCGGAGGTCAGCATCGTGACCGCGGCGGCCGCGAGCAGCAGCCCGGTGGTGCCGAGGGCGACGGCGGGCCGGCCGGCCACGAAGTGCACGGCGAGGCGCAGCACGTCGACCGGCCGGAACTCGAACAGCGACACGATGACCAGCGCGGCGAGGGCGAGCAGGATGGCCACCGCGGCGAGCACCACCAGCAGCGCCGACCACCACACCGGTACACCGGCCGCCTCCCGGTGGGTGAGGCTCACCGCCACCACGGCCAGGACCGCCAGCAGCGGCACCCAGACCCGCAGCGCGGCGCCCGCGTTGCGCCGGTAGCCGCGCCCGAACGCGGCGGCGGGGCGCAGGTCGGTGAGGTCGGCCGGCTGCCGGTGCAGCGCGTAGAGGGCGGCCGACAGCGCCGGGCCGGCCGGCAGCGCGCACAGCACGAACAGCGGGACGTTGCTGGCGTCCCGGTCGAGCAGGACGAGCAGCACCAGGCCGGGCGCCGTGGTGGCGACGAGCGCCGCCTCCACCACGAGCAGCGTGTAGATGCGCGCCGCGAGCCGCGACAGGGGCCCGGTGCCGAACCGCCGCATCACGGGCCACCCGCGCCGAGCAGCCGGTCGTCGTCCCACCAGGGCGGGGTCTCGTCGTGCACGGCGGTGACCTCGACGAGGGTGACCTCGTGCGCGGCGAGGGTCAGGTCGAGCCCGGCCCGGCCGGCGGCGACGGGCACGGCGTGGTGCCGCCGGGCCGGCTCCGCGGCCTCCCGCAGCGCGTCGAGCTGCCGGGCGCGGGGCGAGCGTGGGCTGCCCATCTCGCGCCAGGCCGCCCACGCGTTGCCCGCCTCCTCCGACACCGAGGAGCGGGCCACGTACGCCGTGGTGGTGCCCGGCGGCCCGACCGGCACGGACAGCCGGACCCGGTGCCCGGCGACCGGCGGGCCCAGCCCGGTGTGGTCGACCGGGGCCCAGGCCAGGACGGTGACCCGCCCGTCGCCGTCGCGGGTCACCAGGTGGTCCTCGCCGCGGGCCAGGACCTGGTCGCCCATGCGGGCGAGGAACGCGTACAGGTGGAACGTCGGCTTGCGGATCTGGCGATGGGTGAGCAGCCCGAACCCGCCGTGGAACAGCGACACCGGGATGCCGTTCTCCTCGAACACGTCGCAGAACGTCCAGTAGGAGAACGAATCGACGAGGTCGCCCGCGGCGGCCACGACCGGCGCGAGGTAGGCGGCGTGGAACGCGGTGTCGTGCACCGGGTTGTCCGGCCGGTAGGAGGAGTTGAACTCGGTGATGTGCACCGGCAGGCCGGCCAGCGGGGTGCCGGCCAGCTGCCTGCGCGGCGCGCCGAACTGCGTCAGCAGCGTCGCCGCCGGCGCGAGGGTCTGGTGCACGCCGAACGGCACGTGCTGGGCCGCGCCGGAGGTGTACGCGTGCCGGCTGACGAAGTCGACCGGCACGTCGCGCGCGGTCACGAACTCGGCGAACCGCGGCAGCCACCCGTCGTCCGCGCCGGGTGACAGGGCCGGGCCGCCGACCTGCAGCCCGGCGTCGACGTCCTTCACCGCGGCCGCGGTCGCCTCGTACAGGTCGTGGTAGGCGTCCTGGTCCGCGTGCTGCCAGAAGACGTCGAGGTCCGGCTCGTTCCAGACCTCGATCGGCCACTGGCGCACCTCCTCGATGCCGTACCGGTCGACGAGGTGCGCCACGGTGGCGCGGACCAGCGCCGCCCACTCGGCGCGGGAGCTGGGCGGGGTGACGTTGCCCCGCCACCAGAACACTGTCTGGTCACCGGAGGCCAGCCCCGGCGGGGTGAACCCGAGCTCGACGAACGGCCGGACGCCCAGCTCCAGGTAGGCGTCGACGACCTGGTCGACGTAGGTGAACGCGTGCAGCACGTGCCGCGCCCCGCCGTGGTCGTAGGGCCGGTGCACGCCCATGCCGTCGCTGAACAGCCCGTGCTGGCGGACGTACCGGAACCCGATCTCGCGCTGCAGCAGCGCCAGGGAGTCCTGGTAGTCGCGGCGCAGCGCGAGGTCGAAGCGGCCGGCACCGATGCAGTGCCGCCACGCGTCGCCGAGCCTCCCGGTCATCCGTGGTTCTTCTTGTACCGGTTGTAGGCGGCGTTCACGATCTCGATGTAGCGGGTCATGTTCTTGCCCTTGAGCTCGTTCACGTAGGCGTCCCACTCGCTGAGCGGGCGGGTGCCGAGGATGAACTTCAGCGTCTGCTGGTTCACGTGGTCCTTCAGCGTCGTCTCCCACAGCGTCGCCTGCTCCCGCTCGTCGGCGTTGAGCGGGCGCGGCGGGGGCAGCGGCCGGTTCTTGCGGGCGTTCATCACGTCCTGGACCGCCTGCTCCTCCTTGGGGAACTGGGAGTTGAGCAGCTTGGTGCTGCCGCCGTAGATGAACACGCCGTTGAGGAAGCCGTACTCGACCTGGAGGTTCTTCGTGCCGGTGGGGTTCAGCCCGCCCCAGTTGACGTCGGGCGCGAGCTTGAACGTGCCGTCCTCGACGCTGCCGGTGTACGTGGTGCCCTCCACGCCCCACTTGGCGAACAGCTTGCCCTGCGGCGAGTAGTACAGCCAGTCCATGAACTGCATGAGGGCGACGAAGTTCTTGCTGTCGCGGGCCTTCGCCGAGATCATGACGCCGCTCTCCAGGCGGCTGCCGGCCTTGGTGTCGCCCATCGGGCCGGTCGGCGCGGGGATCTTCACCACGGTCGCGCCGGGGATCTTCGCGATGCTGGGCCGCAGCTCGTTGATGAGGGTCTGGGCGTTGCAGCTCATCACGAACGACTTGCCGTTGGCGAACTTCTGCTTGGCGATGTCGTCGGACTGGGTGAAGCTCTCCGGGTCGATGAGCTTCTCGGCAACCAGCGAGTTGAGGTACTCGACCATCTGCTTGTACTGCGGGGTCGCGCCGGTGTAGACGAACGCCTTCGCCGCGTCGTCCCAGCTGGTGTGCTGGTAGCTCCAGCCGGTCATGATGCCGTGCGCGGAGCCGACCAGCGACAGCAGGCTGTTGGCGCCGGGGTTCGGCGGGCTGCTCCAGCGGTCCGACAGCGGGTACACGTCGGGGTGAGCGGCCTTCATCGCGCGCAGCACGGTGCGCAGGTCCTCCAACGTCTTGGGCGCCTGCAGGCCGAGCTGCTGCAGCACGTCGGTGCGCACCGCCAGGGAGTACTCGGACCAGACGTCCTCGTGCAGGCCGGGCAGCAGGTAGAACTTGCCGTCCTCCTGGCGCAGCGCGTCGAGGTCGGACTGCAGGTTCCACTTCGCGATCTGGTCGCGGAAGTTCGGCATCAGGTCGAGGTGGTCGCTGACGGGCAGGATCGCCCCGCTGGCGATGTAGGCCTCCTCGTCCGGGTGGTACGTCTTCGGGATGATCATCGGGGCGTCGCCGGCGGCGACCATGACGCTGCGCTTCTGGTTGTAGTCGCTGCCCGGCACGACGGTCGCCTGCAGCGTCACGTTGGTGCGCTTGGTGAGCTCCTTGAAGAACAGCCAGTCGGCCTTGTACGGGTACGCCGCGTTGCTGAGCATCATGATGGAGAAGTTCAGCGGCTGGGTGGCGGTGAACTGCTGGCCGAGGCCGTAGGCGTCCATGGCACCGTCGCGGTGCCCGGTGTAGTCCTGCCCCTTGTCCGGGTCGTCGTCGCCGCCGCAGCCGGCGAGGGCGACCAGGGCGGCGGCGCCGCACGCGCCGAACAGGGCGCGCCTGGATACCTGATGCATGGGGACTCCTTGTCTGGCTCCGGGCGGCGCGGTCATCCCTTGACAGCGCCGAGGGTGACCCCGGAGACGAAGTAGCGCTGGATGAACGGATAGACGAGCATGATCGGCAGCGCGGTGAGCACGATCGTCACGGCCTGGATGTTCGCCGCGATCTGCAGCGCCGTGTCCGACGGCGTGGAGATGTCGGACCCGCCGGTGGAGCCGGCGATGAGGTTGCGCAGGTAGATGGTGACCGGAAACAGGTCCGCGTCGTCCATGTAGAGGAACGCCGGGAACCACGAGTTCCAGAAGGCGACCGCGTAGAACAGCAGCATCGTGGCGATGACCGCCTTGGACAGCGGCAGCACGATGCGCCACAGGATGCCGTACGTGCCGAGCCCGTCGACGGCCGCGGCCTCCTCCAGCTCCACCGGCAGGCCCTCGAAGAACGCCTTCATCACCAGCAGGTTGAACACGCTGATGGCGTTGGGCAGCACCACCGCCCAGATCGTGTTGCGCAGGCCGAGGCCGCTGACCAGCACGTAGTTGGGGATCAGGCCGCCGTTGAAGAACATGGTGAACACGGCGACGGCCACCAGCAGCCCGCGGCCCTTGAGGTGGCGCTTGGACAGCACGTACGCGTAGCAGGTGGTCAGCACGATCGAGATCGCGGTGGCCACGACGGTGTAGACGACGGTGTTGCGGTAGTTGGTCCAGAACACCGGGTCGGACATCACCACCTCGTAGGTGGTGACGTTGAAGCCCCGGGGCAGCAGGTTGACCTCGCCCGCCTGGATGTACTGCTCCTGGCTGAACGAGCGGGCCACGACGTTGACGAACGGGTACAGCGTCAGCACCACGACGCCGGTGAGGATCAGCGCGTTGACGACCTGGAAGACCCGCCGGCCGGTGTCGCGGCCGGCGACCGGTCCGGTGTCACGCCCGGTGGCCCGGTCGGCGGCCCGGCCGGTGTCACGGCCGGCGGTCCGGTCGGTGGTCACCACAGGCTCGCCCCGACCGTGCGGCGGGAGATCCAGTTGGCCGTGAGCACCAGGGTCAGGCCGATCAGCGACTCGAACAGCCCGATCGCGGCGGCGTAGCTGAAGCTGCCGGACACGACGCCGACCCGGTACAGGTAGGTGGATATGACGTCGGCGGTCGGGTAGGTCAGCGGGTTGTACAGCAGCAGCACCTTCTCGAACCCGACGGACAGGAAGGTGCCGATGTTGAGGATCAGCAGCGTCACCATCGTCGGGCGGATGCCGGGCAGCGTCACGTGCCAGGTCTGCCGCCAGCGGCCGGCGCCGTCGATCCGGGCCGCCTCGTAGAGCTCGTGGTCGACGGTGGTGAGCGCGGCGAGGTACAGGATGGTGCCCCAGCCGACGGTCTGCCACATCTCCGAGGAGATGTAGATGGTGCGGAACCAGCCGGGCTGCTGCAGGAACGGCACGGCGTCGGCGCCGACGGCGCGCAGCCCCGCGTTCACCGCGCCGTCGAGGGCGAGCAGCTGCATGACGATGCCGGCGACGACCACGATGGACAGGAAGTGCGGCAGGTAGGAGATCGTCTGCACGAACCGTTTCAGCCAGCGGGTGCGCAGCTCGTTGAGCAGCAGGGCGAGCACGATCGGCAGCGGGAAGACCAGCAGCAGGGTGAGCCCGCCCAGCACGAGCGTGTTGGTGAAGACGTGCCAGAACGTCGGGTCGTGCCAGAACATCTTGAAGTAGCGCAGGCCGACCCAGGTGTCGCCGAAGAGGTCGCCGCCGGGCCGGTACCGGCGGAACGCGATGACGTTGCCGGCCATCGGCAGGTAGCGGAAGACCACGAAGAACAGCAGCGGCAGCACGGCCAGGGAGTACAGCTGCCAGTCGCGGCGCACCGCGGCCCGCCAGGTGCGCCGCCGCTGAGTTCTCATCCCCGATCCTTTCCAAACACCGAAAGTTTCGGAAACAATCGGCCAGGCATCGGGTAATGTAGATTTCTTCGCGACACCCTGTCAAGGACCACTTCAACGCCGCATGACCTGCGCTGACGGCACCGCCCCGGGGCAGTGGAAGGTTCAGGAACGTTCGTTCGACACCCGCGAGGAGCCATGGCACAGTTCGATCTCCCGCTCGAGGAGCTGGAGCGCTACGCACCGGCGGTGCCCGCACCGGCGGACTTCGACGCGTTCTGGCAGGAGACGCTCGGCGAGGCCCGCGCGGCGCCGCCGGTGCGCTCCGCCCGGCCTGTGACGGCCGGGCTCCGGCTGGTCGACACCTGGGACGTCACGTTCGCCGGCTTCGGCGGCGCTCCGGTCCGGGCGTGGTTCAGCCGGCCCGCCGGGGTGCCCGGCGCGCTGCCGGCCGTGGTGGAGTACGCCGGGTACGGGCGCGGCCGCGGCCTGCCGCACGAGCGGCTCACCTGGGTCTGCGCCGGCTACGCGCACCTGCTCATGGACAACCGGGGCCAGGGCGACCTGTACGGCAACGGCGGCGACACCCCCGACCCGCACGCCGGCGCGCCGGGCGGGCACCGGCCGGTGACCCAGGGCATCCTGTCCCCGCACGACTACTACTACCGGCGGCTCATCACCGACGCGGTGCGGGCCGTCGACGCGGTGCGCGCCCTGCCCGGCGTCGACCCGGCGCGGGTCGCGGTCGCCGGCAACAGCCAGGGCGGCGGGCTCGCCGTCGCCGTCGCCGGCCTGGTGCCGGACCTGGCCGCGATGCTCGCCACCGCGCCGTTCCTGTGCCACATCGCGCGGGCCGTCACGCTCACCGACGCCTCGCCGTACGGCGAGATCGCCCAGTATCTCGCCGTGCACCGCGACGCGGAGCCCCAGGCCCGGCACACGCTGTCCTATGTGGACGGTGTGAGCTTCGCCCGGCGGGCCCGCGCGCCCGGGCACTTCGGCGTCGGCCTGCGCGACACGGTCTGCCCGCCGAGCACCGCCTTCGCCGCGTACCACGCCTACGGCACGCAGGACCGCACGATGCACACCTACCCGTTCAACGGGCACGAGGGCGGCGACGCGGTGCACGTGCGGCACCAGCTGGACTGGCTCGGCGCCCGGCTGCCCGCCGCCGAAACTTTCGACGTAGACTCGCGCTGAGCTTCACCAGGACGGGGGCGGCATGACGCGGCACAGCAGGGCGACCATGGCGGAGATCGCCGCCGAGGCGGGCGTCTCCGTGCCGACCGTCTCCAAGGTGCTCAACGGGCGGCGCGACGTCGCCCCGGCGACCCGGGAGCGGGTCGAGGAGCTGCTGCGCCGCCGCAGCTACCTGCCCCGCCGGGCGGTCCCGGCGCGCACCGTCGGCCTCATCGACGTCGTCTTCGTCGACCTCGGCAGCCCGTGGGCGATGCAGATCCTGGCCGGCGTCGAGGAGGTCGCCCACCACGCCGGCACCGGCGTCGTGGTCTCCGCGGTGCACGGCCGGTCCCGCACCGCGCCGGACCGCCGCTGGCTGGAGAACCTGGCGGCGCGCCGCTCCGACGGGGTCCTGCTGGTGCTGTCGGAGCTGTCCGCCGACCAGCGGGCGATGCTGGCCGGGCACGGCATCCCCGTCGTGGTGGTCGACCCCGCCGGGCAGCCGGACCCGAGCGTGCCGTCGGTGGGCGCCACCAACTGGACGGGCGCGCTCACCGCCACCGAGCACCTCATCGGCCTGGGCCACCGGCGCATCGCGGTCATCGGCGGCCCCGGCGACGTGCTGTGCTCCCGGGCCCGCCTGGACGGCTTCCGCGCCGCGATGCACGCCGCGGGCCTGGAAATCCCCGCCGGTTACGAGCGCACCGGCGACTTCACCAGCCCCACCGGCTACCGGGAGACCCTCGCGCTGCTGGACCTGCCGTCGCCGCCGACGGCCATCTTCGCGTGCGCCGACGAGATGGCCCGCGGCGCCTACGAGGCGCTGCACGAGCGCGGCCTGCGCGTCCCCGCCGACATCAGCATCGTCGGCTTCGACGACCTCGAGCAGGCCCGCTGGTCCATCCCGCCGCTGACCACGGTGCGCCAGCCGCTGACCGAGATGGCCGGGCTGGCCACCCGGATGCTGCTGTCGCTCATCGCCGGCGAGCCGCTCGACTCGACCCGGCTGGAGCTGGCCACGCCGCTCGTGGTGCGGGCCAGCACCGCCCCGTTGGAAATGTTTCCAAACACTCCGACCGATGCCGAGGCGTGAATCTCACTCGACGCGAACGTGTCACGCTCCCATACACTGGCGCCGTGGATCCCGCGAAAGCTCAAGTCCCGGGCGGCAGGCGGCGGCGCGGCGAGGTCACCGTCGCGGCCATCGCCCAGCTCGCCGGCGTCTCGCCGCCGACAGTTTCGAAAGTTCTGAACGGTCGCTCCGGCATCGCCGTCGAGACCCGGGACCGGGTCGAGGCGCTGCTGCGCGAGCACGGCTACCGGCGCGGCGAGTCCGCGGTCGCGTCGCCGAGCGTCGAGGTCGCGTTCTACGGCCTGGAGAGCCACCTCGCGATGGAGATCCTGCGCGGCGTCGAGCAGGTGGTGCGCGACCGCGGCCTGGCCGTCGGGTTCACCGACCTGCAGGGCCCGGCACCGGGCGGGCGCCGCACCGCCGACCGGCTCCTCGCCCGCCGCCCGACCGGCGTCATCGCGGTCAACTCGGCGTTCCGCGCCCGGCAGTACGAGCAGCTGATCGCCAGCGGCGTGCCCATGGTGGTGCTCGACCCGACCGGCGAGCCGACGCACTCGATCCCGTCGGTCGGCGCCACGAACTGGAGCGGCGGCATCGCCGCGACCCGCCACCTGCTCGACCTCGGCCACCGGCGGGTCGGCGTCATCACCGGCCCGATGGAGTACCTGTGCGCCCGGGCCCGGCTCGAGGCGTGCCGCGGCGCCCTCGACGCCGCCGGCGTGCCGCTGGACCCGGCGCTGGCGCGGCACGGCCGGTTCCACTTCGACGACGGCGCGCTGCTCGGCCGGCAGCTGCTCACCATGCCCGACCCGCCGACCGCGATCCTGTGCGGCGACGACCTGCAGGCCCTCGGCGTCTACGAGGCGGCCCGCCTGCTCGGCCGGCGCATCCCCGACGACGTGAGCGTGGTCGGCTTCGACGACATCGAGGTGACCCGCTGGTGCGGCCCGCCGATGACCACGGTGCGGCAGCCTTTCGCCGAGATGGGCGCCACCGCCGCCCGGATGGTGCTGCAGCTGGCAGTGGGCGAGGCCGTCGAGCCCGCCCGGGTGGAGCTGGCCACCCAGCTCGTCGTGCGGGCCAGCACCGCACCCCCGCCCGCATGATCACGCCCGCATGATCACGCCGCCGGACGAGGGCGGGCCGGCGATGGACCGCCCGGCGAAGGCGGTCATCTCCGAGCTGCTCACCCGGCACGTCACGCCGTCCGGCTCGTTCGCCGCGATCACGTGGGACCCGCCGGATGAAAGTTCCACCGCGGCAGGGGCGGCGACCGCCCTGCCCGGCCCCGCCGATTGACACCGCCGGCGCGCCGCCACCACGCTCGCGGCGGGCCGAGGGTAAACGGGAGTCGTTGGTGGACAACAGGACGAGCCACGTCGTCGTCGCGTTCCACGGCGACGGCGCCGGCACCGAGGAGCTGACCTGGGGCCAGCGCGACGTCTGGGACCTCATGCGCCACACCGGGCGGACGATGAACATCGGCGGCACCGTCCCCGCCGCCGAGGGCGAGACGGTCGAGCGGGTCGCGGCCGTGCTGCGGCTGCTCGTCGGCCGGCACCAGGCGCTGCGGACCCGGCTGTCGCAGGTGGACGGCGGGCCGCCGCGGCAGGTCGTGTCCGCCGCCGGGGAGATCGCGCTCGAGGTGGTCGACGCCGCCGGGGACCCCGCCGAGGTCGCCGAGCAGGTCCGGGTGCGCTACCAGACGACCGCCTTCGACCCGTTCACGCAGTGGCCGGTCCGCATGGCCGTGGTCCGCGCCGGCGGTACGCCCACCCACATCCTCGTCATGTACTACCACGTCGTGGTGGACGGCTTCGGCATCGGGCGTGCGCGAGGACACCTACGACGGCGCCCTGTACCTGCACGTCGAGGACGACGCGAACTACTCGCTGTGGGGCGACACCCACCGGTACACCCCGGACGCCATCGAACGGTGCGCCCGGGACGTCGAGACGGTCCTGGTCGAGGCGGCGCTGGGACTCGTCACGGCACCCGCGCCTCGATGAACGCCTCACCTGCGTTGAGGGCGCGGAAGTCGTCGATGCCGAGCAGCGTGACCGCCGGGGCGACCTGGGTGTGCATGGCGAGCAGCGCGGCGATCTTGCAGTCCAGCGCGGCGCCGGTGAGGCGCAGGTCCAGCGCCAGGTCCTCGGCGGCCACGCCGACCGGGCGCTCGTCGGTCATGAAGACGCGCCACTGCTCGTAACGCTCGCCCCAGGTCTCCAGGTGCTCGGCGGTCATCGTGGCGTGCAGCAGCCGCCCGGGCCGGCCCGCGCGGTCCCACGCCGCGCCGACCCACGCGGAGATCGTCTGGTGGTCGGGGTGGAACGTCCCGCCGTCCGGCCCGAACGTCAGCACCGTGTCCGGGGCGACGCCGGCCAGCAGCCCGGCGATCCGCTCGACCGGCCCGGCCGGGTCGAGCGCGGCCATCCCGCCGTCGGGGTAGTCCAGGAAACGGTGGTCGGTGACGCCGAGCACCGCCATCGCCGCGGCCGCCTCCCAGCGCCGGGTCCGGCCGAGCCGCTCCGGCGGCCACGCGACCGGGTCGTCGGTGCCGTGCTCCCCCACGGTCGCCGACACGCACACGACCCGCTGCCCGTTGGCGACGGCGGCCGCCATGAGCCCACCGGCCAGGTAGGTCTCGTCGTCGGGGTGCGCCCAGATCGACATGATCGTGCCGAGCTTCTCCACCTCGTCCATCACCTGCTGCTCCACCCCTCCATGGATACAGCACGCCCGCCCCGCGCCCGCCCTGTCGCTGCTGTCGGGTCCCGGACCCGGCTCAGGGCGCCGGTGAGCTGCGCGGGCGCGCCGGGCCGGGTGAGGTCCGGCGGCGTGCGGCGCACCCCGCGGGGCTGGGAGGACAATACGGACCGTGAGCCGGATCCTCATCGTCGACGACGACGAGCCGCTGCTGCGCGCGCTGCGGGTCAACCTGACCGCCCGCGGCTACCAGGTCGACACCGCCGCCACCGCGACGGCCGGCCTCATCTCGGCCGGCAACCACCATCCGGACCTGGCGATCGTCGACCTGGGCCTGCCCGACCTCGACGGCATCGAGGTCGTGAAGGGCCTGCGCGGCTGGAGTCCCGTGCCGATCATCGTGCTGTCGGCGCGGCATGCGGAGCCGTCGAAGGTGGCCGCCCTGGACGCCGGCGCCGACGACTACGTCACCAAGCCGTTCGGCATCGACGAGCTGCTCGCCCGGATCCGCGCCGCGCTGCGCCGCGGGGCGCCGGCGCCGGGCGCGTCGGTGATCACGACCGAGTCGTTCACGCTCGACCTGGCCACGAAGCGGGCCGTCGGCCCCGGCGGTGAGGTGCGGCTCACCCCGACGGAGTGGCACCTGCTGGAGGTCCTGGCCCGCAACCCGGGCACCGTCGTGGAGCACCGGCAGCTGCTGCGGGAGGTGTGGGGACCCCGGTACGAGACGGAGACGAACTACCTGCGGGTGCACTTCGCGAACCTGCGCCGCAAGCTCGAACGCGACCCCGCCCGGCCGCGGCACATCGTGACCCGGCCCGGCCTCGGCTACCGCCTGGACCTCTGAGCGGCGTCCCCGGTCAGGGCCGGCAGGGTCAGGGTCATGGTGAGCCCGCCGCCGGGGGTGTGCTCGGGCAGCAGGGTGCCGCCCATCGCCTCGGCCAGCCCTCGCGACAGCGCCAGGCCGAGCCCGACGCCGGTGGACGTGTCGCGGTCACCGAGCCGCTGGAACGGCTGGAACACCCTGTCCCGGTCCTCGTCGGCGATCCCCGGCCCGTGGTCCACGACGCGGACCTCCACGACCCCGGCGTGCTCGCTGACGCTGACCCGCGGCGGGCGCCCCGGCGGGCTGTGCCGCAGCGCGTTGGCCAGGACGTTGACGAGGATCCGGGCGAGCAGCGCGGGGTCGGCGACGACCTCGGGCAGGTCCCGCGGCACGCTGACCCGCACCGCGACGAGGTCCCGGCCGCCGGCCTCGCCCGCCGCACCGGGCCGGTCGGCGTCTTCGTCGGTGTCGGGCGCGCCGACGGCGTCGGGGGTTCCCATGGCGTCGGCGACCCCGCCGAGCTCCTCGACCGCCTCGGCGACCGCATCGGCAACGCTGACCGGCCGGGTGTGCAGGCCGAGGGCGCCGGCCTGCAGGCGGCTCATGTCGAGGAGGTTCTCCACCAGGAGGTTGAGCCGGTCGAGGGATTCCTCGGCGGTGGCGAGGAGTTCCTCGCGGTCTTCGGCGGAGAACTCGACGTCGTGGCTGCGCAGCCCCCCGACGGCGGCCTTGGCCGAGGCGAGGGGGGTGCGCAGGTCGTGGCTGACCGCGGACAGCAGGGCGGTGCGCAGCCGGTCGACCTCAGCGAGGGTGCCGGCCGTCGACGCCTGTTCGGCCAGCCGCTGCTGGCGCAGCGCGATCGCGGCGTGCGCGGCGAACGCCTCGACCAGCCGCCGGTCCGCCGCCGCGAGGGTCCGCCCCCGCAGCACCAGCCGCAGGTCCTCGTCGATCGGCACCTCGGTCTCCCCGTCCCCGGGCGACACCGCCGGCCGGTCACCGACACTGGCCGCGACGCTCCACCCGGCCCGCACCCCACCGACCCCCGCGCCGCCGTCCACTTCCTCGCGCCCCGCCCCCGCGCCGTCCACCTCCGCGCCACCAGCCCCGGCGGCGGCCTCCCCGGCCGGGCGGCGTTCCAGGAGGGTGACGGCGGTCAGGGCGAACGTCTCCCGGACCCGTTCCAGCAACGCCGGCAGGGGCCGGTCGCCGTGCAGGACGCCGCCGGCGAGGGTGGACAGGGTCTGGGCCTCGGCGCGGGCCGCGGCGGCCTCGCGGGTGCGGCGCGCGGCGAGGTCGACGACGGTCGCCACGGCGGCGGCGACGACCACGAACGCGAGCAGGGCGAACAGGTTCTCCCGTTCGGCAACGGTGAACCGGTGCAGCGGCGGGATGAACGTGTAGTTGAGCAGCAGGAAGCTGCCGACGGCGGCGAGCAGCGCCGGCCAGAGACCGCCGAGGAGGGCGACCGCGACGGTCAGCATCAGGTACGCGAGGATGTCACTCGGCAGCGTCAGCTCACCGCGCAACGCGTCGAGGCCTGCGGTGAGCAGCGGCAGGCCCAGCACCGCGAGCAGGAGCCCGGACAGCCGCCGGCGCCGGCTCAGTCCGCCGGTCGTCACCGGGCGCAGCCGGCCGCGGCGGGCCTCCTCGTGGGTGACGAGGTGGACGTCGATCGTGCCGGACTCCGCGGCGGTGGTGACCCCGACGCCCGGTGAGAGCAGCTGGGCGAGGCGGGGCCGGCGGCTGGTGCCGAGGACCAGCTGGGTGGCGTTGACGCCGCGGGCGAAGTCGAGCAGCGCGGCCGGGATGTCGTTGCCGACGACCTGGTGGTAGGTGCCGCCGAGGGTCTCCACGAGGATCCGCTGGCGGGCGAGGTTCGCGGGGTCGGCGCCGGCGAGTCCGTCGCCGCGGATGACGTGGACCGCGAGGAGGTCCGCGCCTTTGGTACGGGCGGCGATCCGCGCGGCGCGCCGCACGAGGGTGTCGCCTTCGGGTCCGCCGGTGAGGGCGACGACGACGCGTTCGCGGGTTTCCCAGGTGGTGTCGATGCCGTGCTGGGCGCGGTACCGGTC
>NZ_JBFAIC010000043.1:0-97934 GCF_040654515.1 Dactylosporangium sp. NPDC050688
GCAGGACCTGCGGGGCGCGTTCGAGACCCTGCGGCGGCACGGCAAGGCCGTCGTCGTCTCCGAGCCGGTCGGCTGGGAGTACGAGGCGGCGGCCGGTACCTCTCCGCCGGCGTGCTGCTGTGCGCCCCGCCCGGCCCGGCGGCCGCGCAGCAGGGTCACAAGCCGGCCGAACCGTGGAGCGCCACCTCACGCCGCCGGACGTACACCCCGCTGGCCTCGTGACCCGCTCGGTCCGGTCGAGTACCGCCTTCGTGTCGCTGCCGGAGTACTATGGCGCCGGCATAACGATCCTGTGTACGTATTTCTGGTGTGATACGTCAGGTTCTTAATGGGCGGCGGAGGGACGCACGTGAACGAGACCGAGATCGCGCTCGCGGCCTGGATGCAGAGTGGCCAGGACAGGGTCACCGACCAGAAGACCTATGTCCAGGCGGTCGCCACGGCGCGGTACGTGATCCGCAAGGTGATCCGGATCGTCGAGGACGCGGCCCGGGACCACGGCTTCGACCCCCTTGCGCACCAGGCGCTCATCCAGATCTTCGGGGTGATGGACGAGCCGCTGACGGTCAGCCAGCTCGCCGAACGCCTCGACGTGGTCCCCCGCGTTCGCCTCGCGGCTGATCCGCGACCTGGAGGTGCGCGGCCTGGTCGAGCGGCAGCGCACCGACCAGGACAAGCGGATGACCCGCGTGGTCGCCACCGCCAAGGTCGGCCCGGTCCTGGCCGAGATCAACGACCAGGTCGAGGCCCATACGGCGCTGTTCCACCGCCAGCTCACCGAGGACCAGCGCCAGGCGGTGCTCGTGGTGCTGGCGTTCTTCGTCGGCATCAAGGCCGGCTCCCCGATGGGTGAGAGCCTGCGCGCCAGCCTCCTCTCCCAGCCCGCCCCGGCGCAGGAGCACCCGGCGAAGCGCAACAAGGCGGCCCGGTCGTCCGCGCCGGCCCGACTGTGACGCATCAACCCCCTGGACCCGGCTTCCTGAAGTAGCTCACCTTGGTTGAGCGCCGGGCTCGTGACCGGTGCCGCCGGAGACCTGGGCGGGAGTGCGTCCTCGACCGTATTGCCTCGCGGGCTCAGGACGTCGTCGCACATGTCGGCCAGGACCAGGGCGGTGTGGCCGGGGTTGGCCTTCGCGGCCAGAGTCGGGAGGACCTCGGGGGCGCTCACGGCCGAACCGCCAGGGCGAAGAGGTCGGCTATCCGCTCTGCCTCGTCCAGCGCCATCACGGCCCGCCAGAGGTCTTCCGCGCGCTCGCCGAGCACCGGTCCTGCCAGTAGCCGGAACTTGTCGGCCAGTTGGGCGTCGGTCATCGGCGCCGCCACGCTGCCGGTGGCGTGCTCGACCACGAACAGGTGCCGGACGCCTTTCCGGTCCACGACCTCCACCCGGCACGCGTCCTTGGGCATCTGCGGGTCGGTCAGCACCTCGACCTTGCGGCGCAGGTCCACCACGGCGGCGTCGGTGGCGCGGGCGTCGCTGTACTGGGCCGGTCCGGCTCCTCCGTCCAACAGCCCGACGGCGAAGCAGTGGTAGACGGAGAACTTGCTCTGCAGCCCGTCGCGCGGCTCCGCGACGCCCATCACCTCCAGCACGACCGGCCGTACGGTGGCCACAACCCGTTCGATGTCGGCAGCAACCAGACCGGCGGCCCGGACCGCGATGGCGGCGTCGATGACGGGATGGCGGCTACCCACCTCCACGCCCGCCACCACACCGGCGAGCACGTCCACGCCGGGTGCCGCCGCCACCTGTGCGGCGGCCAGTGCCGCCGCCACCGCCGGCGCGCCCGGATGCAGGACGGTCCGCAGGTGCGTGTCGTCGAAGTCCTCCACGTGCATCGCGTACCCCATGAGCAGCGCCGCCGCGTACGGCGAAACCGGCTCGGCGCGCCCGAGCACGGCGGTGGTGCCGTACAGGTCCAGGTCCCGCAGGGTGGCGGCGACGAGCTCGACCGCAGGGTGGCCCGCCGCGTCGACGGCGAGCCCCACCACGTTGGCCAGGGTCCGCCGGCCCGCATGCCGCACCGGCTCCGGCAGGTCGTCGAGGCGTAGGGCGCTCGCGAAGTGGGCGAGCTGGTCGGTCAGGTCGTCTTCGCCGTCGCGGTCGGCCGGCTCGGCGGGGCGTTCCCAGGCGGCGGTCGCCGGCCGGCTGTCGAGCACGTGCCAGGTGGTGCCGAACCCGTCCAGCAGTCCGGCCGCGGCGTCGCGCTCGCCGTACGCGTGGAACAGTCCTCTGGGGCCCTCGACGGCTGTCGGGGAGCCGGTCACGCCGCGGCGGCCCAGGCTCGCGGCGAGCACGCCGGCCGCGGCGGCGAAGCCGGGGTGCAGGCGTCCCAGCGGGGTACCGGCGTGCACCTGGTGCCCACTGGTCAGGCTCGCCGAGATGGCGACGGCGGACGCGAGCTGGCCGGCGTCCGCGCCACCGGCGAGACCGGCCGCGACTGCCGCGCCGATCACGCCGACGCGGCCGGGGGCGTCCCACGCCGACGACACCGGGCCGTCGAGCGCCATCGCGAGCCGGTGGGCGACCTCCGCACCGATGAGCGCCGCCTCCGCGGCCCGATCGCCGCCGGGCTGCCCGGCCAGGGCGGCCGCGACGACTCGCCACTGCCAGCGCGCGTCGCAGGGGGCGTCCGCCGCGTATCGCAGCGCCCGGGTGAGCGGGTCGGCCGACCCGGCGTCCGCGCCGAAGGCAGCGTCGCGGATCGCGGCGTCCACCACGGCGTCCCCGCCGCAGGCCGTGCCGTCCCGGGGTTGGCAGGCCTCGAGGGCGGCGGTCGCGGCGGCGCGGGCCTCCTCCCCGAGCCCTTCCGTGGAGAGCCGGACTGCGAGGGTGGCGACCTGTGATGCAATCAATGAACACCCCTACCATAGCTCGATACCTAAGTCAGGTTAGCTACTCAGGCGCAATATGTCCATGCTCAGGCCGGCGCTCGGCCGTCCGTGGGCTGGCCGGTGCAGGCTCGGTCGCCACTGCCGGGGCTGGCCGTTCAGCCCGTGCGAAGCCGTGCCGGCGTGCGCTAAGTTCCCGATCATGTTGCTGTTGAGAGAACTCTGTTCCGCCCAGCGGTACGGTTGGGGGCTTCGATGAACGCACACCCGAGGTCCGGCGGCCTGATCCGCGTCGGAGTTGTCGTCCCGCCGGCGAATCCGACCGTCGAGCCGGAACTGCACCGGGTGCTGCCGTCCGACGTCGTCCCGCACGTCGCCCGGCTGCCCATCCTGCCCGGCCTGAGCATGGCCGACCGTCTGGCGCACTACGTCGATGACACGCTGCCTGCGCTGGACACCTTGCGAGGGCTCGAGCCGGAGGCGGCATTGGTGGCCTGCACCGGCTCCTCCTACCCCCTGGGGGCCGGCGGGGACGCGCGCTGGAGCCGCGACGCCGGCCAGCGGCTGGGTGCCGTGGTGGTCACCGCCGCCGGGGCGATCCGCACCGTGCTCTCCCGCCTCGGCGCCCGTTCGCTGGTGCTGCTGTCCCCGTACCCGTCCTGGCTGACGGAGCGGTGCGCGCTGTTCTGGGGGAGCGAGGGGTACGCCGTACGCGACGTGGTCGAGATCCCCGGCACCGGTGCGATCTACGACCTCGGCCCGGCCCAGGTGCAGGACGTGCTCGACCGGGTGCTCGACTCGGGCGTCTTCCCCGGTCCGGACGGTTCCGTGCTGCTCGTGGTCGGAACGGGAGCCCCGAGTCTGGAGGCGTTGGACCGGCGGGCCGGGGAGGTGGACGTCCCGATGCTCTCCTCGAACCTCGCTGGCGCGTGGGCGCTGCTGGACGCGGTCGGCCGTCCGGAGGCGGCCACGCGCTCGCCGAGCGCGGCGCTGCGACGCCTGCACGAGCGCCTCAGCACCCCGGCCTGAGTCCCGGGGGAACAGCGCCGCATCTCGCCGGCGGAACCAGGCAGTTACCGGGGACCGCACAGCGGAACGCGCGTCGCGGCGCACTCGGTGCCAGTGCGTCGCCGGCTCCGCTGGTTGCGTGGGTGCGTGCGTCCCGCGGGCGGTGAGTTCGGGGCCGCACCGACGTCGGGCGGCTACCTCATCATGACGGCAAATACCTGATCGGGGCCGGTTGCGGCAGGCTTCGCGCACCGGCGTCCCGGTTGGGGAAGATCGCCGGTCTGCTGTCGATCACGGCGACTGTCACGTCGCGATCGATGCGGAAGCCTTGACGGATCTCCAGACGAGCCCCTACCGTCACAGCAGCAGCAGATACGGCGTTCCCCATATCGGAACAACGCTTGCGCAATCAACCGGTAGGCATCCCGCTCCTTCTGAGCGAGCCGCTCACGGCTCGGGCCAACACCAGGTCCGGCGGAACCAACCAAGCTGAAGAAACGGGAGTGTGTCGTGGCCATCGCGCCTTACGGAGTCGCGTGCATCCAGTCCCCCATTCGCCAGATCACGGACGCGAACGACCGCGACGAGGTCATCCAGACGAACATCAACCGGATCCTGTCGCTGATCGACTACTCGACGGGACGCTTCGGCCGCGCCAAGCTGGCGCTGCTGCCCGAGTTCTCCTTGCAGGGCTACGACCACTTCGAGACGGTCGAGGAAATGACGGCCGTCTGCGTGACGATCCCCGGGCCGGAGATCGACCGGCTCAGCGCAGTCGCGGTGGAGAAGGGCATCTACATCGCCGGCAACGCCTTCGAGGTCGACCCCGACTGGCCTGGCCGCTGGTTCAACACCGCGTTCCTCATCGACGACCGCGGTGAGGTCATCCTGAAGTACCGGAAAATCCATTGCGGCAGCGTGACCGGCCGGGCCACGAACACCAGCCCCGGCGACGTGCTGTCCGAGTACCTGGACCGGTACGGGCTGGAGGGGCTGTTCCCGGTGGCGGACACGCCGCTGGGCCGGATCGGGATGATGGTTTGCTACGACGTCACCTTCCCCGAGGTGGCACGCTCGCTCATGATCCGTGGTGCGGAGCTGATCCTGCACCCGACCGGCGAGCCGTACGGCGCGCACCGGCCGGCGTGGCGGCGCGCGAAGGCGACCCGGGCCTACGAGAACAAGGTCTACCTCGCGTCGGCCAACCACGCGGCGTACTACGCAAAGACCGATGAGGGCATCTGGACCGACGCGCCGGATCTGGCGTTCGCGCAACGCCAGAGCACACTGATCCCGCCGAGCATGCGTTCGCACGGGCATTCCGAGGTCATCGATTTCAACGGCACGACGATCGCGGAGATCGGCGGGCCGGGTGAGGCCACGGTGATCGGCACCATCGATATCGAACGTCTGCGTTTCGAGCGCAACAGCATGGGCCTGAACTTCGCGGCACAGCTGATGCCGGAGATGTTCGCGCATGTGTACCAGAGCGCACGGCACCGTCCGGTCGACATGTGGAAGGACTCTCCCATCCAGCACTGGCAGGAAGGGCGGGAACTGCTCCGCAAGTCGATCGACGGACTACGTGAACGGGGCAGCATCATGCCGTCCATCTACAGCGCTTAGCCCGGATTTGAAGGCCGGTGTACTGAACGGAGCTCGCATGGCATCAACGTCCGCTGTGTATCCGAAGTCTGCGGCTCCGGCCCGAAAGGGCGGACGCTGGCGGGCTCTGGTAAGATATCCGCGGTTCTCGTGGATCTCCACACCGGTCCTGGTGATCCTTTTCATCGCCGCGTGGGACCTGTACGTGGTCATCACCGATATGTCGAAGTTCGTCCTGCCCCGGCCCAAAGAGGTCGCGGTGGCGTTCGGTGAGCAGATTACCACGCCCTATGTCTGGACCGGCCACATCTGGACGACGTTCTACGAGATCGTGTTCGGCCTGCTCCTGGCGTGTGTCCTCGGCATTCCCCTGGGCTTCTTCATCGGCAAGTGGGAGCTGCTGGAGCGGATGACCCGTCCGTTCCTGGTGGCTTCCCAGGTCGTACCGATGATTGCATTGATCCCGCTCTTCCTGCTGTGGTTCGGCTTCGGGTCGTTCTCGAAAGTCGTCATCGCCGCGCTGAGCGCGTTCTTCCCCTTCCTCATCAACACGGCTTTCGGTGTCAGGTCGATCCCGAAGTCGCTCAACGAGCTGATGGTGTCGCTGAAGGCGAGCCAATGGGAGCGGTTCCGCAAGCTGGAGCTGCCCTACACGCTCGCCTACACCATGGCCGGAGCCCAGTTGGCCATCGTCACGGCGACGATCGGTGTGATCGTCGGCCAGTACCTCGGCGGCAACGAGGGGCTCGGCCGGTATCTCGTGATGCTGCAGAACGACCTGCAGATCGCCCGCGTGTTCGGTGCGATCATCATGATCGCGCTCCTTGGTTTCCTTCTCTACTCGGCCATCATCGCGGTGAACCGTGTCCTGGTCCCGTGGCACGACTCGG
Organism: Dactylosporangium sp. NPDC050688; assembly: GCF_040654515.1. Lineage (NCBI taxonomy): Bacteria > Bacillati > Actinomycetota > Actinomycetes > Micromonosporales > Micromonosporaceae > Dactylosporangium > Dactylosporangium sp. NPDC050688. The sequence goes on from NZ_JBFAIC010000043.1 coordinate 6,336, forward strand.
TCAGAAGCTCCCGGCGCTAAGCGTCTGGACCAAGAGGTCGCGGTTCGCGACGAGAGGGTGCAGTCATGTCTCAGCACAGATTCCTTCAGAACAGCACGAGCAACGGTCCGGCTCCTTCCGTCTTTTCCCGTCGGCGGTTCCTCGGCATGGGCGCCGCGGGGCTCATGGCGGTCCCGCTCCTGTCCGCCTGCGGTGACGAGGATTCGCCGGCCGATCCGAACGCGGCGGCGCTCGTCAAGCAGATCGTCATGGCCCCGGCCGACTTCAGTGTCAGCTTCCTCGACATGCTCGTGACCGGGCATCAGGGCTTCTTCGCCAAAGAAGGCATCAACGCCGACCTGCAGAGCGGGACGGGCAGCTCGTCGGCACTCCAGGCGATCATCGGCGGCGTCGCCCACTACACGAGGGCCGGCCGGACCGCGCTACCGGCGATCATCAACGAGGGCGCTCCCCTCAAGGTGATCGGGACCGTGCAGCACAGCGACATCTGGGAGATCGGCTCGCTCAGCAAGAAGCCGATCGCCGAACCGGGCGCACTGCGCGGCAAGCGGATCGGCGTGGCGTCCGAGGGCGGCGCCACCGAGCAACTGGTGCACCTGCTGGCCGAGTCCGCCGGTGTCAAGCGCGACGAGATCAAGCTGGTCGTGGTGGGCGCCGGGGCCGCCGGATACCAGTTCATGCTCAAGGGCGACGTCGACGGCTGGATCGTGCACAACTACGTCCGCAAGGCCATCGAGGAGGAGTCCGGCGAGAAGCTCACGGTACTCAAACCGGAGGACCACGTCCGCCTGGCCGGTTCCTCGTGGACGATGGCGTCCAAGACCGACATCGGCGACGTCCCGGTCCGGTTCCTGCGCGCACTGCTGAACGGGATGAAGTTCGCCGCGGACGAGAAGAACCGCGGCGCCGTCTTCGATGCCCTGCAGAAGTACAACGCGGAGGCGAAGCGCAAGACCTTCGACGAGCAGTTCCCGGCCCAGCTCGCGACGTGGACGGCCAACAAGGGCGAGAGCGGGATGCTCGACCTCATCGAGGAGGACTGGGTCTCGACGGTCAAGCTGATGCACAGCGCCGGCATGATCAAGCGGATCGCCGACCCGAAGGAGTTCCTGGACCGGTCCTACATCGACAAGGCCAAGGCGTGAACGCTCCTGCGAACCGGGCGCCGGCCGGCGGCAAGCCCCTCGGGGGTCCGGTGCTCGACGTACCGGTGCTGATCGCCGGCGGCGGGCCGGTCGGCCTGTCGCTGGCGACCGAGCTGGCCCGGCGGGGAATCGCCTGCGCCGTCGTCGAGACCCGTGAGTCGGAGACCGAGCATCCCAAGGCGACGCTCGTCGGTGCCCGGACCATGGAGCTGTTCCGCAGATGGGGGATCGCCGGCGCGGTCGAGGACGCCGCGATCCCCCCGGACCATCCGTACTTCATCGTGTTCGCCACCGAACTGGCCAAGCACGAGCTGCACCGCTTCCGGTCGGCGTCCCGGGCCGAGATGCGCGGTGGCGCGGACAGCCACCGTTTCCCCGAGGTCGACTGGTCCCCGTACGGCAAGACGCAGATCGGTCAGCAGGCGCTGGAGCCGATCCTGCGCTCCCACCTCAGCGGGTACGAGGCCGCCAAGACGTTCTACGGCTGGACCCTGACCGAGTTCACCCAGGACGCCTCCGGGGTCGAGGCGGTCATCGAGCACCGTTCCGGCGCCCGGCGGCGGGTCCGCTCGCGAGTGCTGGTCGGCTGCGACGGCGGACGCAGCGTCGTCCGCAAAGCGCTCGGCGTGCGCTTCGTCGGGCGGGGAGCCATGCGGGACAACGTCAGCTTCCTCTTCCGCTGCCCGGACTTCATCGACGTGCACGGGCGTGGGCTGGCGAACCTGTACTTCACCCTGCACCCCGACAGCTTCGGCGTCTTCACCGCGATCGACGGTAGCGATCTGTGGAACTACCAGTACTACTTCCTCGACCCGAGCAAGTCGACCCGGGAATTGGACGCGGCCGACGTGCTGGCCAAGGCGGTCGGCAAGCCGTTCGACTTCGAGCTGCTCAAGGTCACCCACTGGAAGCATTACCAGTCGGTGGCGAACCGGTGGCGGGTGGGCAACGTCTTCCTGGCGGGGGACGCGGCACACCTGTTCGTACCGACCGGCGGCCTGGGCATGAACACCGGCATCGGCGATGCCTGGGACCTGGCCTGGAAGCTCGACGGGTATCTCACCGGCTGGGCCGGGGAGCACCTGCTGGACAGCTACGAGACGGAACGCAAGCCGATCGCGATCCGCAACGGCCTGCTCTCGGCGATGAACTCCGACCGGCTCGACATCGTGATGGCCGAGACGGACCGGGCGGTACTGGCTCCGGGGCCGGAGGGCGAGGCGGCGCGCACCGAACTGCGCGGCAAGGCCGAGTGGGTGTCCCGCCAGTTCAACAGCGCAGGGTTGCACCTGGGGTACCGCTACTCGCGTTCCCCGATCTGCGTGGCCGACGGGACGCCGGAACCTCCGGACGACCCGACGCGGGTGGTCCAGTCGAGCTGGCCCGGTTGCCGGGCGCCGCACGCGTGGGACGGCGAGGGGGTCAGCACGCTGGACTACCTCGGCGACCAGTTCACTCTGGTCATCGCCCCGGACGCCGACGAGGCTCCGGCCGAGCCGCTGTTGTCGGCGGCTCGCGCCGCAGGTCTGCCGATCAGCTCCGCGCGCCTGCGCACCGGCGCCGCCGCGGCCCTGTTCGAGCGCCGGTACGTGCTGGTCCGCCCGGACGGGCACGTCGCCTGGCGCGGGGACACCGTGCCGGCCCGTCCGGACGAGGTCGTCGAGGTCGTTCGCGGTGCCCGGCCTGGACTGCTCCCGAGCGTGCCCGCGCCCGTACCTGACCGCGTCGGCAGCACCGTCTGACCCGCAACCGCATCGCGACCTGGGAGACCGAAGCAATGAAGCTCATGTCCGTTCACGGCGCCAACAAGACGTTCAACCCTGGGACCGACCGTGAGGTTCGCGCTCTCGCCAACGTCGACCTCACGATTGAGGAGGGTGAGTTCCTGGTCCTGCTCGGGCCGTCAGGGTGTGGCAAGACGACGCTGCTGCGGCTGCTGGGTGGGCTCGAGGCGCCCAGCTCGGGGTCGATCGAGTTCGAAAGCTCGTCGAGTATCCACCAGGACCGCAGCCCCATCGGTTTCGTATTCCAGGAAGCGACGCTGATGCCGTGGCGTACCGCGCTGGGCAACGTCGAGCTGTCCGCCGAGCTGTCCGGGATCCCGGCGGCCGAGCGGCGCGAACGCGGGTTGGCGCTGCTGAATCTGGTCGGGCTGAACAACTTCGCGGACAAGTACCCCCGCGAGCTCTCCGGCGGCATGCAGCAGCGCGTGTCGCTGGCGCGGGCCCTGGCGCACGACCCGCCGCTGCTGCTCATGGACGAGCCGTTCGGCGCGCTGGATGCGCAGACCCGCGACGCGATGAACGTCGAACTGCAGCGCATTTGGTTGGAGAGTCGCAAGACCGCCGTCTTCGTCACGCACTCGATCCAGGAAGCGGTGTTCCTCGCCGACCGGATCGTGCTGATGGCCACCTCGCCCGGGCACATCCAGTCAATCACAGAGGTCAACTTCCCCCGGCCGCGGTCCATCGAGATGGTCGAGGAACCGGAGTTCCGGGAGATCGCCCGGAAGCTCCGGATCGAGATGGGCGCCGCTCATGACCGAGCCGCCACACTCGGCGGATGAGCGGGCACCGGGCCATGGTCGCCGGAACGTTCGGGGGTAGGAGACAGTGAAGCTTTGGCAGGCGCTGCGGGAGGCCCGGGTCGTCGACCTCGCCCACGAGCTGCGGCGCGGCATCCCGGTGTCGCCGAACCATCCGGCGTTTCAGCTCGCGCTGTTGCGGCGTCACGGCGACATGATGCGGCCGGACGGCGGGTCGGCGGCCAACGAGGTCATCGTGATGGGTGGTCACGTCGGCACGCATCTGGACGCGCTGGCGCACGTGTCGCAGGACGGCCGGTTGCACGGCGGCGTCGTGGCCGACGAGGTGACCAGCCACACCGGCTTCGCGGTGCACGGCGTCGACTCGTTCGAGCCGCTGACGTGCCGGGGCATCATGCTGGACATCGCCGCGCTGCACGGCGTCGAGGTCCTGCCCGACGACTACGTGGTCACGGCCGAGGACCTGGCCGCGGCGGAAGAACGGGCCGGCGTCACGGTCCAGGCCGGGGACGCCGTGCTGATCCGCAGCGGCTGGTCGGCCCATTACACCGATCCCGCCCGCTTCCTCGGCCAGGTCGGCGGGGCGCCTGGTCCAGGCCCGGCAGCGGCCGAATGGCTCGCCACCCGCCGCGTCGCCGTCACCGGCGCCGAGACGATCGCGTACGAGGCAATCGCGCCGGGTGCCGGCCACGCCACGCTGCCGGTACACCGGATCCTGCTGGTCGAGGCGGGCATCAACATCGTCGAAGTGATGGACCTGAGCCGGCTCGCCGAGACGGGCGCGGCCGAGTTCGGGTTCGTGCTGGCCCCGCTCAAGCTCGTGGGCGCCACCGGTTCCCCGGTGCGCCCGCTGGCACTGCTCACGTCATGAGCACGGCCGGCTGAACCGTCAGTGAGCGGAGCGCGCGGCAGGCACCTCGTCCTGGTGGACCAGGCGACGTGTTCCTGCGTGGCGCGCCGGTCCTTCGGGACGGCGCGATCGTCGGTGAGCCCCGCGGCCGCTTCGTCGCCCGCCCGAACGCCGCGCCGGCGACGAGCTGACAGCGGAATCTGCTCGACCGAGCCGTGATATTTGACTGAAGACTTGGGGGACACCTTGGCGATGGTGTCGGCCGGCGACTCGCCGGGAAATTTCAAGGAGGCGATGCGCCGCCATGCCAGCGGCGTCACGCTCATCACCACGCACTCCGCCGACCGGTCACCGATCGGCATGACGGCAACCGCGTTCAGTTCGGTCTCGATGAATCCACGGCTCGTCCTGATCTGCCTGCACCACGAGACCCGGACGTACGAACGACTGCTGCGCTCGGGGTACTTCGGAGTCAACCTCCTCGTCTCCGGCGCGGAGCCGATCTCGGACCACTGCTCGCGACCGGGCGGCACGAAGGTGCTGCCACCCGAGTGGCTCCTCTCCGGTCCGCAGTGGACAGCTCCGGCGGTGAAGGGCTCGCTCGCCTTCCTCGACTGCGAGATCTACCGGTGCTTTCCGGCCGGTAGCCACTACATCGTCGTCGGCCGGGTCCGGGGGATCGGCCTGGCCGAGCAGCCGTGGGACACCGCCGACCCGGCCGGCGACCCGGCCGGTCCGCTCTTGTACTTCCAGGGCGCCTACCACGCGCTCCAGTCGCCGCAGGCCCCGGCCGCACAGAACATCTCCGCCACCGCGGATCCCGTTGGCGCAGCCGCACAGCCGGCCCGGCCGGCGACGGCGGGTGGTGTGTCATGACCGACGAGGCGAACCGTGACCGGCTGACGTCTGCGTCGCCGGTGACGGGTCTTCGGAGCGCCCCGCGCGGAAGGGAACGGATGTGAACAGCTCGCAGATCACGCTGCTCCGGGCTCCGCTCGACGAAATCGTGGCCGCCGGGCCGGGAGAGCGGTACGTGGCGGACGACGACACCGGGTCCGGCATGGCGCTGCTGCATCCGGGGGCGGTGGGCGGGCTGGAGTGCGATCTGGTCTACCACTCCGGTCCGGTGGCGCAGGCGACGGCCTACCTGCTGATGGTCAGCTTCGCCGTGCCGCCGGAGGCGCTGCCGGCCTTCGACGACTGGTACGACAGCGAACACTCGCCGCTGCTGCTGAACGCGCCGTCGTGGTTGCGCATCCGGCGCCTGTACGCCCCTGGGGTACAGCCCGGGGAACACAACTGCTTCGTCCTGCACGATCTCGCGGACCTCGACGTGCTCGACGGACCGGACCGGAAGGCGGCCCAGCGGGGGCCGAAGCGGGCCGTCATCGCGGAGCAGCCCTGGTACGTCACCTCCCGGCGGTGCCGGTACACCCCGTACATCGACGGACCCCGCGCTTGACCGGTGCGTCAACGGCCGCGATCACGACCGGATCGCGGCATGGTCACCGAGGAGCTGGCGCGCGGCTGGATGAGCCTGGCGGGCGCGATGGGGGCACACCGTGGTGGCCAAGCTGCTGTTGGCCTTCGGCACGGACGAGCAGCGAGCGCGGCACCTGCCCGACATGGCGACCGGCGCGATGCGGGCCACGATGGCCCTGACCGAACCGGGCGGCGGCTCGGACCTGCAGGCCATGACGACCACGGCGCGCCGGGCCGGTGAACACTACGTGATCACCGGCGCGAAGACCTGGATTACCAATGCGCGGCGCTCGCGGCTCATCGCACTGCTGTGCAAGACCGACCCCGCGGCGGTGCCCACCCATCGCGGGGTGAGCCTCCTGCTTGTCGAACACGGGCCGGGACTCGTCGTCTCCCGGGACCTGTCCAGGCTTGGGTACAAAGGGGTCGAGAGCTGCGAGCTGTCGTTCGACGGGTACGTCGCGCCGGCGGACGCCGTGGTGGGCGGTGAGCCCGGGCACGGCTTCGCGCAGATGATGACCGGGCTGGAGACCGGGCGCATCCAGGTGGCCGCCCGGGCGCTCAGCGTCGGGCGGGCCGCGTTCGAGGACGCGCTGCGCTATGCGCAGGATCGTCGAGCCGGGATCGTAGGAGCGGGACGCGTCGAAGTGGCGACCTGCTCCAAGATGCCGCCGTTGGCCACGTCCGGATCGTGGTAGCCGGCGTTTCCAGTTCCAGTTCCAGTTCCAGTTCCAGTGTCTGGGTATGCCGCCGAGGACGACCTGCGCATCGAGCCGCTCCGGGTCGGTGCCGTGCTCCGCTTCGGGCCGACACATTCTGCGAGCCGCCGCTCGACCCGACCCGCGGCAGCCGGTCCGCACCCTCCTGGAGTGGCGGTGCGCGCCTTGCATACCGCGCGACTCAGAACGTTCCGCTCAGCGGAACGATGCCGACGATCCGCGCCGTTTACGTCCGGAATTACCCTGTCCGCTACCTCAACGTGCAAAGTTTTTGCACGTTGTGGCTGGACCTACCCTTGATCACGCGGATATGGTCTTCGAAACCGCGTACCTCTCAGTGGAACGGTGGTCGTACATGCGGAATGGTTGGGTGTTGGACCGCCTATTGCGGTCCGGTGGGTTGGACGTACTGTGGCCCGACGTCACCGGCACGTTGCTGGAGATGGGGTTTCAGCACGCCGACATCCAGCGGGCCATGGGCGGGGTCAAGCACCTGGCCGCGATGCCCCGAGCGTGGCACCGGCTCGGCCGGCAGCACCTGCGGCGCGCCGAGGACGAGCTTGCCAAGGGCCACACCCTGACCGCCGCGGAGACCTACCACCGCGCGGCCGGCTGCTTCGTGCGGGCCCGGTGGGGCTTCACCGGCGAAGAGCGCACCGAGGTGTACCGCGAACTCGACGCCGCCTACGACAAGGTCATCGAACTCGGCCCCGACCGGATCGAGCGGGTCGTCGTGAACAACGTTCCAGGGCTCCTGCACCTGCCGGACGGGCCCGGCCCACACCCGGCGGTCGTGCTCTACCCGGGCATGGACATGACCAAGGAGTACCTGCCGGTGCCCGGCCGCAACATCTTCGCCGAGCGCGGACTCGCCGTGCTGGTGCTCGACCCGCCCGGCCACGGAGCCGCGCTGCAGCGGGGCGTACATCTGCGGGAGCGCAACGCCGAGCAGGCCGGCAGCGCCGCGGTCGACCTGCTGCAGACCCGGCCCGAGGTGGATCCGGACCGGATCGGCGTGTTCGGCATCAGCCTCGGCTCCTACTTCGCGGCGTCGCTGTGCACGCTGGAGCCGCGGATCCGGGCAGGCGTGTCGTTCGAGGGCGGCGTGTTCTACGACAAGGTCCGGTTCATCCAGGAGTCGCAGCCGACGTTCGGCGTGCAGCTCGCCCAGATGACCGGCCTGACCGGCGACGCGCTGCACGAAGTGCTGCGCGGCATGACGATGGACGGCCGTGAAGGCCAGGTCACCGTCCCCTACCTGATCGCTACCGGTGAGGAGGACGAACTCTGCCCGCTCGCCGACGTGGAGCGCCTGCACGCCGGGCTCGGCGGACCGAAACACCTGATCGTCCATGAGGGCGAGAACCACGTGCTCGGCGGCGTCGCCCACGAAGCCCTGCGCGAGTGCGTCGACTGGCTGACCGACAACCTGAGCAAGAAGGACTGACACCATGCAGGAACGATGGGTCCTCGACCGGCTGCTCAGGGCGGGCGGTCTCGACGTCCTCTGGCCCGACGTCATGGGCACGCTGCTGGAGATGGGCTTCAACCACACCGACATCACCCGCACCATGGGCAAGGTCCGCACCATGTCGGCCATGCCCAAGCTGTGGTACCAGACGGCACTGCACCACGAGGCGCGTGCGGCCGACGAGCTCCGCAAGGGACACACGCTCACCGCGGCGGAGACCTATCACCGCGCTGTGCTCGGCCTGGCCCGAGCGCGGTGGGGCATGTTCGCCGACACCGCCGGCAAGGTCGCGCTCTACCAGCGGCTCAACGACGACTACGACATGGTCATCGAGCACGGTCACGGCCGCATCGAGCGGGTCACCGCCGGTGACTGCGCCGGGCTCCTGCACCTGCCGGACGGGCCCGGCCCGCACCCGGCGGTCGTGCTGTACCCCGGCATGGACATGACCAAGGAGTACCTGCCGGTGCCCGGACGCAACGTCTTCGCCGAGCGCGGGATCGCCGTGCTCGCCCTCGACCCGCCCGGCCACGGGTTCAGCGCGCTGCAGGGCATCAAGCTCACCGCTCGCAACGTCGAGGAGACCGGATCCCGGGCCATCGACCTGCTCACCGCCCGCGCGGACATCGACGCCGCCCGGGTCGGTGTCTTCGGGATCGGCACCGGCGGCTACTTCGGCTTCTCGCTGGCGGCTCAGGACAACCGGGTCATGGCGGTGGCAGGGGTCGAAGGCGGGTTCTTCTACGACAACGTGCAGATGCTCGCGGACGAGCCCCCGAGCCGCCGGGCCCGCCTGGGCTACATGACCGGACTCGACGGCGCCGCGTTCGACGAGCTGATGACCGAGGTGTCGATCGCCGGCCGGGAGAAGCTCATCACCTGCCCGTCGATGTTCCTGGTCGGCGAGTGGGACGAACTGACCCCGCCGGCCGAGGCCCGCCGCCTCGCCGAGGCGGTGAGCGGCCCGATCGAGGTGCGCATCTACGAGGACGAGGGCCATGTGCTCGGCGGCGTGATGCACGAGGCCATGCGGGCCGCCGTCGACTGGCTGGCCGACCGGTTCGCCGGCCGGACCCCGGTGTCCACCGTCGACATCGTCGCGGCGTACACGTGAACGCCTCGGTCGACGTCGCCGTCGTCACCACCCCGACCGTCTTCGGCGACGGGGCCCGCGAACGGAACCTTGCCATCGCCAGGGAACAGACCCTGCGTGCCGCGGACGCCGGCGCCCAGTTCGTCGTGTTCCCGGAGAGCTTTCCCGGCCCGTGGCGCCGCCCGATCGACTGGACCCCGGTCGAGGAGATGACCGCGCTGGCCGGCGAGGCCGGGGTGCACCTCGTCACCGGGTTCGCCGAGCCGGTCGACGGCTCCACCGACCGCGCCTGGAACTCGCTGCTGCTCGCCGGGCCGGACGGCACCGAGATCGGCCGGTACCGGCGCACCTCGCCGTCGCACGCCCCCTGGGTGTACCGCGGCGGTATCCACTGGGACTTCGACTGGGTGACCAGCGACGACCTCCCGGTCTTCGACACCACGTTCGGCCCGGTCGGGCTGCTCGTGTGCAGTGAGATCTACGTGCCCGAACTGGCCCGGATCCTCGCGCTCAAAGGCGCTGAGCTGATCGTGATGCCCGCCGGCCTCACCGGGCCTGGGCGGCTGTTCGACACCTGGCGGACCCTCGGGTTCGCCCGCGCCATCGAAAACCTCGCCGGCACCGCGATCTGTTCCAACATCGCCGGCCCGGGCCGGGGCGGCCTCGCGATGATCTGCTCACCCGAGGAGATCCTCGTGGAGAGCACCGAACCCGGCATCCACCACGCCCGGGTCGACCTCGACCGGATCCGGTGGCTGCGCGAGCAGCAGGACCGGCTGATCGATTCCTCTGTAGAACGCCCCTGGCGCACCAAACCGGGCACGCTGCGCGACTGGCGCCGGCCCGAAGTCATCGAATCTTACGGAAAGAAGTGACCCGATGCGCAAGCGTGCATTGACCGCGGCCGGGACCGCGGTCGCCTTACTCGCCGCGGCCGGCTGCTCCGGAGCCGACGACAAGGCCGGCGGCGGCGCCGAGAACCGCACCATGGTCGTCGCGGCCAGCAGCGTGCCGGCCGGCTTCGACGGCGACGTGCTGCAACCCGGCTCGCAGGCGGCCGTCACCCAGCTCAACGAGCCCCTCGTCGACTTCGCGGCCAGCGAGCCCAACGAGTCCGGCGCCCGGCAGGTCCAGGGCGACAAGGTCGAGCCGCGGCTGGCCGAGTCCTGGGAGACCTCCGCCGACGGCCTCACCTACACCTTCAGCCTCAGGCAGGGCGTGAAGAGCGCCCGAGGCAACACCCTCACCGCCGACGACGTCAAGTGGAGCTGGGACAAGTCGATCGCGCAGAAGCGCACCGGCAACTTCATCGCCACCGCGACCAACGTCAAGAGCATCGAGGTGGTCGACCCCCAGCACGTGAAGTTCACGCTGTCGGCGCCGAGCCCGGTGTTCCTGCGAGCGCTCGCCCTCTACGTGCCCAACATCTACGACTCGACCGAGATGAAGAAGCACGCCACCGCCGCTGACCCGTGGGCCCTGGAGTGGCTGAAGACCAACCATGCCGGCTTCGGCGCCTACCAGCTGGAGAGCCTGCAGGCCGGCACGCAGGCGGTGTTCACCGCCAACCCGAACTTCTACCGCGGCCAGCCGTACTTCACCAAGGTCATCTACCGTGAGGTGCCGGACTCGTCGAACCGGGTGCAGTTGCTCCAGCGCGGTGAGGTCGACTGGATCGAGGACCCCACGCCCAAGCAGCTGCAGGACCTCGCCGCGGTGAAGTCGGTCAAGGTGCGCTCGGTCGTCGGTAACCTGCAGGTGCGGGCGCTGATGAATCCGAACTTCCCGCCGTTTGACAACCCTCTGGTCCGGCAGGCGGTCAACCACGCGGTCGACCGGGACGCGATCAAGAACGCGGTGTTCTACGGCTTCGGCCAGGCCCCGACCGGCTCGGTGCCGCCGGGCTTCCAGTGCGCCACCAACGTGCCGCTCTACGACACCAACTTCGACAAGGCCAAGCAGCTCATGACCCAGGCCGGGTTCCCCAACGGGGTCGACGTCGAGCTGACCTACTCCGACTACAACGTCTGGGACGAAGCGCTCTCCGTCCAGCTCAAGGCATCGCTGGAGAAGGTCGGCATCCGGGCGTCGCTGAAGAAGATCCCGAGCGCTGACATGCTCGCCCGCTCCGCGATCGGCAAGCGCGACCTGCCGTTCTTCGTCCTCTTCGAGCAGACCCAGATCCCCGACGCCGGTTACAGCCTGGCGCTGTCCTCGGTGCCGACCGGCTCGGCCGACCGGAACAACTACAACAACCCGCAGCTCGTCGACCTGGTCAAGCGAGCCAACGCGACCACCGACGAGTCGGTCCGCTGTGGCCTGCTCGAGCAGGCGCAGAAGCTCCACATGCAGGACGCGACCTGGGCCAACGTCTGGCTCCCCGGCGCCTACGGCGTCATGAAGTCCGACATCCAGGGCTGGGTCTGGCACGCGGAGCAGCAGCCCCGCTGGCACGACCTCAAGCGCGGCTGAGCACACCGAGACAGAGGAGCTGACAATGCTGCGCTGGCTGGTCCGGCGGTTGCTGGTGGTTGCCCCGTTGCTGCTCGGCATCGTGCTGGTCACGTTCGTGCTGATCCGCACCGGCGACGCCAACCCAGCGGTGCTCATCGCAGGGCCGGAGGCCGACGCCGAGCAGATCAGGGCCGTCGAGGAGCAACTGCATCTCGACGAACCGATCCTGGTTCAGTTCGGTTACTACCTGCGCAGCCTCGTCACCGGTGATCTCGGGGTGTCCTGGGTGAGCAACCGCCCTGTCACCACCGAGATCGCCGAACGGCTCCCGGCAACCCTGGAGCTGGTCGTGATCGGCATGGTCCTGTCGGTCGTCGTCGGCACCGCGATCGGGTTCGTCTCCGCGTTGCGGCACAACAAGGCCACCGATCATGTGGCACGGGTCGTGACGCTCGGCGGCATCTCGATGCCGATCTTCTGGGTGGGGCTGCTGCTGATCTTCGTGTTCGCCTTCCAGCTCGGCTGGGTGCCCTCACCGATCGGCCGGCTCAGCCTGCTCGACACCCCGCCCGAGGACGTCACCGGCTTCCTGCTGGTCGACAGCCTCCTCGCCGGGCAGTTCGACATCTTCAAGTCCGCACTGTGGCACCTGGTGCTGCCGGTCGTCACGATCGTCGTCGTGGCCGGCAGCACCATCGCCAAGCAGGCCCGTTCGTCGCTGCTGGAAGTGCTCGGCACCGACGCGATCCGCTATGGACGTGCCCAGGGCCTGTCCAACACCCGGATCCGGCTGATGGTGCTGCAGCTTGGCCTGCCGACCATCATTACCTTCTCCGCGCTCACCTTCGGCTTCGTGCTCGGCGGGTCCGCGCTGGTCGAGACGATCTTCTCGTGGGGCGGCCTGGGACAGGCCGGCATCGGCGCGGTCACCGACGTCGACTTCGCGTTGGTGCAGGGATACGTGCTCACGCTGGCCGTCGTCTCCGTCCTGGTCTACCTCGTCGCCGACATCCTGGTGAGCCTCATCGACAAGAGGACGGTGCTGCGATGACCACCCTCGATCCGCCCGACTCCGTCGCCGGCGGACCAGTGGCACGCGTCGACGCGCCCGTCGTGGTGAAGCGACGCCGGCGGCGACTGCCGGTGCTCGGCATCGTCGGGGCGGTCATCGTCGCCGTCTACGTGCTCGTGGCGGTCTTCGCGCCGTTGCTCGCCCCGCACTCGCCCACCGAGGGATTCAGCGACCACATCCTCAGCCCGCCCGGCGGTGACTTCCCGCTCGGCACCGACTCCAACGGCATGGACGTGCTGTCGCGGGTGCTCTACGCCGCCCGGCTCGACCTGGTCATCGCCGTCGCCGCGGTGGCCCTGTCGATCGTGGCCGGTGCGGTGCTCGGGCTGATCGTCGGCTATCGCGGCGGGTGGCTGGACACCGTGATCATGCGCGCCGCCGACGTGTTCCAGGCCTTCCCGATCCTCGTGCTCGCGCTGGCCCTGCTGGCCGCCGCGCAGGGCTCCCTCGCCAGCGTCATCCTGGTCATCGCCCTGGTCGACACGCCGGTCTTCCTGCGCCTGGTGCGCAGCGAGACCATCCAGATCAAGCAGAAGACCTACGTCGAGGCGGCGCAGTCGGTGGGCAACCCGACGTGGCGGCTGCTCGTCCGGCACATCCTGCCCAACGCGATCCCGCCGGTCATCGTGCAGAGCGCCGTGCGGCTCGCCTGGTCGGTGAACATCGTCGCCTCCCTCGCGTTCGTCGGTGTCGGCATCCAGGTGCCCACCCCCGAGTGGGGCTCGATGATCAAAGTCGGTGCGCAGTACGTGAGTACCGGCGAGTGGTGGCCCTACACGGTCCCGGGCATCGCCATCCTGGTGCTCACCCTCGGCTTCAACCTGCTGGCCGACGGCCTTCAGGACCACCTCGACCCGCGGAGGCGGAAGTGAGCCACAGCCTCCTGTGTGTCCGCGACCTCGCCATGCACATCGACGCCGACGGCCAGACCTACAGCGCGCTCAACGGGGTCACCTTCGAGGTCCGCCGCGGCGAGATCTACGGCCTGATCGGCGAGACCGGCGCCGGCAAGTCGCTCACCGCCTGGTCGGTGCTCGGCATGCCGCCGGCCGGCGGCCGGATCACCGCTGGCTCCATCGAGCTGGGCGGCACCGAGCTCGTCGGACTGCCCGACGACCGCTACCGCAAACTGCGCGGCAACGAACTGTCGCTGGTGGTGCAGAATCCGAAAGGCTCCCTGCACCCGCTGCGCACCGTCGGCCGGCAGATCGCCGCCGTGCGCCGCCAGCACCGCGGCGGCAGCCGCCAGGAGGCGATGGCCCGCGCCGTGCAGGCCCTCGAGGACGTCGGTGTGCCCGACCCCGCCCGCCGGGCCAAGGCGCTGCCGCACGAGCTGAGCGGTGGCATGGCCCAGCGGGTGCTCATCGCCGCCGCCATGGTCAACGAGCCCGGCCTGATCATCGCCGACGAGCCGACGACCGGCCTCGACGTGACCGTGCAGGCGCAGATCCTCGAACTGCTCCGCGACAAGGTCGATCAGCAGGGCGTGTCCATCCTGCTGATCACCCACGACCTCGGTGTCGTCGCACGGTTCTGCGACCGGGTCGGCGTGATGTTCGCCGGCCGGATCGTCGAGGAGGGCTCGAGCGCCGAGCTGTTCGCCGACCCGCGTCACCCCTACACCCGGCGGCTCCTGCAGCGTGACGCCGACGCCGCGGACCTCGGCCTCCCACCGAACCTCACGAACCTGCCGCAGGGCTGCCACTACGCCTACCGGTGCCCGTTCGCCGCCGACATCTGCCGCACCCCGGTGCCCGAGCAGCACAAGGACGGGCGCCGCGCACTGTGTCACTTCCCGCACGAGGAGGCCAGCGGATGACGGTGCAGGTCACAGGTCTCGTCAAGACCTTCCGGACGTCCCAGGGCGACCTCCGCGCGGTCGACGACGTGACGTTCACCATCCCCAGTGGACAGACACTCGGGCTGGTGGGGGAGAGCGGCTCGGGCAAGTCGACGGTGGGCCGCTGCCTGTTGCGGCTGGTCGAGCCGACCGCCGGGACGCTCCGCTTCGGCGACACCGACCCGCTGACCCTGCGTCCCAAGGAACTGCGGGCGTGGCGAGCGCGCAGCGGCATGGTGTTCCAGGACCCCTACGAATCACTCAACCCGCGGATGACCGTCGCGACGCTGCTCACCGAGCCGCTGCGGCTGCACACCGACCGCGACAAGCAGGGCCGCCGTGCGCGCGCCGGTGAGCTGATGGACCTGGTGAGGCTGGAGAGCCGGCACCTCGACCGCTACCCACACGAGCTGAGCGGCGGGCAGCTCCAGCGGGTCGGCATCGCCCGGGCGCTCGCGACCGACCCGGATTTCCTGGTGCTCGACGAGCCGACCTCGTCGCTGGACCTGTCGGTGCGCACCGGAATCCTCGCGCTGTTGCGCAGCGTGCAGGCCGAACTCGGCGTCACCTACCTGCTCATCTCGCACGACCTGGACACCGTCGCGGCCTACTGCCACGACGTGGCCGTCATGTACCTGGGCAAGCTCGTGGAGACCGGGCCGACCGCCGACGTCTTCGGCCGGCCGCAGCACCCCTACACGCAGGCGCTGCTGTCAGCGGTGCTGCCCCCCGACCCGTCCGACCGCCGCCCCCGGATCCGGCTGCGCGGCGAGATCCCCAGCCCGCTCGACCCGCCGCCCGGATGCCGGTTCTCCACGCGATGCCCACTGGTGCGCGACGACTGTCTGGAGGAGCACCCCGCGCTGCGGGGGGATTCGCACCGGGTGGCGTGCGTGCGCGCCGACGACCACACGAACCTCATAGCCGCACGCTGAAACAGGCACCGTGAAAGGCGAAGCATGCACAGCGAGTTAGCGCTCTACCGGACGATGACGCTGATCCGGGAGTTCGAGGAGTACTCGATCGACATCTACAAGCGTGGCCACCTACCGGGCCTGGTGCACGCCTCCAGCGGCCAGGAGGCCGTCTCGGCCGGCGTGATCAGCGTGCTGGCGGAGCGTGACTACCTGACCAGCACCCATCGCGGGCACGGGCACTGCATCGCCCGCGGCGTGCCGGTCGACGCGGTGATGCTGGAGATCATGGGCCGGGTCGATGGCTGCTGCCGCGGCAAGGGCGGCTCGATGCACGTGGCCGACTTCAGCCGCGGCATGCTCGGCGCCAACGGCATCGTCGGCGGCGGTGCCGGCATCGCACTCGGGGCGGCGTTCTCCGCCAAGTACCGCGGCAGCGATGCCGTCAGTGTGGTCTTCCTCGGCGACGGCTCGATGAACCAGGGTGTCGTCGCCGAGACGATGAACATGGCCGCGCTGTGGCAGCTGCCGCTCATCTACGTCTGCGAGAACAACGGCGTCGTGGAGTACAGCCGGTTGGAGGAGGTCGCCGCCGGCCGTCTGGTCAACCGGGCCCGGCCCTACGGCATTCCGTCGTTCACCGTCGACGGCCAAGACGTCGCCACTGTCGTGGCCGCGACCACGGACGCCGTCGAGCGTGCCCGCCGCGGCGACGGCCCCACCTACCTGGACATGGCCACCTTCCGCTACCACGGCCACCACGTCGCCGAGACCGACCACAGCTACCGCCTCGATCACGAGATCGACGAGTGGCGCAAGAAGGATCCGCTGCTCATCCTCGCCGACCGCCTGCTGTCCGCCGGTATCGCCGAGCAGGCCGATCTGGACGAGATCACTGCCGCGGCCGCGGCCGAGGTCCGCGCCTCGCACGAACGCAGCAGGCAGGCACCCGAACCCGACATGGCCGAGCTCTACACCGGGGTGTACGCATGAGCGGTGACCGTAACCTCACCATGCTGCAGGCCATCAACGAGGCCCTGACACAGCTCCTCGAGGACGACGAACGGGTCTTCATCATCGGTGAGGACATCGGCCGGCACGGCGGCTCGTTCCAGGCCACCGTCGGCCTGCAGGCCAAGTTCGGCGCTCGGCGGGTCGTCGACGCGCCCATCTCCGAGGCCGGCTTCACCGGGCTCGCCGTCGGCGCCGCGCTCACCGGGCTCCGGCCGATCGTCGACCTGATGTTCGCCGACTTCATCACCCTCGCCATGGACCAGCTCGTCAATCAGGCTGCCAAGTACCGCTACATGACGGGCGGCCAGGCCAGTGTGCCGCTGGTCATCCGGGCCGCCCAGGGCGCCGGGCAGTCCAGCGCCGCCCAGCACTCCCAGCTGGTGCAGGCGATGGTCGCCAACGTCCCCGGCCTCAAGCTGGTGCTGCCGGCGACCCCGCACGACGCGAAGGGTCTGCTCATCGCCGCCGTCCGTGATCCGAACCCGGTGATCGTGCTGGAGCCGAAGATGGCGTACGGCCGTAAGGGCCACGTGCCGGAGGAGCTGTACGAGGTGCCGCTGGGCGTGGCGAACGTCTGCCGGCCCGGCGACGACGTCACCGTCGTGGCGACCTCGGCCATGGTGCATCCCGCTCTGCAGGCCGCGTCGGCGCTCGCCGAGGAGGGCATCTCGGTTGAGGTGATCGACCCGCGGACCCTGGTGCCGCTCGACGCGGACACCATCGTCGCCTCGGTCAGCCGTACCGGCCGTGCCGTCGTCGTCGACGAGGCCCCGCGCAGCTACGGCATCACTGGTGAACTGGCCGCGACGATCGCCGAGGGCGCGTTCGACTTCCTGCAGGCACCGGTGCGGCGGGTGTGCGCACCGGACGTGCCGGTGCCGTTCAGCCCCCGCCTGGAGAAGGCCGTCATCCCTGGGGTGGCCGAGATCGTCAACGCTGTGAGAGGGGTCCTGGCGTGAGCATCGAGGTGTACCTGCCGCGGATCGGCTCGACCACGATGTCGTCGGGGATCGTGGTCGCGTGGCTCGTCGAGGAGGGCGAGCAGGTCGAGGCCGATCAGCCACTGGTGGAGATCGAGACCGACAAGACCAACATCGAGGTGCCGTCGCCGGGCGCGGGTGTACTGCTGCGCATCGTGGCGAAGCCGGGCGACGAGGTGCCGGTGGGCGACACGATCGGCTACATCGGTGCTCCCGGCGAAGTGGTGACCGATCCCGGCGTACCCGCACCGCCGGCCCCCGCCGCCATGACGCCCCCGTTGGTGGAGCCGGTCGAGACCACCACGGTTGCGCCGGGGCCGGCCGACTCGGTGCGGGCGGTTCCCGCCGCCCGCCGGCGCGCCGCCGAGCTGGGGGTGGACATCGCGTCGGTGCGGGGGACGGGACCGAACGGGCGGGTGCGGGTGCAGGACGTCGTGGCGGCGTCGTCGTCTCTGCCGCAGGCGTTGGCCGACACCAGCGTGGTGCAGCCCAAGGCGCAGCCGCCGGTCGAGACGGGCACGGCGGACGCCACGGGCGCGGTGCAGCCCAAAGCGCAGACGCCGGTCGAACCGGGCACGGCGGGCACTGCGCTCGACGCTCGCCGGCTGCGGGTCCGGCGCGCCACCGCCCGCCGGATGGCCGAGTCGTCCGGCCAGGTCGCCGCCGTCACACTCACCCGCGAGGTCGACCTCACTGCCACCCTGGCGGCCATCGCCGAACTGCGGAGGGCAGACGACGCGACCCGTTCGAAGGCCGAGAAGAAGTCCGGCAAGAAGTCCGGCAAGAAGGGCGGCAAGAAGGGCGGCAAGACGGCCCGGAAGAACGCCTCCGGCCCCGGGGTGCTGGACCTCGTCATGGTCGCCTCAGCCACCGCGCTGCTACGCCACCCGGAGGTCAACGCCGCGTACTCCGTCGAGAGCGGGGTCGTGCCCAGCGACGGCGTGCACCTCGGCTTCGCCGTGCAGACCGACGCCGGCCTCTTCGTGCCAACCCTCCGCGACGCCGCCGGGCTGGCCCCGGTCGAGCTGTGGCAGCGCCGCCGCGAGCTCACCGGGCGGGCCCTGACCGACACGCTCGGGCCGGACGAGCTGGGCGGATCGTCGTTCACCGTGTCGAACCTGGGGCCGTTCGGCGTCGACGTCTTCACGCCGATCGTCAACCTGCCGGAGGTGGCCGTCCTCGGGGTCGGGCGCACCAGGCAGGGCGTCATCGGCGTCGATGGGATGCCGGTGGTACGTCCGCTGATGTGGTTGTCGCTGACCTTCGATCACCGCGCCATCGACGGTGCGCCGGCGGCGGCCTTCCTGGGGGACGTGGCCGCCCTGCTCGAACACGCCTGACCCCGTTTCGCTCAAGGGAACATTGTTCCGAAAAGAGGACTCTTCATGCTGTGCAATCTTGATCGGCTACGCGCCGCGATGCGCCGTGAGGGCGTCGCCGGCATCGTCGCCACGACCTTCGAGCACGTGCTCTACCTCAGCGACTTCGGCAACCCGCTGCCGTACCAGACCGGCACCGCCGCGGCCGCGCTGATTCCCGCCGACGAGCATGCCCCGGCGACGCTGATCGTCGGCATGCCCTACATCGCGCACCTCGCCGAGGAGCCGACCTGGATGCCCAACGTCGAGGTGTTCGGCTCGATCGGCATTGAGAAGAACCCCGATGTCGTGCTCGTCGCACCCGAGGCCGACGTGCTCGCCGGCATGGAGAAGCTGCGCGTGCACAAGTCCCTCGCCGCCGGGGTCGCCGCGGCCCTCGCCGACGCCGGGCTCGGCGCCGCGACCGTCGCCTTCGAGGCGCCGGCCTTCGCGGCCACGCTGCCCGGCTGGTCCGGCAGCGCCGTGCCCGGCCTGGGCATCCTCACCGAGGCCCGGCTCATCAAGACACCCGACGAGATCGCCCGCCTGCGCACCGCCTGCACGCTCAACGAAACCGCCTTCGACGCGGCCGCCGCCCTGCTCACCGCGGGGGCCTCCTGGAAGGACGTCACCCTCGCCTGGCGCGGCGCGTGGGCACTCGGTGGCGGCACCCCCGGATTCTGGGGCAGCGGCGCCGGCGGGCACGCCTCGCAGTTCTACCCGATCCTCACCGACTACCCGGTCCGCGCCGGCGATCTGGTGCGGTGGGAAGGCGGCGGCTGGTACGAAGGCTACTGGGCTGACTCCGGGCGCAGCGCCGTCGTGTCGGCCGAGCCGTCCGAGCGCGCCCTGGCCTACGTCGCCGCGCTCAACGCCGGAGCCGAGACCGCCCGCACCCTCATCCGTCCGGGTGCGACCGGCGACGAGATCTGCGGCGCCGTGCTGGCCGCCATCCGGGCCGGCGGGACGCCCAACTTCCCCGCCTCCAATGTGTGGGGCCACGGCATCGGACTCAACCTCAACGAAAACCCGCGCATCCGCCCCGGTGTCCCCGGCACCCTGCAGCCCGGCATGGTCGTCTGCTTCGAGACGCCCTACTTCGAGCTCGGCTGGGGCGGCCTGCAGGTCGAGGACACCTATCTCATCACCGAGGACGGCAACGAACGGCTCACCTTCGCCGACCGTGGCCTTCTCGTCACCGGCAGCATGCCGGTCTGAAACAGGGGATACCTGACATGGATCTGGAGCAGGAACGCCAGCAGCGCATCGCCAAGGCCCTGGAGCGCTTCAGCCGCTTCGACGCCTCCTGGGCCGAGATGTTCCGGGTGTATGTGCTCGACGGCATGTACACCCGGAACATCCTCGACCAGCGCACCCGCGAGCTGTGCGCCGTCGCCGCGCTGACCGTGCTGGACCGGCCACCGCAGCTCAAGGACCACATCAAAGGCGCCCTGCGCAACGGTGCGAGCATCCAGGAGGTCATCGAGGCCATCCTGCAGACATCGATCTACGGCGGATTCCCCACGGCCCTCGGTGCGCTCACCCACCTCGAGGCGGTGCTCGAGGAACTCGGCCTGCAACTTCCCGCGGAGGGCTGATGGAGCTTCTCGCCGACCCGCTGCTCGCGGCCGTCCGGCACGGCGTGCAGGTCTACGACCTGGCCGTGCCGATGTTCAACGGCATGCCGCAGTCGCCCAACCACCCCCGCTACTGGCACAGCCTGCCCCGGCGGCACGGCGACATGATGCGTGCCGACGGCGGATCCGCGGCGAACGACATGATCGTGCTGGGCACCCACGTGGGCACCCACATCGACGCGCTCGCCCACGTCAGCCAGGACGGCCGGCTGCACGGCGGCCTCGACGCGGGCACCGCGTCATCCGGCGGCCGCTTCCGGGAGTTGGGCGTCGAGACGATCACCCCCATCGTGCGGCGGGGAGTGCTGCTGGACATCCCCGCCCTGCACGGCATCGTGGCCTGCAAGCCCGGCTACGAGATCACGCCCGACGACCTGACCGGTGCGTGCACCCGCCAGGGGATCAGCGTCGAACCGGGCGATGTCGTGCTGATCCGCAGCGGCTGGGGCCGGCACTTCGCCGACGCGGAGACCTTCCAGGGGAAGCTGTCGGGCGTACCGGGTGTCGGTGAACCCGGCGCGCGCTGGCTCGCAGACCACCGGGTGCACGCGGCCGGTGCAGACTCGATCGCCTTCGAGTGCCTCGCGCCAGGGGCCGGGCACGGGCTGCTTCCCGCGCACCGAGTGCTGTTGGTCGAGCACGGCATCTACATCATCGAGACGCTGGCGCTGGAAGAACTGGCGGCGGCGGGGGTCAGCGAGTTCACGTTCATCCTGACGCCGCTGGCACTGACCGGGGCAACGGGATCGCCGGCCCGGCCGATCGCGGTCGTGCGGGCCTGACGCCCTGGGTGCTGTCGACCGGCCGTCCCCGCACCTGTGCGCAGCACGGTGCGGGGACGGTGCGGTGGGTCAGGGGTGCTGCTGGGCCGTGCGATTGCCCAGCCTCGCCGACACCGCACGTACTTCCGGCAGCAGCAGCTTCGCCAGTTCGTCGATCCGGCCTCGCATCCGCTCCAGCGGGCCGCAGATGCTCAGCACCGCCCGTGGTTGGTCGTCGTGTCCGAGGACCGGGGCGGCGACCGACGCCGCGCCCTGCTGCCGCTCGCCGAACGACACCGCGTAGCCCCGCTCGCGGATGATCTTCAGCTCGCCTCGCAGATAGCCAGGGTCGACGACCGTGTGGTCGGTCAGGGCGGTCAGCGGCACCTCGGCCAGATAAGCGTCGATCTTCGCGTCGCTGAGGAACGCAAGGAACGCCTTCGACGATCCGCCCGCGTGCAGCGGGAACGCCTCGCCGATGCGGACCTCCATCTTCACGTCGCGCGCCGGGGTGACCTGGTCCAGGTACAACCGGGAGTGTTTGACCCGGATCGACAGCGTCGAGGTCTCGCGCGACATCTCGCTCAGGCGGCGCAGCGGCTCGCGGGCCAGGTCGCGCACGTCAACCCGGTCGAGGAACGCCTGACCGAGGCCCAGGGACGCCGGGCCCAATACATAGCGGCGGCTCGACTCGTCAAGCGAGATCAGGTCGCGGCGGCACAGCGTGGTGAGAATCCGGTGCACGACAGCCTTGGACACGCCGAGCTGCCGGGCGATCTCGGACACCCCGAGCGACGGAGAGGCCGACGTGGAGAAAAGCAGCAGCACGTCGAGCGCCCGCTCCAGGCCGTTGGCCGAGCGGCCGTCCTGCTGGTTCTCGTCGGCGATCACTGTCAATGCTTCTCCTGGGCTCACCGGACGGAACGTCGTACCTCAGGACGGTACGACACGCGTGTTGCTCGTTTCAAGACACGTCAACCCGCCTCGGCGAGCCGGGGCGAACCGCCGGCGGCTGCGACGTTGATGTGCGTGCTGCCGCCGGGCGGCTGGGCTGTGTCAAGCGGCGGTGCGGTGAAGGTATCGGCCCTTCGGCTCACCGACCACGGCGCCGGCGGCCAGGATCTGCTCACCGCGCAGGAAGACGTCGGTCACCTTCGCTGTCAGGTCCATACCCTCGAACGGGGTGTAACCCTGGGTCGACGCCGAGTCGCCGGCCCGCACGGTCCAGGAAGCGGCCGGGTCGACCAGGGCGATGTCAGCGTCGAAACCCTCCGCGATCATGCCCTTGCCGGTGAGGCCGTAGCGGGCCGCCGGGTTGGTGGAGACAAGCGCGGCAATGCGGCCCGGGGTCAGCCCGCGACGTAGGCCCTCAGTGACCATGCCGGGCAGCAGATATTCGGCACCGCCGAAGCCGGAGTGGCCGACGAAGATGTCCTCGGCGTCGTTGCCGAACTTCATCTCGGCGCGGCAGCAGGCGTGGTCGGACACGACCCAGTCGACGTTGCCGGCGATGACGTGCGCCCACAGCGCTTCGACGTCATCGCGAGGCCGGATCGGTGGGTTGACCTTGGCGCCCGGCGCGGCAGTGTCGACGTCGGTGAGCAGGTGCCCGACGGTGACCTCGCGGCGGAAGTCCACGTGCGGGAACGTCGCAGCCATGAGCATGGCCGCCTCCAGGGCCTTGGCCGAGGACAGGTGCAGCAGGTTGATCGTGGGCAGGCCCGTCTCATGGGCCAGGTAGGAGGCGATCGTGACGGCCAGGCCCTCGGAGTGCGGCGGCCGGGAGGCGCTGTAGGCGCGCAGGCCGGTCAGGGTGCCGTCGCGCTGGACCCGCTCGGTGTAGGCGCGCATGATCTCGGCCGTCTCGCAGTGCAGCGACAGCGAGATGCGGTCGGCGACGTCGGGGAACTGCCGCCGGGCCGCCTCGACACCGCGCATCACGAACTCGAAGTGGGCCAGGTCGTAGGACTCGCCGGGCGGGGTCATCAGGAACGACGCCTGGTTGTCGGAGCGGCCGTGCAGTCCGTGCCCGCCGTAGAACATGAAGATCTTGAACGAGGTGATGCCGAACTTCTCCACCATGAGCGGGATCTCGTCGATGTGCTCGCGCAGGATCGGCGCCACGTGGAAGGCGTAGTC
This sequence comes from Dactylosporangium sp. NPDC050688, assembly GCF_040654515.1. Taxonomy (NCBI): domain Bacteria; kingdom Bacillati; phylum Actinomycetota; class Actinomycetes; order Micromonosporales; family Micromonosporaceae; genus Dactylosporangium; species Dactylosporangium sp. NPDC050688. Next base: position 29,810 of record NZ_JBFAIC010000043.1, read on the forward strand.
GACGTAGGAGCGCCCTTCGGAGCTGGCCAGCACGTCGGGGAACACGTCGGCGTAGGGGCCGGAACGGTTCAGGTAGTACTGGCCGGTGCGCACGTAGTTCAGCCCCGTGGTCACACCGCCCTGCGCGCAGGCCCGGCTCTCCGTGGCGGTGTCCTCGGCGAGCGGGTTGTAGATGCCCCAGTGCTGGTGGGCGTCGACCACGCCAGGGAAGGCCAGCCGGCCACCCGCGTCGAACACGGTCGCGCCGTCGGTGGACAGGTCGGGCGCCACCGCGGCCACCTTGCCGCCGGACACGGCGATGCAGGACAGCACCGGTGGCGTGTCGTCCGGGGTGACCACGAGTGCGTTGGTGATGACCAGGTCGTACGGCATCGCGGGAGCCTTTCTCAGGGACGGAGGAGCATACGCACGTCGGTCACCGACTCGATGCCCGACAACTGGTCCCACAGCTGCGCTGCGGCGCCGGGCGAAACCCAACGGGTCGCATTGCCGGTGAACTTCGTGCGCAGCTCGGCGGGGGAGAGCGGCCGCTGGTCGCCGCCCTTGTTGGTGAGCACCGACGCGGTGCGGGTGGTGCCGTCGGTCAGCCCGACGGTGAGGACCGCCGGGAACTGGTACGGGTAGACGGCCTCGCAAGCCGGGGCGCTGGTGACGGTGACCTTCGCCATCAGGGCCCGCCGGTCGGGGTCGCGGGCCAGTTCGTCGGTGTAGTCCTCGTGCGAGGCACCAAGCCCGGACCCGCCGAACAGCCCCACGGCCACCGCGTAGGGTCCGCTGAACTGTGCCTGGTAGCCGGTCTCCGGGGCACGCTTCACCTCCGGCGGCTCACCGATGGTGCGCACCGTGGCGTCGGCGACTGCCAGCCGCGCCCACACGACGTCAGACGGTCGTACCCCTTCGGCACGCAGCACCGCCGCGGCGTCGACGGCGGTGTGCGTGAAATGGTTGGCCGGGTACGGTTTGAAGAAGATACCCGGGATGGCCCACTGTGTCCCCAGACCGTCGACGACGGCACCGGCGTCGAACTGTCCACTGAGGAACGCCTGGTAGAAGCCGAACCGTCCCTCCAGGACCGTCGGCGGCCCGGTGATGCCGCGCTGCACCAGCTCGGCCGCGCTGACCCCCGCCTGGGCCGCCCAGCCGCAGTGCATGCGCTTGACCGTGCCACCGGACCGGTTGGCCTCGATGACCCCGGCGCCCATCGACGCGGCCAGGCCGATCGCGTCGCACACGCCCTGCTCGCCGAGCCCGAGCAGCCGGGCCGCGGCGACCGCCGCGCCGATCGTGCCGCAGATCGACGTGGCATGCTGCCCGCGGTCGAAGAACACCGAGTTGTTGGTGGCCCGGTCGTAGCCGGCCATCCCGACCCGCACGGTCACCTCCAGACCGGCGGCGACGGCGGCGACGACCTGCGCGCCCGACGCCCCGACGGCCTCCCCGGCGGCCAGGGCGGCCGGCACGACGCACGCGCTGGGATGCAGGATCGAGGGCAGGTGTGTGTCGTCGAAGTCGAGGGAGTGCGCGAGCACCCCGTTGGCGAAGGCCGCGCCGGTCGCCGGGACCGCGCTCGCCTCGCCGAACACGTGGGCCTGCGGGGCGCCGCCCTTGTCCAGCACCCACGACACGGCGGCAGCGCTGGTCGGCAGCGGCCGGGCGCCCAGGCAGAGGCCCGCCACGTCGATGATCCGGTCGACGACGCTGTCCCTGACGTCCCTGGGCAGTGCCGCATGGTTGCTACCGGCGACGAAGCGCGCCAGCTGCTGGGCGAGGGTCTGTGTCATCTCGGCTGCCCCTGTTCGGCGGTCTCCAGTACCCGGCGGGCGGCGCGCACGACCGCGGCGTCGACCATCCGCCCGTGCTCGTCGGCGAAGGCGCCCGACCCCGCTGCCGTGAACCCGGCCAGCGTCCTGCGGGCCCGGTCGACCTGCTCGGCCGACGGCGTGAACACCTCGTTGACGACCGTGACCTGTCTTGGATGCACGCAGGTGCGCCCGGCGAACCCGAACCGGCGCAGCCGCAGGGTCGTGGCCCGCAGCCGGTCGAGGTCGGTGAAGTCGGTGGAGGCCGGCCCGACCGGCGGGCCGATCCCCGCCTGAGCACTGGCCAGGACGACCGCGCCGCGCAGGTGCGCGAGTTCCACCTCGTCGGCGGACGCCTCGATGCCCAACTCAGCGCTGAGGTCAGCCTCACCGAGCTGGAGTCTGGTGACCCGCGGTGCCCGGGCCAGGCTCACCGCGGCGGCCAGACCGGCGGCACTCTCCACGATCGGGGCGAGCGCGACCGGTGGCCCGGGGTGCTCGCGTTCCAGGCCGTCGAGCCAGCCGGCGATGCGGTGCAGGTCTGCAGGGTCCTCAGCCTTGGGCAGGCAGATGCCCTCCAGGCAGCCGCGGTGCACGCCGTCGGCCAGCACGTCGAGGTCGGCCTCGAGCGCGGCGCCGGAGTTCACCCGGACCCACACCGGGGTCGTCAGCTGGGAGAGCCACTGCCGCAGGGAGCGCCGAGCGCCTTCCTTACGGTCCGGCGCGACGGCATCCTCGAGGTCGGCGATGACGCTGTCGGCACCGCGGGTGAGGGCCTTGGTGAGCTTGTCGGGCGCATCGGCTGGGACGTAGAGGTGGCTGCGGGCGCTCATCGCTCTGCCTCGTCCGTGCCTGCGGCGTGTCGCCGCGGGCCTGCGGCGTGGGTGCCTGCCAGATAGCCCAGGCCCAGTGCGGCGAGCAGGCCGTTGCCCGCGAGGTAGCCGCCAGCGCCGGTGCCGCTGATCCCGGCGGCGGCGCCTCCGGCGGCATAGAGGCCCGGCACCGGCTCACCGCGGCGCAGCACTCGCGCATGCCGGTCGACGAGCAGCCCGCCCTGCGTGTGGAACAGCGCCCCGGTGACCTTGACCGCGGCATAGGGCGCCACCCAGGTGTCTCGCCTGCTCAGCAGCGCCTCGCCGAGCGGCCCGGCCGGGCAGCCGATGACCGCGGCCAGCTCGTCCACTGTGGACGCCCAGCGGACCGCGCCGGCGCCGGTGAGGTCTCGATAGTCCTGGAACGCCTGGCAGGCCGCGTCGATCGGCGTGTCGAGCACCACCCACGCGACGCCACCGGGCTGGTCGAGCACCGTCTTGGCGTATTCGGAGTAGCCGACGGTCTCGTCGCCGAAGCGGTGTCCGGCGATGTTGACGAGCACCGCACCGTGCATCACGGACGCCCAGGTCATGAGCGTCGCGTGCGGCACCGCCCACGACCCGTGCCCCTGGTAGGCGTCGAGGTAGCCGGTGTCGAGTTCCAGCGGTGCGGCCAGGCGCAGTGCGTCGCCGCGGCAGCCCTCGCCGCCGGCGTACACGCCGCCGGCGATCTCCGGCAGGTGTGCGCCGACGAGGTCGCGGTCGGCGCCGAACCCGCCGGTCGCCAGGACCACCGACCTGGTCGTGAGGGTCTCCGAGCTGCCGTCAGGCCGGGTGGAGGTGAGCCGCCAGCCACCGCCCACCTCGTCGAGCGCGGTCAGCCTGGCTGGCACGATCAGGTCGAGACCCGGCTCGTCGCGGGCGGCGCGCAGCAGCCCGGCGAGCAGGTCACGGCCGGCCCGGTTGGCCACGGTGTGGCAGCGGGGCCGGGTGTGCCCGGGATAGAGGAAGTCGGTGACCAGCTCCAGGGTGATGCCGCAGTCACGGTCGAGCCAGCCGACCAGTCGTGGTCCGACCTCGACGAGGGCCTTGGCGATCGTCGGGTCGGCGCGGTCCTTGGTCTTGGCGGCGATGTCGGCGAGGAACACCGCCGCGCTGTCGTCGACCCCCTCGGAGCGCTGCCAGTGGGTGCCGGCGGCGGGGATCATCGAGGTGCTCATCGCGGTGTTGTTGCCCTGCGCGAAGTGCTCGAAGGCCTCGAGGACGACAACCGAGGCGCCTGCCTTGGCCGCAGCCAGCGCAGCGGCCATCCCAGCGCCGCCGGCGCCAGCCACGGCCACGTCGACATCGGTGCTCATCGGTCCACCATGGTTTCGCTCGATCCGATCAGGGTGCGGGCGCACCGGTGGCCGTCAGGCACTGCGAACCCGATCGACACCGAGCCCTCCAGCAACTTCTCAACCAAGACCGGCCAGCCGGACGTTGACACAGCGCTCCTCATGCCACGACCCCGCGCCCGATCAGGTTGGCCAGGGTCGTGTCGTCGACGCCGGCCTCCTTGCGCAGGATCTCCTCGGTGTCGGCGTAGGGAGCCCGGCCGGTGAACCGAATCGAGCCGGGCGTCTCCGACAGCCGGGTGACGACGTCCTGCATTCGCACCGGCCCCAGGTCAGGGTCCTCGACGGTGGTGATCATTCCGGTCGCCACCACGTGCGGGTCGGCCATCAGGTCGGCCACGTCATAGATCGGCGCGACGGCCACGTCGGCCCGCTCGCATGCGTCCAGCACCTCGGCACGGGTGCGCGCAGCCACCCACTCGCCGACGTGCCCGTCGAGCAGGTCGACCCGCAAAGCGCGTTCGGCGCCGGAGGAGAACCACGGCTCGTCGATCACCTCGGGGTGCCCGACCAGGCGCATCAGCCGCTCCGCGACGGAGTTGGCCGAGGTGGAAATCGCCACCCAGTTGTCGTCGCTGGTGCGGTAGGTGTTGCGCGGGGCGTTGTTGACCGACCGGTTGCCGGTGCGCTGCGGCACGATGCCGAGCTGGTCATAGCCGATCGGCTGGGGCCCGAGCACGCTCACCAGCGGGCTGAGGATGTCCAGGTCGACGACCTGGCCGCGGCCGCCGCGGGCGTCGCGGTGGTAGAGCGCGGCGAGCACCACTCCGAAGCCGGTGGTGCCGGCGACCGCGTCGGCCAGACCGAAGGGCGGCAGTGTGGGCGGTCCTTCGGGCTCGCCGGTCATCGCCGCGAACCCGCTCATCGCCTCGGCGAGCGTGCCGAAGCCGGGCCGCGCCGAGTAGGGCCCACGCTGCCCGAAGCCGGTCACCCGCACCAGTACCAGGCCGGGGTTGACGGCGCTGAGCCTGTCCCAGCCGAGTCCCCAGCGTTCGAGGGTGCCCGGCCGGAAGTTTTCGACCAGCACATCGGCACTGGCCACGAGCCGAAGGAAGATGTCCTGGACCTCGGGGTCGCCCAGGTAGAGCCCGACGCAGCGCTTGTTGCGGCCGACCATCTTCCACCAGAGCCCGTGGCCGTCCCGCTGGTGGCCGTGCGTGCGCAAGCTGTCCGGCTTGGCAGGGTGCTCCACCTTGATCACGTCAGCGCCGTAGTCGCCGAGCAGCTGCGCGAGGAGCGGGCCGGCGAGCACGGTCGACGCGTCGATCACCCGCAGCCCGGTGAGCGGTCCTGCTGGTGCCATTCGCTGCCTCCATATGCACCGTTCCTCGTTGGGGAACGACGTTCCGATAACCTTATGGGCCTGCGCAGCTCATGGTCAAGGCGACTAACAAGGCATTTACTGCACCCGGGTGGATCTTCCCCTGGCGTCGGGTGTGTGGCCCGTACCGCTCGTCGGAACGGTGTGTACCGCAGCAGCCTGGTTGGCCGCGACGGGCGGCACCGGTCCGCGCCCGCGCCGCTGGCGCTGCTCGCCGGGCAGGAGTTCGGGGCGGCCGCCGGGTTGGAGGCGCGGCCTCGGTGCCGGACGTGCAGTTGACAGCGCCACCTGGCCCGGGCGCACCGCCGACCGCCAGGCCGCCACCGCAACGCTCAGTGCCGTCAACGGCGGCGAGTTCCGTGGGATCGGGATCCAGTGCCGTGAACAGGTCCGGGGCCAGCTGGGCGGCGATCTGCACGCCCCGCAGCCGCAGCCAGTCCAGATGTTGCCGGCTGCGAGCGGCGCACGGCGCCCGATCTGCCCGCCGGGGTCAATGCCGCTGACACCGCCGCCGACGGGCGGCGGTCGAGCTGTTGACACCGAGTGTGCAGCCGCCGGAGCAGGATCTTTCGTGTGCGTGCAGTCACTGCGGGTGCACCTGGAGCGGGAGGCCGACGACTACACCCGCGACAAGACCGACCACAAGGATGCCGTGCTCATCGGCCGGCTCGTCGTGCGCCTGGAGTGCTACCTGCCCGAGCGCGTGCCCGACGCGATGAGCCTGACCGGCCTGGTCACCTCGATGCCCGGCGTGTCCGCGGTCGGTGCAGCGGCAATCCTGGCCGAGACCGGCGACCCGTCCCGTTCTCCTGCGCCCGCAGCGTCGTCAAGCCCGCCGGGCTCAATCCGGTCGAGAACACGTCCGCCGCCTTCTGCGGCACCATCCGGGACAGCCACCAGGTACGCCGGTCGCACCGGCATGAAGCGGCAGCATCGCGTAGTCGCCAGCGACGATGAGTTGGGGATACGGGAGGAGCCGACCAGGAACCACTCCGAAGATCGAGCTGCCTGCTGACCAGCACGGACGATTTTCTCGGCAGGACCAGCGTCTGACGTCGGCGGCAGTCCGCCGCCTTGCGGACATGACGCGGCCCGCAGCGCACCGGGTCGTGCGCTGCGGGCCGTCGGCTTCAAATCCCTGGCTACTTCCCGCCACCGGCGCGGAATGCCACCCAGGCGTCACTCATCCGCTCCGCCTGCCCGGCGGTGAACATGTTCATGCACGAGTCCTGCGAGTAGTCCATGAAGTTGTGGATCGGGTCCAGCCCGGGAGCGCTGCACGTGTCCGCGCCAACCGGGCAGTCGAACTGAGGGATTGCCTCGCGCGGGGTGTCGGCCACGTAGTCGCCGGACGCGGCGCACCCGTGCGCGAAGGTGTGCTCCAGCATCAGCCAGTGCCCGACCTCGTGCGTCAGGGTGTCGCCCTCGGCGTACTTGCCAGCCGTGCCGCCGGGCATCGACTCGTCGAGCATGACCACGCCGTCGATGTAGTCACGGCCGTTGTTGTAGCCCTTCGGGAAGTACGCCCAGCCGAGCAGCCCGCCGCCGATGTTGCCCGCATACACGTTGAGGGTGCGGGCGTCGCCGGTGTACAGCGCCCGCTTCATGTCCCGCTCGTTCTTGCCCGGCACGACGGTGTACCAGTCACTGTTCACCGTCCAGGTCGTGCTGGTGAGCGAGAACCGGAACGGCGTGTCGGACGCGTCGGCAGCGGTGCGACCCGCGTACGAGTCGTTGAGCACCGCCATCTGCGCCGCGATCAGCGTGTTCCACCGGTCCTTCTCGGCCGCGCTGAACGGGTGGTCGGAGATCATGTGAAATACCGTGGGCACGGTGACGCTGCCGTTGGCCAGACGCGGCGAATCCTTGATCACTCCGTAGGCATTCGCTTCGTTCTTCGGGTACAGCTCCGGCTCCTGAGCGGTGGCGCCCGCGCTCACCCGTGCCCCGCTGGCACCCGGGTTGCACGCCGCGGCGCCCGCGGAGGCATGCACGGCACCGGCCGTGCCGGCCACGCTGGAGCCGCCACCCGCCGCCACGAAAGTCGCCACGGCAGCGGTCGTGACCGCCAGCCGTAGCGTTGATCTTCTGCGCATCGTTCACCTTCCACAGACCGATGTAAGCAGGCGGGATCGCCGCCTCCCGGCATGAGAACACGCCGCGGTGGTGACGAGAAGACTTGAGTGCGTCAACCAGGGGTCGTTATAGGGTCGACGGCCGACTACGGCTCAGAGCTCGGCGGCGGCCCGTTGCCGTTCCGGCTCCGGCAGGTGGGTGGCGGCGGACAGCCGCTCGACGGCCCCGGCGCAGGTGCGCCGCCCGCGCGTCGTCGAAGCAGTCCGCCGCGATGGCGTCGGGCTCCATGATGATGGCCGCCCGCTCGTCGCCGAGCGCCAGCACGAGCTGGTCGATCCGCTGCTCATACGCCTCGCCGGTCGGTGCGCCCTGCTCGAAGTCGGTGCAACCGCGGTCGGGGATGTTGTACGCGACGAGGACGGGCAGCGCCCAGGAGCGTTGTAACGCAGCCGTTGACATGGACGCTTCTTTGATATCGGATCATGTCCGAACAAGGTGGGAGTCTGTGGTAGCCCGTGGCGGTCGGCCAGGCGGTGATGGATCCGAATGCGAGTGGTGGGTTGGATACGCACTGTGCTGACCGGACCGCACGTGTGATACGTCCCGGCGGGCCGTTGGCACGTCGTACCCGCGAGCGGAGCAATCCACAGCTCCCCTTTGCCCTGGTTGGCCGTTGTCGTGGTCCGCAGGACCACAACAGGCCTACCTGACGAGGTGAGGCGAATGAACTACGGTGACCCGACCGACCCGCTGGGCAGCGATGCGCAGGTTGCGGGGGAGTCCGACGGGAGAGGTGACGGCAGCCTCGGTCACGGCGGTCGCGACAACCCACCAGGGCGGCACAGGCGCTCCGCCGGGAAGCTCGGCGGCGGAATGAGCGACATGATCGGCCGCTTGACCGGCCGCGGTGATGCTGGCGCCGGTCCCAGCGTCGGCGACGCAGCGATTGTCGCAGCCGATGGTCAGCCGGCGACCGGGGCGCAGGCGGGCGGGCGACCGAAGCGGTGGCGCCGACGCAACGTCATCATCGCTTTCACCGCCACCGTACTGATGCTGATGGGCATCGGGTTGGTGGCCAGCACCTACTACTTCGACTCGGTCGATCTGCCGCCGGACCTCCAGATGTACGAGTCGACGACGATCTTCTATGCCGACCGCCAGACCCCCATGGCGAGGATCGGCGAAGAGAACCGGACCGTGGTCACTCTCGACAAGGTTCCGAAACACGTACAGCAAGCGGTCGTGGCCACAGAGGACATGACCTTCTACAGCAATGACGGCGTCGACTACAGCAGTATTGTCCGTGCCGCGTGGAACAACGTCACCGGCGGTGAGCGGCAGGGCGCCTCGACGATCAGTCAGCAGTACGCCCGCAAACTCGCCGACCTCAAGGGCATCTCGTATGCGCGAAAGGTGCGCGAGGCGGTGATCGCGACCAAGCTCAACGAGAAATACGACAAGGACAAGATCCTTGAGCTGTACCTGAACGCGGTCTATTTCGGCCGGCATGCGTACGGGATCGAGGCGGCCGCGCAGGCGTACTTCGGCAAGTCGGTCAACAACCTGACGGTCGCGGAGGGAATGGTGCTCGCCGGCCTGATCAAGGATCCGGAAGGCTCCGACCCGAAGAAGGGCAGCCCGTATGACCCGACCCGGAACCCCGACACGGCCAAGGAGCGGTTCCACAGCTACATCAAGCCCAACATGGTTCAACTCGGCTACCTGACCCAGCAGGCGGCCGACGAACTCAAGTACCCGGACAACGTGATCAAGGTCGACCCCGCTGTGGACTCCCGGCTGCGTGCTCAGTGGGGCCTGGACAAGCCCGCGGGGCTGATCGTCCATCACGTGATGGACGAGCTTTCCAAGATCAACGGGCCTGACGGGCGGCCCAAGTTTTCGTCCGACGAGATCCGCAACGGTGGCCTGCAGATCTACACCACGGTAGCCAAGCCGATGCAGGACGCCGCACTGAAATACGCCAGCGGTGCCACGGCTGACTCACCGCTGTTCGGCCAGCCGCCGAATCTTCAGGGCGCGTTGGTGGCCGTCGAGCCAGGCACCGGCCGGGTCCGTGCCTACTACGGCGGATCACAGGGCGATGGGAGCGACTACGCCGCCTGGTACGCCGACCCGGTGCTGTCGGACGGCAAGCCGGTCGAGTTCGGCGCGCACCCACCCGCCTCCTCGTTCAAGGTCTACACGCTCGCCGCGGGCCTCATCCACGGATACTCCATCGACTCCCACTGGGACAGCACGAGCCCGAAGGACTTCCCGCGCAGCCACCGGATCGCCGGCCAGCAGCCGGGCCCGGTGAAGAACAACGACGGCGGCTCGGCCGACTGCCAGACGTGGTGCACGTTGCTGGAGGCGACCGAGAAGTCGCTCAACACGCCGTACTTCGCGTTGGCGGAGGAGGTGGGCTGGGCCAAGGTGCTCGAAGTGGCCCGCGCGGCGGGGATTCGCTCCATGTGGCACCCGGAAAAGGGCCGGCTGGACCTGACCACCAAGAACCCGTCAGAGTTCGGGTTCAGCACAGAACTCGGCATCGGGCAGTTCCCGGTGACCGTCCTCGACCATGCCAACGGCATGGCGACGTTCGCCGCTCGGGGCAAGGCGGCATCGGTCCACTTCGTGCAGGAGGTGCACAAGAAGGGCCAGCGTGTCTACGGGGAGACCATCAACCCCAAGCAGATCCCGGGGTTCACCGACGCGATGGCTGCCAACGTCACGTACGCATTGAGCAAGGTCGCCGCGGCGACCGCCTCCGACATGAACGGCCGGCCGGCGGCCGGCAAGACCGGCACCTGGCAGTTGCGTGACACGTCCGACAATGCGCACACCTGGATGGTCGGCTTCACACCACCCGGCCGGGACAAGACCAAGACACCCGGACTGGCCGCTGCCGTATGGATCGGCAACAAGAATGACGAACAGAAGCTGGTCAACAAAGCCGGCCAACGCCTCTTCGGCGCGACCATGGCGGCGCCGGTCTGGCGCAAGTTCATGAACGCGGCCCTGAACAAGACAGAAAAGGTCCAGCTGCCATCCCAGCCGAGACCGGGCGGGAGTCTCGCCGAGGGCAACGGCATCCCGCCGGCAAAGGACCACGGCAAGGACGGCGACCGGGGAAACAGGCCGTGCAGGCGGCCCGGACCCCGCTGCCAGTCACCAGGCACCCGGTAACCAGGACAGCCACGAAAGCCGCGCCCGCTTCAATAGCGGAGCTTGGGGTACCACTCGCCCCGCCCCGCCGGCGTCAGGTCGAGCAGGTGCCACACCGGGCTGTGCAGGTCCACGCCGCGCTCGCGGATGTCGGCCGACATCCACGGATGGCCCGTGTAGAAGTGTCTGACCGTCCCGTCGGGATCCCGCGTGAAGACCGAGATAGTCGAGTCCTGGGCTCCCGCTTCGTCCTCACTGGCCAGGTCGTACTTGAACGTGCCGGCGGCCGCACTGAGCAGCCGGAGCCGATCCCACCCTCGGGCCCGGGCGTGGAATCGCAACGCCGGTACGTCGGCCGCGGCCACGACTGCGAAGTCGGCGTTCTGGGACACATGGTCGACCACGGGGTTGAACCCGTCGATCCACATCGTGCACATCGGGCACGGCGAGTGCTGGGCCTTGCCGTACATGAAGTGGTAGACGATCAAGGGTCGATCGGGCCCGCTGAACAGCTCGCTCAGCCTGACCTGACGGACCGGCTCGTCCCCCGCTGCCAGATCGGCCGGGCCTTCCACGAAGACGTAGTCTTCGACGTCCGCTCCCGTCGGCAGTCCGCGGCGCAACTCGGCCACCCGCTCGCGCTGGCGCATCAGGTCGATCTCGGCCAGCCGCAGCTCCTCGCGAGCGGCGCGGTACTCCGTCGACTCGTTCGCCAACCGGGTCATCCCCACAGTCACACTCCACCTCCACGGTGTCAGGACGGCCGGACTCAAGTACCACAGCCGCACCGTGCCAAACTCGTTGTAAGGAACCGTGATGGACCACCGGGACCGACGGCATCGGTGGGTTCAGACCCGATCCGTCTTCTCACGGGCGAAGTGCGGTTCCGCCGCTTCCAGTCGCGGCACCGCGACGCCCAGCCGTCGTGCTTCCGCCAGGGTGTCGCGGCAGATCTCCCGCGGCTCCTGAGCCTCGGGATCGGAGTGCGCCTCGAAATTCACGCGTATGGGCGCGACATGAGCGGTCAGCCAGGCGAGCGCAGGGGCCGTCAGCCAGGTGGGCGTACGGAGCAGCAGCCCGCCGCCCCGGTGCCGTCGCAGGTCAAGGCCGCGCGCTTCAAGGAGCGGCAGCAGTTCGCGGCCGGCCAGCAGCGCCTCGCGGAACGCGCCCGTCGACCCAGCCAGCTTGGCCAACGACCCCAGCCGCAGGCCCTGCGAGTGCAGGCCCGCGTTCGACACGAAATGGATCCACAGCCAGCCGCGGAAGTCGGGTTGCTCCCGCAGCCGGAACCCGGCGTCGCGAAACACCCTGCGCACGGCCCGCTCACGGTCGGTCGGGGGCTGGCCGAGGGTACCGAAGATGACTGCCGGCAGCAGCGTCCCGCGGAGCACGCCGTCCTCGCCGAAGCCGCCACCGGCCTGGGGAAAGCCCCACGCGACCTGGTCGACGGGCAGGGCATCGACAGCGGCCTGCGGCTCGGTCCAGATGTTGCCGAAGACCAGCACCGTGGCTTGACCGACGCGCGGCGCCAGGAAGGCCGTCGCCTCCGCGAGGCGGTGATGCGGCACGCTGAGCACGATCAGGTCGAAGTCGTGGTCTGAGTGCAGCTCCTCCCGGTAGCGCACCGGCCACTTCTGCACGACACGCTGCCCCCACACCCGGCGCCGTGTATCGAGCAGGTCGAGATCTGTCGTGTCCCCGTACGTCGCCGCGCGGCCCGGGCGGACGTAGAACTCGACGTCATGTCCGGCCCGCTCCAAGGCCCAGCCGTACACGGTGGCGATCACGCCCCGGCCGAACATCAGGATCTTCACGCCGCACCTCGTGGGGTAGGATCGATTTGGAGGTCATCTCCATTTTCCAAAATATGGAGGTCATCTCCATTTGTCAACGCGAGGTAGCGCATGACCGCCGACAAGCCGCTGCGGGCCGACGCCCAACGCAAGCGCGAGGCCCTGCTCGCCAAGGCCCGGGAGATCTTCGACGCCGGCGACTTCTTCGACCTGCGCTTCGACGACTTCGCCCGGCTGGCCGGGGTGGGCACCGGCACGCTGTACCGCCACTTCCCCACCCGGGAGGCACTGGCCGAGGCGGTCTACCACGGGGAAGTCGCCGCGCTGTGCGACCGCGCCCGCCAGCTACAAGCCACGCTGCCCGCGGCGGAGGCTTTGGCGACCTTCCTACGCGGCATGGTCGACCACATGGATGCTCACGAGGGCCTGGCCCGGACGCTGGCCACGCTCATGGCCGATCGCTCGGGTGCCCTCGCCGAGGGCAGCCGGGCGCTGGAGCAGGCTGTCACCGACCTGGTGGCCGCCGCCGTGCGGGACGGCACCGTCCGCGACGACGTGGGTGCCGGTGCCGTGATGATGGCGCTGCACGGCATCGGTGCGGCCCATGACCGCCCCGGTTGGCGGGCCGAGGCCGACGGTGTCATCACCCTCGTGCTGGACGGGCTGCGCCGCCCGCACGCAGCCCAGGCGGCCATCCGTACGCCTTCCAGAAGGAAAGGCGCATGAGGTGCAAACAGCGGCACCGCATCGGCGTGATCGCTTCCGGATCTGGTGACCGGGCGCCGATTCTGGCCGTTTTCCCGAGGGTTCTGCGGATTGGTGCCATGGTCCACTGTTGCCCGTGATCGAACCCGAGGTGCCGGCAAACCCGGAGCCGCTGGCAACGGCCGGCGACCCGGACAACGATCCTGCCGGTGGCCTGGACGGTGACGTGAGCACCGGCGCTGGGCGACCGCCGTCCCGTCAGGTGTTGTTCGTCGTCGGTGGTGGGATGGTCCTTGTGCTGGTCGCCGCGCTGGGTGTGGCAGCCCTGCTCTCGACCGGTGACACGGCGCGGCCGCACGCGAAGTCGGCAGCGGCCGATCCGATCGTGCTGAGCCCGTCGGTGGACCCGAGCAGCGAACCGGCGAGCGGGCCGGCCAGCGAACCTGCCGGCGGGCCGCCGGTCGGATCGGCGTCCCCGCAGCCTGGTCCGACCCCCACCAAGGCCGGCCCCACCCGCGCGCCGACCGTGCAGAAGACGACGGCCGCGCCGCCACCCGTCGGATCGCAGGTCACGTCGGCGCGGATCACGGTGAGCCCGGACAGCAAGCAGGGCTTCTGCGACCCGGGCACCGACCTCGTCTACGTACACGTCACGATCACCGTGTCGCAGCCTGGGGTGCGGTTGCGGTTCAGCGTCAACGGCGGCGCGGAGCACGGCGGCATCGCGCAATCGAAGACCTACACCGACAGTTGGCCGATCACTGTCCCGCACACTGCCGGCGATCACCGCATCGGGCTCAAGGTGACCGCCCCCAGCAGCGCCACCAGCACCGCGATCTACACGTTCACCTGCATCGGTCACTAGCGCCAGCCCGTCGTGCGCTGTGCGCCGGCCGTCGGGTGCTACACGGGTCTGGGCAGGCTGCGGACCAGTTGGGTGCGGAGGTGACGCTGAGTTTGGCGTACACGTGGGGCAGGTGGGCCTCCACGGCGCTGATGCTGATGAAGAGGCGCTCGGCGATCTCGATGAGCATGGCGTCGCCGGCCTGGTGGCCGAGCGGTCGTTGACGGCTTGAAGCCGTCGAGGTCCACGAGGACGACAGCTCAGGGCTGCCCGGGTAGACGCTTCTGGACCGCCGCTGCCTGGGCCACCCAGCAGGCCCGCAATCTGGTCATGGACCTCGGCGATCGGACCACCGAGTTTCGGTTCCTGTGCCGTGACCACGATGCCAAGTTCGCAGGAACTTCCGACGCGGTGTTCGCCGCCGAGGACTTCCTGGGCGAACTGTTTAGTCGGCCGGCTCGTCGAGGATACGGCGGGCGTCGCGCTCGATGAGGACCGGGACGAACGCATGGATCTCCGCGGTCGCGTACAGGTCGGTCACCTGGTTGACGGTCTGCCGGACCGTCTCCGGATCGTGGTGCCCGGCGTATCGCCGGATCAGCCGCTGCGTGGCGTTTTCGATGGCGTGCAACTCGACCCTGGTTTGGGCCTCGGCGGCGAGCATGGTCCTGACCCCTTCCGCGCTGTTGTCTGTCCGCTGCAGACACTCGCGGACCGGGCGCCGGCGGAACAGAGACCTCGTGCCCGCGACTGCGGGACGGCAGCCCCGGATCCGCGGTGCCGCCAGAGGTCCCGCGGTACCCAGGGCCGTTGGTCTCTTCGAAGCGGGTGGTTGTGCTCTGTGGCCGGTTGGCGCCGCGTTCGAAGCTGTTGCCATCACATCGACGCACAATGCAGCCCCGGAGGGCACGCCATGAAGCGCAAGACGCTCGACATCCTCGTCGGCCTCGGCCTCGTCGTCCTGGCCGGGCTGCTCCTGGTCGCCGGCCTCGTGCTGACCAGCAACGCGAACTTCGCCAACGACTACGTCAAGGACCAGCTCGGCCAGCAACAGATCTCGTTCAAGCCGGCCGCCGCGCTGACGGCGGAGGAGAAGGAGTCCGCCTGCCTGGTCAAGTACGCCGGCCAGCAGCTGACCACCGGCAAACAGGCAGAGTGCTACGCCAACGAGTTCATCGGCCTGCACCTCAAGTCGATCGCGGGTGGCAAGACCTACTCGCAGCTCGGCGACGTCCAGACGGAACTGAAGGCGCAGATCGCCGCACTGCCGAAGGACGACCCGGCCGCCGTGGGCCTGCAGAAGCAGCTGACCGACACCAACGCGGCCCGTGAGACGGTGTTCAAGGGCGAGTCGCTGCGCGGGCTGCTGCTGACCTCGTACGGCTTCAGCGAGTTCGGCGTCAAGGCGGGCCAGGCCGCGCTGGTGGCGTACTTCGCCGCCGGGCTGATGCTCCTGCTCGGTGCCGCCGGTCTCATCCACGCCGCCGCCACCCCCGCGACCAAGGGTTTCGCCGTCCCCGAGCCGGCCGTGAAGACCAGCTCCGAAGACCTTCTCAACGCCTGACGCAAGTCCACCCAAACTCCCGGCCCGGGCCTCCCAGAGAGTGCCCGGGCCGGAGGCTGGGCCGAACGACCCGCCCGCCGAGGGCGGGTCGTCACTGGGCGTGGTTGCGGCAACGGTGTGCCATGGAAGCGCAATCAGCGTCGTGGATGGGAGGACATCATGCGTACGCTGCGTCTCACCACAGCCGTCGCGGCACTTGCCGCAGTGCTGATCACAACCTCCGGATGCGGGAAGCGACAACCGGCTGACGAGCCGACCCCGGCGCCGACCACGCAGGCGACGACGGCCGCACCGACGGAGCCGCCGCCGTCATCGACACAACCAGGTGGGCAACCCACCGCAACCGGCGCCGCGGCGCAGGACTCGACCGTGATCTCGTCGCGGGTGACCTACCAGTGGAACTGGCCCAACGGCACGCCTGCGTCCGTGCGTCACACCTACACCATCCCACCGGTTCCCGCGTTGATCCGCATCGGCGCCGGCAACCAACCAGGTGACGGGGGCGAGCGCCCGTTCAACCGGATGTCGTTCACGTTCACCACCGCGATGCCCGGCTACGACGTGGTCTTCGTCGACCGGCTCGTCGGTGACGCCAACGATCAGCCGATCCCGCTGCTCGGCCGTGGCGTGCTGAGGGTGACGTTCCGCCAGGCGCAGGCCCACGTTGCCGACGGCACCCAGCCGGGCACCCGGACGATCATCACCACCAGCGGGGTGACCTCGACGCCGGTCGGCTGAGGTCGCGACCGGGTAGGGCCGACCGGCACTGGTCGCGCGGTCGGCCGCCGAAGCAGGCTGGAAGTGCCCGAAGTGCCCGCCGCGCGGCGCTTGTGCTGCCCGGCGGGTAGGCAGAAGGAGGGGTGAGCAATGAACCAGGCGCTACTGGACGAGGTCGCAACGCTGCAGACCATCCGCGACGCCGTGGAGCAGGTGAGCGTCGGCCGGGTCTTCGGCGCGCCGATTCACCAGGACGGGCTCACCGTGGTGCCGGTCGCGAAGATCGGCGGTGGCGGTGGAGCGGGCGGCGGCGTCGAGTCCGTCCAGGACCACGACGACGCCAGCGGAACCGGGGGAGGCTTCGGTCTGGCCGCGAAGCCGCTGGGCGTGTTCGTCGTCGGCAACGGCAAGGTCCGCTGGCGGCCCGCCGTGGACGTCAACAAGATCATCCTTGGTGGGCAGGTCGTGGCGGTGACCGCACTGCTGGTGGTCCGTGCCATCGTCAAGGCGCGGGCGGGATGCGGCGGCGACCTCCGCGCGGCCGGCCACCGTCCTGCCATGCGCTCGATGGCCAGATTCCTGGCCAGGACGCGCTGAACCGGACCCGCGCGGCCTGAGCGCAGCGCACAGCCGGCCGGACGGGCCACAACAGCCGTCCGGCCGGCCTTCCCGCCGGTTCCGCCATCATGGCGGTCGGTGTCCACCCCGAGGCGCCGATGACGCCCGCCACGAACTGGGGGAGTGGCTGGCCATGCGCGGCTTCCGGCCGCACGGAGCGGGATGGCAGTGCGTGCGGGAAGACCCGCACTACGCGGCCCGCCCGCTCCTGGACATCGTGCAGCCCTACCGATGGCGCTGAACGCCGCCACCGGTCAGCTCAGCAACCCCACGCGCTCGTCCGTGACGGCCAGGATGTCGGCGGCCGCCGCAACCAGCAACCGGTGCCCGAGGTCGTTGAGGGCACGGGCGGCGGCAAGCTCGTCACCGATCTCCGGCACGTCGTCGTCCGCGGGGTGCAGCCGGGCCCGGCCGACGCCGAGCAGATTGGTGTTGTCGCTGGTGTGCAGCCGGGCCTCGGCGTAGGTGCGTCCTTCGGTCTCGCCGATGAACAGCTCCACCGTCCAGCGTTTGGTCGTAGCCATGATGGCCTCCAGTACGCTCGTCGCATCACGGCGTGACGCGTCCCCTCTGACGTTCCGCGGCCGGGGCCGTGAGCGGCAGGGCCGATGGTCCCGCCGAGCGGTCGAGGAGCGCCGCCCGGCGGGGCCCTTCAGGTGCTGGTCCGGATCACCACGCCGGCAGTGTTGTTGAACGGGTTGGACTCGCTCAGCCCCGGTGCCGCCACCGTTCAGAGCAACGGCGTCGATCTCGAACGAGTCGGGCACCGAGGCGGTGGCGGACCTGAACGCGAAGGTGCAGGTCGCCGTGCCGCCGAGCGCAGGCACCGGAATCTCGACGACCCAGGCATCAGGATTGCCGACCCGGACCGGCAGGGAGGTGGCGGACGGCATCGCCGCCCGCCACCTGCAACCCGCGCCGGTCACGTACCCGGCGTGGCCGCAGCGGCCCCCCTGACCGGCGGGCCCGAGGTGGCCGTACCGGTGGGCCCAGCGGGCGGTACCGGGCCGACGGTGGGCGACGGTGGCCCGCCGTGGTGCCGGCCCAGGCCGGAGGCCCCGCCGTAGACGAGGACGAACCCGACGAGGACGAACAGCCCGGCGGTGACCAGCAGGCTGGTGCCCAGCGGCACCAGGGCGGGAACGTTGACACCGAGCCGGGTGCGGGCCGCGACGGAGGAGCTGCCGTCGGCGTTGGCCAGCACGAAGACATAGTCGCCGTTCGCGGCGAGCGCGTCCCATTCCAGCTGGATCGTTCCTGTACCGCTGACCTGCGTCACCCAGAACGTCTGGTCGGTTGGCGCGCTCACCGGGCGCAGGTCGCCGGCGGTGCGGTGGTATGCCGGGGGGTTGCCACGGTCCCAGCCCCGGGTGAGCTCGTCGCGGGCGGTGCCGGACAGCCACCGGTCCACGTCCGAGGCCCGCGCCACGCCGAGGAAGAGCGCGGTCTCGCCCGGCGCGGTCGCGGTGACCCGCACCTTGCCGAAGTCGCCCCAGCGCAGCCGCCACGTGTCGGTACCCGCGACGGTCACGTCCTGGCTGGTCACCGCCGCGGTCGGGGTGGCCAGCACGAGGGGGCGGCTGGTGGCGTAGCCGTCGGCGTCCCGGACGGCCTCGACGGCAAGCAGCACGCCGCCGCCGAGGCCGGCGAAGAGGCCGGTCAGCATGACCAGCACACCCGCGACCAGCGCCGCCACCCGAATGGCCGTGCCCCCGGGCCCCGGCGGTGACACCGGCTTCGACAGTGGCGCGGACGGTGCGATCCACGGCGCCACAGTGCCCGTCCCGGCCGGCGGCGGCGCGTCCGGGTCGACCGGCTCATCGCCCTGGTCCAGCCGGAACGGCGGGTACCGCCGGGTCAGCAGCGCCACGTAGGCGACCACCCGCAGTCCCCACCGGGCCACGCCGGTGAGCAGGTCGTGCAGGCCGCGCGGGTAGCGGCCCGTGGCCGCCAGAGCGATGCCGGCGATCAGCACGGCGATCCCGACCAGGCCGATTTGTGTCTGGCCGATCCAGCCGTCCGCGTCGGACGCCTGCCAGCCGGCGCCCGCGATCGCGCCCAGCAGCAGCGCGTGGGGCAGGGCGAGCAGCCACGCGACCAGCGGCTGGTACCGCGGGATGCGGCCGGGGTGTTCGATGTACAGGTCGGCTGGGTAGTCCGGGTCCTGGGCAAGGGTGAACGGCGGGTACCGGTCGGTGCCGAGCACCTGGTACCCGTAGTAGCCCACCCGCCAGCTCCACCGCAGCACGCCGACGTTGAAGTCGAAGATGCCACGCGGGTAGCGGCCGGTGAACAGCACGGCGACGTAGCCGGCGACCGTCATCGCGACGAAGGCCACCCACAGCACGGCCAGCACGAGATAGTGCGGTACGAGCAGCAGCCACTTGACGAGCCACAGCCAGCGGCCGGGCGCGTCCGGGCGGGCCCGGACGTGAACGGGGTAGGTGTTCACGACGTCTCCTTTCCTTTACCGTCCATCGCACGGCGATCACCGAGGCTCCGGCAGGGTCGGAGCACCCATCTCAGCCGGGCCGATCGTCACTGGCCGCCGCTCAGCGCAGCATGGTGTCGAGCGTCGCGCGGTCGCGTTCCATCGCGGCGATCAGCACATCGAGGTCCGGGTACTGGTCGGCGTCGGCCTGCACCGCGATCGTCAGCCGACCCGCGTAGGACAGTGCGAGGAAACCGAGGGAGAGGTTCCCGACGAGGGTGCCGATCGGCACGACGGCCCGCACCGGCGCACCGAGGAGGCTGATCGGTGCCCGCGGACCGGCGACGTTGCTCTCTACGAGGTTGACGGTGCGCTGGTGCCGGCTGAAGGACCGCAGCAGCCCGAGCCGGGCCAGCCACACCAGCAGGGTGTTGCCGGCGGTGGGCAGCTGGACGGCCTTCGCCTCGGCGCTCTGCAGGGCGATGGCCCGCAGGCGCTCGCGGGGATCGGCGTCGAGCGGCACCCGCACGACGATGCCGCCGGTGTGGTTGCCGCTCACGGAGCCGCTGCCTGGCGGGCGCAGCGACACCGCAACGCTGACGTGCACGCGTACCCCGTCGACGGGCTCCGCCCGGCTGTGCAGCAGAGCCCGGACGCCGCCCGCGGCGATCGCCAGCACCACGTCGTTGACCTTCGCCTGATGGGCACGGGCGATGGCTCTGGCCGCGTCGAGCTCCATGGTGACTGCGGTCAGCCGCCGGTGGGCGCCGACCGGACGGTTCAGCGATGTGCGCGGTGCCCGGCGCATGCGCCGGGGGAGGCGGGCGCGAGGCGGGCGCGCTGTTGCACGGTCATCGACCGGTGGCGCGGCGTCCATGAGGGAGCCGAGCATGTGCACGGTGGCGACACCGTCCGCCACCACGTGGTGCATGCCGAACACCAGCGCGACGCCGCCGTCCGGCAGGCCGGTGACGAACCACATCCGCCACAGCGGATGCGCCCGGTCGAGCGGGCCGTTCACCAGGCGCAGGGCGAGATCGGTGGGCTCCTCGCCCGGGCTCAGCGCGACCTGCCGGACGTGCCGGTCGAGGCGGAACGCCGGATCGTCGACCCACACCGGACATCCGCCGAACGGGCCGGCCCGGCGGATCACCTGCCGCAGCCGTGGGACGCTGCCGAGCCGGTCGCCGATCGCCGTACGGACGGCGGCAAGCCGCAGCCGGCCGTCAGCATCGGCCAGGCCCCGCCCGTCCAGGAGGGCCAAGGCGCCGACCCGGGCCGGTGCCTCGGGGGTGTCGACATAGAGGTTGATCAGGTCGACGTCCGTCAGGCGCCGGCCGGACAGGTCCTTCATACCCACCTCCGCAGCGCAGGTCCGCATGAGCAGCTCCAGCGGCTTTCGGGGAATCGCGCGCCGCGGGCGGCGTGTCCGCCCGGCCGGTCCCGATGCTGGTCATGTGCGCTCCGTTCCGCGCCGGTCGGCGCTGCCCGGGTCAGGCGCCGCCCGGCGTGTGGACGATCTGCACCGGGCACGCGGCGTGATGCATCAGCTGCTGACCCACGGAGCCCAGGAGCAGACCGGCGAACCCGCCGTGCCCGCGGCTGCCGACCACGATCAGCTGGGCGGAGCCCGAGGCTTCCAGCAGTGCCTGGGCGGTCCGGCCGTTGACGAGCCGGGTCTGCAGCGCGACCGTGGGGTACTTCTCCGTCCACCCTGCCACCGACGCCTCCAGCAGCTGCCGCTCCGTCGTCTCGAGCAGGGCGTAGGGCAACGCGGTGACCGCGGGGGGGCACGTAGGCGCGGACGGCGAGCACGCCGGTACCGCGCAGCCGGGCTGCCTCGAACGCGACGCCGAGCGCAGCACCGGCGCTGGGCGAGCCGTCCACACCGACGACGACCGGGCCGGTGGCCGCGATGTTGCCGCGCACGACAACGACCGGCGTCCGAGCATGCGTGGCGACCTGCTGACTGACCGATCCGAGCAGCAGGTGGGCGAGCCCGCCGCCGCCCCGGTTCCCGACGACGATGAGCCGGGCGCCGTCACCGACCTCGATGAGCGTCGGTGCGGGCGCGGCCTGGACCGCCGTGCCGACGACCTTGCTGCCGGTGCCGCGCCGGCGGACGTGCTCGACGATCTCCGCGACGAGCGCGTCACCGCGCTGCTGCCCCTCGGCGACCATCGATTCGACCGGACTGTCGAGGTCCACGCCGGGCCAGGCCAGCAGGTAGGCGTAGACGATGTGCAGCCGGGAACCGGTCCGCTCGGCCTCCGCCGCGGCCCAGTCGACGGCGTCACGAGCCTCGACCGACCCGTCGTATCCGACTACGATCCGCTGCGCGTCCATCGCAATCCTCCTTCGGCGACGCTTCGCACCCAGCGTCCGCCGGCCCCGCCCAGCCCGGCAGGGCCGGGCGCTCCTTTGCGGGCGGGACTTCCGGCCCGCCGGGTGCAGCGGGCCGCGGCGAGAATCCGCTCGGCTGCGAGGCCCGCCCAACGCCGCCGGTTGTGCGCAGGGTCGGACGTCCCGCCCGCCCGGGACGTCCGGCGGTCAGGCGACCAGGGTGCGGACCGCGGCGATGATGTCGGTAAGTCCCTGCTTCGCGTCGGCGAACAGCATGCCGGTCCGCGGGTCGATGTAAAGGGGGTTGTCGATGCCGGCGTAGCCGTGGCCCATGGACCGCTTGATGACGAGCACCCGCGCTGAACCGGCCCGGCGGCGTACCGGGCCGGCGTCAGCGGCCGGCCCGGTACGCCGGCGGCTCGGGAACGATCTGCACGACGCAGTCGGCGTGCTCAGCGAACGCCCTGCTCACCGAGCCCAGCCGGAGCACCGCCGGCCTCGGTCGGCCGTGCCGGCCGAGCACCAGCAGCGCGGCGCCCGTGGCGGCCCGGCGCAGCCCGTGCACCGGACCCCCGCCGTACACTGCGCGCTTCACCGCAACCGACGGGTACTGCTTCATGAGCGGCTCCACCTGGTCGGCGAAGATCTCCAGCGGTGCCGGCTCGGCAACGAAGCGTGTCTCGAGGAACCGGTCGTCGAACCAGCGGTCGTCGCCCGTGTGGGTGTCGTCGACCTCGACCACGGCCAGCGGCAGGTGGTGCAGATCGGCGTGGGCGAACCCGGCCCGCAGCGCAGCCGCGGCCACGGCCGAGCCGTCCGCGCCGACGACGACGTGACCGGCGAACGGGCCGCCGTGATGGCCGTACACCGGCCGGACGACGACCACCGGGCAGGACGCCCGCGCGGCGACCCTGGTCGGCACCGAGTGGTGCAACGGGTCGCCGCCGGCATGGCCTCCGACGACGAGCAGGTCCAGCTCGTGCGACAGGTCGATCAGCGCGCCTGCCGGATCGCCGGACGGCAGGGTCAGGGTGGTGGGGCGGTCGAGGCGTTGCCGCGCGTCCCTGATGTGCCGTGCCAGCGCCGGATCGGCCAGCTCCAGGCCGGACAGGCCGGGTGCGGCGCGCGGGCCGCCGTCGTGCCGCACGTGGCACACGGTCAGCGTCGCGCCGCGGGCCGCGGTCTCCTCCAACGCCCACGACAGCGCGCCGAGGCCGGTGGGCGTCTCCACGACCCCGACACCGATCCGAACGTCGGGCGCGGAGCGCTGTGCGGTGTCCATGGCAGGTCCTCCTCGCCTCAGCCCGCCAGCGCCGGCTCGGACGGGGCCGCCGCATCCGCCGCCGACGGCAGTGCGTCGCCCGAAGCGGCGTCGAAGCAGTGCGCGCCGGTGATGTCGACGCCGAATCGCACGGTGTCGCCGGCCCGTACGTCGCACCGCCCACGGACCTTGGCGCTCCACATCGGCGGTGCCTCGGCACCGCCCCCGGCCGGGCAGCTCACGGTGCGCATGTCATCCGGGGGGACGAACAGCACGTGGCTCTCGTGGCCGAGCGCCTCGACGCCGGCGGCGGTCACCTCGATGGCGGGCAGGCCGTCGGGTGCGGGGTGGACGAAGGCGTCCGGCCGCAGTCCGAGCGTGATCTCCTCGAAGCCGGCCAGCGCCGGCCAGCGTCGTGCCAGCTCGCCGTCGACGGTCCAGCGCAGTGCACCGGCGGCAAGGACCGGCGGGGTGCCGGCCAGTACCCGCCCGGGCGTGAAGTTCATGCTGGGCGAGCCGATGAAGCCGGCGACGAACACGTTCGCCGGCCGGTCGTACAGCTCGTGGGGCGTGCCGACCTGCTGCAGCCGGCCATGGTCGACGACCGCGATCCGGTCGCCGAGCGTCATCGCCTCGATCTGGTCGTGGGTGACGTACACGGTGGTGCTGGCGTGCTGATCGTGCAGCCGGCGCAGTTCGGCCCGCATGGACACGCGTAGCTTCGCGTCGAGGTTGGACAACGGCTCGTCCATCAGGAAGACCCGCGGGTTGCGCACGATCGCCCGGCCCATCGCGACGCGCTGCCGTTGGCCTCCGGACAGCGCCTTGGGCTTGCGGTCGAGGAACTCGTCGAGCTCCAGCATCCGCGACGTCTCCAGCACGAGCCGCTCCCGCTCCTGCCGCGGCACCTTGCGCAGCCGCAGCGCGAACGCGAGATTCTCCGTGACGTCCATGTGCGGGTAGAGGGCGTAGTTCTGGAACACCATCGCGATGTCGCGCAGCTTCGGTGGCATGCCGGTGACCACGCTGCCGCCGATCGAGACGCTGCCGGAGGTCTCCTCCTCCAGGCCGGCGATGACGCGCAGGATGGTGGACTTCCCGCAGCCGGACGGGCCCACCAGCACGAGGAACTCGCCGTCCGCCACGGTGAGGGAGACGTCGTCGACGGCGACCACTGTACCGAACAGCTTACTGACATGCCTGAGCTCGACCCGAGCCATCGCCGCCGACCTCCTCCGCCACGCCACGAACACGGTGCGAGCCGTGGCGCGGGTCCCGTCGGTCGCCGGGACCCGCCGGCCGGGTGCGGCTCGCCGATCGCGACCGTGATTCCAGCACAGCACTCCCGCAAGCGCCGCGGGCAGGGCTTTGGTCCCGGCGGAACTGGATCGAACGCCCCGAGCTTCGGTGCGGGGTCACCGCGGCGGCGGGCCGCCTCTTCAGTGGGCCCGCCTGCGCGTCTGGCAGAGCCTGAAGACCCCGGCACCGGCCCGGTGCCCGACGCACAGCCGGGCACGGCAGCGCGGCCAGCACCACCCGGTCGGCGGGTTAATCGAACTCACCTTCGAGGCGGGCGTAGACGTCGCCGGAGCGGCCGAGCGGGCGGAACCGGTGCAGCAGGCGCATCAGGTCGGCGCCGTCCAGCCAGCGCTCGCTGGCGAACCGCATCGTCTCGATCGGCGAGTAGTTGTAGCGGTACGGGCCGAGCCGCTCCACCACGTCCAGCACGGCGACCGTCGCGTCGTGCGCGAACGGCAGGTATTCGAACGACAGCGCGCGCAACGGCGTGCTCAGGCCGGACAGCACCTCGATCTCGAAACCCTCGACGTCGATTTTGCAGAACGCCGGCTCACCGTGCTTCGCGATCAGGTCGTCGAGCGTCACCACCTCGACCTCGATCGACCGGTCCCACCGTACGCGGGCGAAGCTCCGGTCCTCGCCGACCGTTTCCATCCACGAGGATGACATCGACGAGACGGTCGGGGTGGCGCTGGACAAGGCCAGGTGGGCCGTTCCGGGCTGGGCTCCGACCGCGCTCGGCACGATCGTGACGTCATCGTCCCGGCCGAAGAACAGACGCAGCACCTTGAGGCAGTCCGGCTGCGGCTCGATCGCGATCACTGTCGCGCCGAGCTTCCGCCACGCGCGCACCCGGCTGCCCACGTGGGCGCCGATGTCGAAGCCGATGTCGCCCGGCCCGAGAAACTCGCTGTAGAAGCGGACCATTTTCCGGTGCCGGCCCGGTATGCCGTGGTACATGGCCAAGGACCGCCCGATTCCCCATGCCCGGCTGAACATCAGGAGCCTCCTCGAGCACCGTAGCGGTCGCTCAGCGCGTACCGCAGCAACACCACGTCCTCGATCTGCTGGACGTCCGCGAGCGGGGCGCGGCGCCCGGCGTTCCACGGGAAGTCGCCGTCGCCGACGAAGCGCGGCGCCCTGGAGTTACCGACGAAGAACGGTGCGACGACCAGCTGCGCCTCGTCGGCCAGTCCGGCGGTGAGGAATTGCGTGTGCATGCTGCTGCCACCCTCGACCATCAGCCGCCGGATGCCCCGCTCGGCGAGGTCGGCGAGCAGGTCGCCCAGGTCCACCAGGTTACCGGCATCGACGACCGTCGCGACCCGACCGAGCCGGGCGCACGTCTTCTCCGCGACCGGCGAGGCGCAGTAGACGATCTTGTCGGCATCGCCGGCGGTGAAGAACGCCGCGGCCGGGTCGAGGTCGCCGCGCGCGGTGAGCGTGACCTTCGCCGGTGATGGCGGCAGGCCCCGGGCGGTGCGCGCGGCGCGCCGGTCCGGGGATCGTACGAGCAGCCGCGGGTTGTCCTGGCGGATCGTGTGCGCGCCGACGAGGATCGCGTCGCAGCCGGCCCGTACGGCGTCGACCCGGTCGAGGTCGGCGTCGTTGGACAGCAGCAGCCGCGTCTCGGTGGCGTCGTGGATGTAGCCGTCGATCGACATCGCGCAGCTCAGCAGCACGTACGGTCGTTGTCGCACAGATGCCACGCTACGGAGCCTGGCAAGCCCGGTGGTCATCGGCCCGGTGCTCCTCGGCTCGGGGGCCCGAAGGCGGTCAGGAACCGGTCGCGGAACGCGTCCATCTTCCAGACCGGAGCCTGCGGGTCGGGTCTGAGGCCGTCCTGCCAACCCCAGCCGGAGATCCGCTCCAGCACGGCAGGGTCGCGGGCAACGATCGTGATCGGCACGTCGCGGCTGGCGTTCTCGCCGGTGATGACCGGCGCCGGCTGGTGGTCGCCGAGGAAGACCATCACGAGACTGTTGTCGCCGTACGTCTGCACGTAGGAGATGACCACGCCGAGCGAGTATTCGATGGTCTGCCGGTAGTCGGCCCGGACCTGGGCGCCGGTGCGGTCCAGGACGCCGTTCTGGCCGCCGCCGGCGAACGTGGAGCCGTCACCGATGCCGCTGTAGTCGACGAGCCGCGGGATGGGCGTCCACGGCGCGTGGCTGGACAGCAGGTCGATCTCGGCGAAGAGCGGCGGGCGGTTCGGCGCGGACCGCTCGAGGCGCTGGAAGGCCGAGATCGTGTACTGGTCGGGGATCGAGGACATGGCGTACGTCGGGCCGCGGTACCCCATGTTCCGGGAGTCGTAGATCTTGTTGTAGCCGTAGATCCGGCCCTCCGGCCAGGAGCGGGTGTTGGCCGGCGCGAAGCAGACCGTGCGCCAGCCCGCGCGCTTGAACGCGGCGCTCAGCGTGAAGCGGGTGCTCGACGTGAGCTGCAGGTAGCGCTGCTGATTGTCGATCCACAGCCCGGACTGCAGCGTCGAGTGCGCCAGATGGCTGCCGCCGCCGGTGGCCGCCGACGTGAGAAACGCGCTGCGGGAGCCGAACCCGGCCGCGTTGAGCTGCCGCGTCCCCGCGTCGAGCACGGCGTTGACCTGCGGCGCGTATTCCGGGTTCTCCACCGCGTCGCGCCCGTAGCTCTCGACGAACGTCACGACGACGTCCTTGCCCCGCAACGCGGTGAGCAACTGAGGGCCGAGCGAGTCGCGGAACGCGTCGACCGACGCCTCGGCCGCGAACGTCCTTCGGTCTCCGAGATCCTCCTGTGCCAGGCGCAGATGGTCGTACACCGCACCGGCGGCGTTGGTGGCGGCCACCGGCAGGCCGGCGATGACCTGCACACCGAACACCGCGCAGCCGAGCCACGCCACGGTGCGGATGCTCGCGGCACGATGCCGTACCACGATGCCGGTGAGGCGAAGGACCGCCAGCGGCATGAGTACGAGCAGTCCGAGGACGAGCACGACGACACCGATGACCGCGCCGACCGCGCTTGGCCGGCCGATCGAGCCGGAGAGCACCTCGACCGCGGGCCCGAACAGCCGCCAGTCGAGCATCGGGTCGAACGGCCGCGCGAACGTCGCGAAGAAGCCCATGTCGAGCAGCTTCAGGACGCTCAGCAGCGCCAGGGCCACGCCGGCGACGACGGCGCCGATCCGCCGCGCGCGTCCGGGCAGCAGGAGCACGACGGCGACGCCGGCCAGCGCCTCCACCGGAATGCGGACGAACGGCCGGCTCAGCTGGTTCGGCGCCGCGAGCGCGACGAGCACGAGCAGCGCAGCGAGCGTCGTCACCGTCCACGCGAGCACCGCCTTGGCCCGGCCGGTCCCGCGAAACCACACCGGGCCGGCCTCGACGCCGCGGCGCCAAGGGATCCGCTGCAGCGTCTTCATCGGTACCTTCATGGCAGTCGTCATCCTCCGGACGGCAGCACGGCGAACCGGGCAGCCCTGGCCGCCTTCGCCGCGAGGTAACCGGCGTTCGCCGGCGACCGGTACACGCCCGTCGGCACGCATTCGGTCACCGTCACCCCGAGCCTGCTGAGCTGGTCGGTCTTGTCCGGATTGTTGCTCAGCAACGCGATGCGGTCGGCGCCGAGCGCGCTGAGCATCTGCGCCGCGGCGGTGTAGTCGCGCTCGTCCTCCCGGTGCCCCAACGCCAGGTTGGCCTCGTAGGTGTCCAGCCCGGTGTCCTGCAACGCGTACGCGTCGAGTTTGGCGTACAGGCCGATGCCACGCCCCTCCTGCCGCAGGTACAGCAGATAGCCACCCACGTCGGCGATACGCTCGACGGCCTCGCGCAGTTGCGGGCCGCAGTCGCAGCGCTGGCTGCCGAACAGGTCACCGGTCAGGCATTCGCTGTGCGGGCGGACGAGCGGCACCCGGCCGTCGGTCAGCCGGCCGAGGCCGAACGCGAGGTGCTCCCGCGCGTCGACGAGACCATGGAACGTGAAGACACGCGCCGTGGTGGCGAACCCGTCGGGGAACCGGAGCGGCAACGTCACCTCGGTGCGGACTGCGGCGGGCTGGAAGTCAAACACGGGTCTCCTTAGGACGGTCACGGGCGCGCCGGGCAAGCACCAACACAGCGGCTCCGGGCAGGGTCGACACGAGTACCAGCGCCCCGTACACCATCGCGGTCGCGACACCCTGGGCGGCGCTGAGGCCGGCGGCACTGAACGCCCATGCGGCGACGCCTTCGCGCGGACCGAAGCCGCCCACGTTCGCCGGCAGAATCATGGCCAGCAGGGCCAGCAACGTCAGCGGTACCAGCTGGGACAGCGGCGCCGTCGCGCCGGCCGTGCGCGCCGCCACCAGAAACGTCGCGAGGTTGCCGGCGAGGACCACAGCGGTGGCGAGGACGACGCCGACCCACTTGCGCCGGGCGATCAGCCCGTCGCGGATGTCGGTCTTCGCGGTACGAAGCGCACGCAACCATCGCGCCGGGCCGCGCTCGGGCACGAACCGAGCCAGCAGCACGGCGACGAGCGTCGCGACCACCGCCAGCGCGACCACGACCGGCAGGTACCGCCGCATCGGCGACGGGAACGCCAGCAGCACCACGGTCGCCAGGAGCACCGAGATGACCGTACCGGCGGCGCGCTCCCACACGACCGCGCGGATGCTGCGGCTCACGTCGCCGGAGTCCTTGCCGTGCCGCATCGCGCGATGAACGTCACCGAGCACACCACCCGGGAGCGTCGCGTTCAGAAAGGTGGCGCGGTAGCAGTGGGCAACCGCGGTGTGCAGCGGCAGCCGCACCCCGAGGCCGCCGGCGACCAGGCTCCAGCGCCAGGCGCAGGCCCACGTGGTCAGCACGCCGATGCCGAGCGCCGCACCGAGCGCCGTGCCGTCGATCAGGCGCAGCCCGGCAACACATTGGCTGCTGCCCAGCCGCCACAGCAAGGCGGCGAGGATACCGACCCCGGCGAGCGGGTGTACCCAGGACCACATCGACCGCGGCACCGGACCTCCTTCGCGACAGGGTCTCTTGTCTGAGGTATACGCACGCGGAAAACCAGGGGTTCATTCGCCGCCGGCGAGGAGGTCGTCGTGGTGTACCACGACCCCGAGCTGTCCCGCTGCCGCCTCGGCGAGCCGGCGACGACCGTACTCCTGCGCCGGACCGATCAGGCCCGGTTCCTGTTCGCACGCCGCGCCCAGCCACCCGCGGAACCACTCGGCCGTCAGAGCTGCGTGGCCGGACCCCAGGCGCCAGGGACTGGGCCGGACGAGCACCTCGATGCCGTGCCGACCGAACGCCGTGATCGTCGCCTCGACCGCGTCCGGGCCGAGCAGCGCCCGGCCGCCGGTGGTACGGCGCTGGTGCGCGTTGAACGCCTCCGTGATCGCCGCGTCCAGCGGGTCCGGCGGGTCCAGCTCTATCCGGCCGGTCACCGAGATCGTGAACAGCGTCGGAAACCCAGCGCACGCCGCGACCACGCGCTCGACCTCGTCGGCGGTGAACATGTCCAGGAGCGCCGACGCGGTGACCAGGTCAGCACCGTCCAGATCGCCCCTCGTCAGCCTGGTGATGTCGCATTGCCGGATGTGTACCGTGTCGCTGCGGCCGATCTCGGCCCGCTCCAGCAGGTCTCCGTCGCGGTCGTAGAGCACCCAGTGCTGCGGACCGGGCAGCAGCGGTGCCAGCCACCGCCCCATGGAGCCGGTACCGGCGCCGAGGTCATGGATCACCAGCTCCGGGCTTCCCACGAGGCGAGCCCGGAGCCGTTCGACGAGCTCGACCGACCGGGCCGCGGCATCGGCCGGCTCCCGTAGCGCCAGCCATTCGGGTGTCACGCTGCTCATGCCGCCACCTCCGCTGCGCTCCGGCGTCGGCCTGAGCCAAACCCGTCACATGATGAGCGGCCCAAGGCGCTCCGCTGGCCGCTCATGCCGCCACCTCCATCAACACTCGGGAAACCCGCGCGGATGTGTCCGCCCAGCCGGCGAGCGTGGTCCGGCGCGAAGTCGCGGACCGGCGCAGCGCCTGCCGCAGCTCGGGTTCGCCGAGCCAGCGGCGCAGCCCGTCGGCCAGCCCGCCAGCGTCGACGAGGAGGCCGGGCAGGGAGCCGTCCGGCGCGCGCCCGAGTGCTTCGGGTACTCCGCCGACCGCGGTTGCCAGCACCGGTATCCCGCGCGCGAGCGCCTCGGTGACCACCATGCCGTAGGTCTCACCGTGCGAGGCGAGCAGGAGCAGGTCGGCGTCGGCGTAGGCGGCCGAGAGCTCGGCCCCCGTGCGCGGGCCGGCCAACACGACCCGATCCTGGATGCCGTGGGCTTCAAGCTGCCGGCGGAGCCGGTCGACGAACGCCGGGTCGCGATCGAGAGAGCCGATGCATACGCAGTGCCAGGGCACGTCGGCGACTTTGGCGAGCCCCTCGGCGAGCCGATCGTGGCCCTTGTGCGGGGTAACGGCTGCCACACACAGCAGCGCAGTGCCGGCCCCGGAGCCAGGCACGAGCGGCGCCGGATGGGCGCCGGGCGGCGCGGCGTGAACCCGGTCACCAGGCAGCGCGTAGGACTCCATGAGGCGCCGCCGTGTCCAACTGCTCGTGGTGACAACCGCGCGCGCAGTGACCAGGGCCTCGCGCTCCCGCTCGTTGTCGAGCGGCATGTGCACCAGCACGACGAGGCGCAGGCGTTGCGCGTGCTCGCGCAGTACCGCTGGAACAACCGAAGCGATCAGACCGTCGAGCAGGACCAAGGCGCCGTCCGGCACGGCTCCGAGGACCCTCGCGAGGCCGGCCCGCGAAGCGGCGCTCGGCTCGGGCCACGCCCCGGGCACTGCATGCTCCCGCACTGTCCACCCCGCGGCGACCAGGCCGTTGCACACCTCGCGGTCGTAGGTGTTGCCGCCGCTCGGCGTCGCTGGATCGTCGATGTCGTTGGGCAGCACGACATGTACGAGCTTCACAGGGAGCGCTCGTAGGCCGCCGACGCGACATGCGACTCGTGCAGGGTGACCTTGATGGCGGACAGTCCGCGGGCGTTGCCGCCGAAGTTGCCCGCCTCGATGCGATCGGCGATGCGGTCGGCGATGAACCGCGCGAGCACCTCGGTCGAGGTGTTCTGCCCGGCGAACACCTCGACGTCGTCGAGATTGCGGTAGTTCAGCTCACCGACGACGGCGGCCAGCTCGCGCCCGGCGCACCCGATGTCCACGACCAGGCCGTCTTCGTCGAGATCCTCCCGGCAGAACGTGGCGTCGACGACGTAGGTCGCACCGTGGAGGCGCTGCGCGGGTCCGAACACCTCGCCGCGGAAGCTGTGGGCGATCATCATGTGATCACGAACGGTCACGCTGAACATGGTCACTCCCCGCCATAGGTGATGAGATGGCACAACGCGGGAAGATTGCCCGCGGCGAACACGTCAGGTAGGTCATCGAAGCGCGACTCGCCGGCGATCAGCGCGTCGAACGCGGGGTCGCGCAACAGCTGCAGGGCAAGCGCCATTCGCTCGGCGAACGTACGGCGCGGGTGGGCAACGGTGCCGACCTGGCTGCTGCGGATCGTCAACCGGCCGGAGTGGAACGCGCCGCCGAGCCCTAGGCTGACCGGCCGGTCACCGTACCAGCTCAGCTCGACCACCGTACCCTCGGGCGCGAGGAGGTCCAGCGCACACTGGAGCCCCTCGGATGTCGCGCTGGCGTGGATCACGAGATCCCGGCGCCGGTCGGCGGTTTCCGGCGTGGCGAACTCGACGCCCAGCGCGCCGGCCACGGTTTCGCGTGCCCTATCTACGTCGACGAGCTGCACATGCACACCGGGAAGCCCGGCGACCAGCCTTGCGACGCAGCAGCCGACCGCGCCGGCACCCACGACCGTCACCCGGTCACCAACTCGCGGCCTGGCATCCCACAAGGCGTTCACTGCGGTCTCCACGGTTCCGGCCAGGACGGCACGTGTGGGCGGTACACCGTCGGGTAGCATGTGGACGGCGCTGACCGGCACCACGTAGGCGGTCTGATGTGGGTACAGGCAGAACACCAACCGACCGTCGTCGAGCTGACCGACGTTGAGGTAGCCGTACTTCACCGGCCCGGGAAAGTCACCTTCCTGGAACGGTGCGCGCATCACGGCGTACTGGCTCGCCGGGACGCGTCCCTGGAACACGAGCGATTCGGTGCCCCGGCTGACGCCGGAGAACCGTGTGCGCACGAGCACCTCGTGCGGGCCGGGTGCGGACAGCGTTACGGGCCGGATCTCGCCCGCGCCCGGCTCGCGGACCCAGAAGGCATGCGCTGTCGGCATCTACTCCCACCAACCCTTGAACCAATCGTTGCCGTTTACGTACCTCAGATCAAGGTCGCACATCATCTCACGGAGGCACGGTGCAAACGGTTCGAACCGGTCCGGCAATCGGGTTTCTCGCCCAGATTGTCCTGCTGGCTGGCCTCGGCAAGACGGCCGGCCTCAGCGGCGCCGGCTGGCTGGTCGGGCTGACCTACGGTGCCGCGCTGTGCGGCCTGCTCACCTGGGGCATGCACCGCTCGGGTGCGCTCCACCTGGGTCCGGCCGACTGGGTGACGCTCGCCCGGGCGGTGCTCGTCGGCGGCGTGGCAGCCCTGACCGCGGACTCGTTCGACACGCCGGTTCCGGTACGGCTGCTGGTCATCTTGACGATCGTTGCTCTTGTGCTGGACGGCGTCGACGGTCAGGTCGCACGGCGGACCGGCACCGTGTCAGCGTTGGGCGGGCGCTTCGACATGGAGGTCGACGCTTCGCTGCTGCTCGTGCTGAGCCTCTACGCCGCGCACCAGGTCGGCGCGTGGGTGCTCGCGATCGGGCTGATGCGTTACGTTTTCGTCGTCGCAACGTGGTTACTGCCGTGGATGCAGGCGACGCTCCCACCACGGTACTGGCGAAAGGTCGTTGCCGCGACCCAGGGTGTTGTGCTCCTGTCCGCGAGTGCTGGCGTCATTCCGTTGCCGCTGGTGGTGGCCG
This sequence comes from Dactylosporangium sp. NPDC050688, assembly GCF_040654515.1. Lineage (NCBI taxonomy): Bacteria > Bacillati > Actinomycetota > Actinomycetes > Micromonosporales > Micromonosporaceae > Dactylosporangium > Dactylosporangium sp. NPDC050688. Next base: position 62,913 of record NZ_JBFAIC010000043.1, read on the forward strand.
CGTTGATGATCGCGTTGGCGCTGCTGGTGGAGTCGTTCGGCCGCGACGTAATGTGGCTGTGGGCGCGCCGCGTTCCCACGGTTTCGCTGGCGACCCGGCGGTCCACTGCGCACGATGCCTGAGGCGCCGTTGCATTGTGGGACCGGCGGACATGTTGAACCCGTGCTGGGTTCGCGGTCAGATCGCTTGGGCGAGTTCGGTGGACGCGGCGGCGACCCGCGTTGCCGGCGGGGCGTCGACGGCGAGTTCGTAGTGCCCGCGTCGCAGGTTCTGCATGAAGGCGTGTCCGGCGATGATCACCCGGGCGGTCGTGTCCGTTCGTAGCCCGCGCTCCTGACGGCCGGAGCCCGGCAACGCCGCCACTGGTGGCGTGCCGGGCTCCTACGCCAAGCTCGAGGTCGCTTCGGCGGGTTCTTCAGCGGCGCCGGCCTGCGCTCGGTGAAGTGCACATCGCCGCCGAAAGCAAGGGTCAACTCGACCGGCGACGGCGATACCGGCACCGATGCTGCCGGCGAAGCCGATGGCGACGCTGATACGGTCGACGGAGCCGGTTGCGGCGCCGGCACGGCCGCGTCGCAGGCGGCGAGCAGCATGGCCGTCGCCGCCCCAACCGCCCACGGAACGTTCACGGCGCACACCGTAGGGCGGCGCACGCCACGAGCACGACCCCCCGGCCGCCGTCCTGACCCGAGTCCGCAGCACGCCGGGGCGGGCCGAAGTTCACTTGAGATTCTGTCCGCCGGGTCAGCGGCGGGTCAGTCGGTGCCCATGTAGACCGTCTTGGACCAGGTGTAGAACTCGGTGGCGACGGTGCCCTGCTCCCGGAAGGTGTTCGTCGAGGAGTCCTTGACGCCGCCGAAGGGCACGTTGAGGTCGAGACCGGTGGTAGGCCGGTTGACCTTGACCACGCCCGCCTGCACGCGGTTGGCGAAGCGGTGCGCTGAGCGCAGGTCGTTGGTGACGATGCCGGCCGCGAGGCCGAACGGCACCCGGTTGGCGATGTCGATCGCCGAGTCGAGGTCGTCGGCGTCGAGGACGGCCACGACCGGGCCGAACACCTCCTCGGTCGCGATCCGGTGGTCCGGCTTGACACCGGTGACCACCGCCGGGGCCTGGAACAGGCCCTCCGGCTGCTCGGCCCCGGTGGCGACGGTGGCGCCCTGCGCGGCTGCCTGGTCGAGGTAGTGCCGGGTGGTGGCCAGCGAGTCGGCGCTGACGAGCGGGCCCATCAGCGCACCCGGGGTCAGGCCGTCCGCCGGGCGGAACCGGGCAGCCTGAGCCAGCAGTTCGTGCTCGAACGCGGCCCGGATCCCCGGGGTGCAGATGACTCGGCTGGTCGCGGTGCATGCCTGGCCGGTGAGCCCGTAGCCGCCGGCCGCGGCGATGCGTGCCGCGACTGCCGGGTCGGCGTCGTCGAGCACGATGAGCGGGTTCTTGCCGCCCATCTCGAGCTGCACCCGCCCTCGGCGTGCCGATACCCGGTCGTGGATGGCGCGCCCGACCGCGACCGATCCGGTGAACGACACCGCCGCGACCCGGTCGTCGCCGACCAGCGCGTCGCCGATCACACTGCCGCGACCGAACACCAGGTTCAGCACACCAGCTGGCAGCCCCGCGTCGAGCAGTGCCCGGGCCAGGTGCCAGCTGGACACCGGCGTCACCTCGGCCGGCTTGGCCACGACGGCGTTGCCGGCGATCAGTGCCGGTGCGATCTTCCAGGCCGGGATCGCGATCGGGAAGTTCCACGGCGTGATCGCGGCAACCACACCAACGGGCTCGCGGCGGGTGTAGACGAAGGTGTCGGTGACCGCGGACGGGAAGGTCTGCCCGGGCATGCGCCAGCCCTCGCCGCCGTAGAAGCGCAGGATGTCCGCGGCGCGCTGCACCTCCGCGCGCGCCTCGGCCAGGGTCTTGCCTTCTTCCCGGGTCAGGTCCTGGGCGATGTCGGCCTGTCGCTGGCTCAGCAGCGCGGCCGCGTCGAGCAGGACGGCGCCGCGGGTCGGCCCCGGCAGGGCGGCCCAGGCCGGCTGCGCCTGCTCCGCCGCGCCGATCGCATCGGCCACCGTGGCGGGACCGCCCGCCGGGGTCGCGGCGACCAGGTCGGTGGCCCGGGCCGGGTTGTACCGTTCCACAGTGGACTCGCCGACCCACTCGCCGGCGATGAGGTGCTGGATAGCGTGCATCGATGATGCCTTTCTGCATGAGTGCGTCTGCCGGCCCGTGGCGCGGCCGGCGCAGGGACCGCGTCTGCGCCGTAATCAGGAGCGAGTGGAGGCTTGGGGGCGCGGTGCCCGCGCCCGCGCCAGCGCGAGCGCGGTCAGGTCATCCTCGGTGAGTGACCAGCGGCCGGCCGCGGCGTTGGCGCGCAGTTGCTCGGGGGTGCGGGCACCGGCGATCACCGACGCGACCGCGGGCTGGGCCGCGAGCCCGGCGATCGCGACCTCGAGCAAGCTGCGCTCGCGCTCGGCGCCGAACTCGGTGAGGCGCTCGATGAGGTCCCAGTCGGCCTCTCGATGCAGCCCTGGCAGGCGCTGCGCGATGCGGCTCACCGGTGCCGGCCGGTGCCGGTCGTGCTTGCCGGTGAGCAATCCGTTGGCGAGAGGGAAGAACGGCAGCAGGCCCACCCCGTAGGCCACGCACGCGGGCACGAGTTCCTGCTCGACGCGTGGATCGAGCAGGCTGTAGCCGTTCTGGGCGCTGACGAAGCGGGCCCCGCCCGCGGCGCGGGCGATGAAGTCGGCTTCGACCACCTGCCAGGCGGCGAAGTTCGACGAGCCGATGTAGCGCACCTTGCCTTCGGCGACCAGCTCGGTCAGCGCGGCCAGCGTCTCCTCGACCGGGGTGATGCGGTCGGGCGCATGGTACTGGTACAGGTCGATCCAGTCGGTGTTGAGGCGCCGCAGCGACGCCTCAACCGCGAGCCGGATGTAGCGGCGGCTGCCCCTGGCGCCCCAGTCGGGCCCGTTGGTGGCGTCCATTGAGCTGCCGAATTTCGTCGCCACCACGAACTGGTCGCGTTGCCCGCGCAGCACCCGCCCGAGCATCGCCTCGGCGAGCCCGACCGGGCGGGGATAGACATCGGCCGTGTCCAGGAGCGTCACGCCCTCGTCGCGCGCGGTCGCGATGAGCGCCGCGGCGGCCGTGTCGTCCACATCGCGGCCGAGGTTGTTGCAGCCCAGGCCCACGGTCGACACCATGAGGCCGCTTGAGCCGAGTGGTCGGTAGCGCACGCATCACCTCGCCGGGGAGCTGTCAAAGCGGTGCGCCACAAGGGATCGATCACCGGGAATGCTGACCCGGGAGTCAGTGATCTCGTCCGTTGACAGCCCTTGTCGGCCTGCTTACGCTACCACGCAAGTTCGCACTACCGAAAGACGTTCACATATGTGAAAAACGCTATTGCGTAGCGAACTCGGTACCGATCGGAGAGGAAATCCGTGCAGAACCTCGACGGGCTGTTGTTCTTTCCAGTCACGCCCTTCAGCCGCTCCGGCGATGTCGCACTCGACATCCTGCGCCAGCACCTGGAGACGGGTCTGGCGGCCGGGCCGGGGGGACTCTTTGTGGCCTGTGGGACGGGGGAGTTCCACTCCCTCTCGCTCGCGGAGTACGAACCCATCGTCCGCACGGCCGTCGAGGTCTCCGGCGGGGAGGTGCCGGTCTTCTCCGGCGTGGGTGGCGCCATCGCCACCGCCATCGAGATGGCGCGGGTGGCCGAGCGCGCCGGTGCCGACGGTCTGCTGATCCTGCCGCCATATCTGGTCACCCCGACGCCGGCCGGGCTGGTCGAGTACGCGCGCCGGATCGCTGAGGCCACCACGCTGCCGCTGATCGTCTACAACCGCGACAACGCCATCTTCGACCGGCAGGCCGCGGTGGATGTCGCCGCGCTGCCGACGGTGATGGGGTTCAAGGACGGCCAGGGCGATGTCGGCCTGCTCGGCCGGATCGTTCCCGCGGTCGCACACTCGCTGGCGGGCACCGGGAAGACGTTCCAGTTCTTCAACGGGCTGCCGACTGCGGAGGTGTCCGCACTGGCCTACCGCGGACTCGGTATCACGCTGTACTCCTCGGCGATCTGGTGCTTCGCGCCCCAGATCTCCAAGGCCTTCCATCGGGCCGTGTCGGCCGGCGACCAGGCTGCGGTCGACAGCCTGATCACCGGGTTCTTCAACCCGTTCGTCGATCTGCGGAATCAGATCCGTGGCGGGGCGATCTCCTTGGTCAAGGCCGCCGTCTGCCTCGGGGGCCTCGATGTCGGCGGGGTGCGGCCACCCCTTGCCGACCCGACACCACAACAGCGCGAGCAACTGGCCGAGATCGTGGCTACGGGTCTGCGACTCGCCGCGGCCACGCAAGCACAACCCACGTCTCAGCTCCCCGGCTCGTCGCGGTCCAGAACCTTTATCTGAGAGGGAGTCCGATAAAGATGGCACTGTTCGACAGTTCTGACGGCTTATCCCGGCGCAGGCTCATGCAACTCACCGTCGCCCTCGGCGTCGCCGGTCTCGGCGCCCCGATGCTTTCGGCGTGCGGCGACGACGGCGCGCCCACGACCTCGACCGACGCCGGCGCGGCGCCCGACCCGGAGGCGGCCAAGCGCGAAGGCGCGCTCGTGGTCTGGCACAACGACCAGGAGCCGGACAATGTCAAGCTGCTGGCCGAGTTCACCAAGAAGACCGGCATCGAGGCCGTCCAGCAGAAGATCGCCCCGGCCGAGGCGCTGACCAAGCTCCAGCTCGAGCTCCGGGCCGGGGTCTCGTCTGTCGACGTGTTCCTGTCCTCGCCCGACGTGCACCACCAGCTGCAGCAGCAGGGCGCCCTGCTGCAGTACAACTCCCCGGACAGCGGCAAGTACGAGCCCCAGTACAAGAGCAACCCGAACGGCTTCTGGAGCGCGTACTTCATCAACGTCACCCCGATGGTCTATATCCCGACCGACGTCCCGGAGGCCGTCGCTCCGAAGACCTACGAGGACCTGCTCGACCCGCGGTGGAAGTCGCAGATCGTCTTCCCGCCGCCGACCTCGGCGACCGGGTTCAACTGGTGGTACATGCTGCGCGACCTCCTGCCGAAGGACTACTTCGACCGGCTGCGCGAGCAGCAGCCCCGGTCGTTCCCGTCGTCCACCGCGATGCTGGCCGAGCTCAGCAACGGCAACAAGAAGATTGCCGGCTCGATGAGCGTGTTCGCCGTCACCAAGGCCAAGCGCGCCAACGAACCGCTGACCTTCTCCGCCGACGCGCGCGGCATCCCGACATCGCTCAACAGCATCGCGCTCATGAAGTCGAGCAAGCGGCCCAACGCCGCCAAGATGTTCGCCGACTACCTGCTGTCGGAAGAGGGCCAGCGGTTCTGGAACGACATGCAGGGCTCCTACTCGGCCTACCCCGGCATCGTCGTGCCGGAGCTGCCCGACATCAAGACCCTGAAGCTGCTCACCGCGACGGACTTCTCGACCTACGGCAGCCCGGAGCTCCGCAAGGAATTCCAGGACCTCTGGTCGCGAGTCGTCGGGCTTGCGTGACCGAGCCGCGGAGCAGTGGCATGCTGAATCGACTGGCGATGCGAGCCCGTGGCGGCGTGGGCGGGGCACTGTTGTGGGCCCTGCTGCTGTCCGTGGTAGGCATGCCACTGCTGCTCCTGGTCGCCATCGCGTTCAACGGCGGCAATCCCACTGACATCCCACCGACGCAGCTGGGCGCCGGCGGCCTGGTCCGGTTGGCGGACACCAATCTCAGCTGGATCCGCAACTCGCTGGTGTTCGCCAGTTCAGTGACCGTGATCGCGATCGTCCTCGGCAGCGGTCTGGCATTCCTCGTCACCCGCACCGACATTCCGGGTCGCGGCCTGCTCTCCGTGCTGGTCATCCTCCCGTACCCGATGGGGTCGATGGTTGCCGCGGTGGCGTGGTCGGTGCTGGGTGCCCCGAAGAGCGGAATGATCAACTCGGTGTTCGGCATGATGGCCGGCCGGCAGGTCGAGTGGGTGAACACCTACAGCGTGCCCGGCATCATCTTCGTCGAGGCGTTGGTCTGCACCCCCGTGTGCTTCCTGCTTGTCCAGGCCGCCTTGCGCAGCATGGACGGCACCCTTGAGGAGTCCTCGACCGTGCTCGGGGCGGCGCCGATCGGCACCGCGCTGCGGATCACGCTGCCGCTGATGCTGCCCTCGATCCTCGGCGCCGCGCTGTTCACGTTCATCACCGCGCTGAGCGCGTTCGCGGTGCCGAGCGTGCTGGGCCGCTCGCTCGACTTCCGGGTCGCCACCGAGACCGTGTATCAGCTCATGAACTCGTTCTCGCCCGACTATCCGATCGCTGCCGGCATCGGCCTGGTCCTGGTCCTGGTGTCGACGGTACTGGTGCTGATCGTCAATCGGGTGCTGCGGCGGCGCTCGTACGCCGTCATCGGTGGCAAGAGCCGGGCGGCCAGGCCGTTGCGCCTGGGCCGGTGGAAGCCGCTGGCGATGGTGTTCGGCTACGGCTACGTGCTCCTCGCCGTGGTCCTGCCACTGGCGGCGATCACCGTGGCCTCGTTCCAGCGCAGCAACAGGTTCAACCTGACCAGACTCGACTGGACCTTCGCCAACTTCAGGTACGTGCTGTTCGAGTATCCGCAGACCAGGGACTCGGTCATCAACAGCATCACCGTCGGGGTGGCGACGGGTGTGATCGGCGTGACGGTGGCGACCATGGTCGCCCTTTCGGTCGACCGTCAGCGTCGTACCCGCCAGGGGGGTGCCGCGATGGAGGCCCTGGCCATGGCACCGCAGATCGTGCCGTCGCTGATCCTGTCGGTCACGTTGCTGTGGTTCATCCTGATCCTGCCGTTTCGGCTGTACGGCTCGCTCGGTGCGGTGCTGCTCGGCTTCTGCATCGTGTTCCTGCCGCTGGCATACCGGGGGATGGCCGGCGTCGTCTCGCAGGTCGACCCGTCGTTGCAGGAGGTCGCGCGCACCCTCGGTGCCGGCCCGGCGCGCACCACGGCGAACATCACGGTGCCGTTGCTGAGCAACGGCCTGGTCGCTACGGCGGTGCTGCTGTTCATGATGTCGCTCAACGAGGTCGGTGCGGCGATCATGCTGTCGGGTCCGAACTCGTCGGTGCTCGGTCCCACCCTGTACAACTTCTACGATTCCGGTGGTCTGTCGATGGTCAGCGCCCTCGCGGTCACCCAAGTGCTCATCGTGTTCGTGGCCATCACGGTCGTGCGCCGGATTTCCGGGCGGTGGCTCAATGTCTGAGAGGGAGCCAGAGATGGACGAAGGGTTCATCGAGGTTCGTGACCTGTGGGTCAGCTACGGTGCCAGTCCGGTCGTCAAGGGCGTGTCGTTCACGATCCCACGCGGCCAGCAGGTGTCGTTGCTCGGGCCGTCCGGCTGCGGCAAGACGACCACGCTTCGGTGCATCGCCGGCCTGGAGACCCCGACGGCCGGCGAGATCCGCATCGACGGGCAGACGGTCTTCAGCGCGAAGCAGGGCATCAACCTGGCCACCGAGCGGCGCCAGCTGTCACTGATGTTCCAGTCGTACGCGATCTGGCCGCACATGACGGTGCGCCAGAACGTCGCCTACGCGCTCAAGGTGCGCCGCACCGACCGCCAGGAGATCGACCGCCGGGTCGATGCGGTGCTGGCGATGGTAGGCATGTCGGGCTATGCCGACGTCAAGGCCACCAAGCTCAGCGGCGGCCAGCAGCAGCGGGTGGCGCTGGCCCGAAGCTACGCCTTCCCGCCCAAGGCGCTCCTGCTGGACGAACCGTTGTCCAATCTGGACGCCCGGCTGCGGGCACAGATGCGGGAGGACCTCAAGCAGCTGCAACGCGATTCGGGGGTCACCACGGTGTACGTCACACATGACCAAGAGGAGGCGATGGCGCTGTCGGACCGCATCATCGTGATGCGTGACGGCGTCATCGTGCAGGACGACCGGCCGCTGGTCGTGTTCGAGCAGCCGAGGACCAGGTTCGTCGCCGACTTCATCGGCGCGGCCAACGTGGTCACCGGCACCGTGACCGATCCGGCGGCGGGCGTCCTCGACGTCGGGGGAGTGCCGGTGCGCTACAACCGGGAGCGCTCCGGCGACGGCGTGGCGGCGCGGTCTGCCCGCGAGGCGGCGATCCGCACCGTCTATCCCATCATCAGCCGCAGCCGCCCCGACGGTGGCGACAACGTGTGGGAGGCGACGATCCTGCGCAGCACACTGCTAGGAGACTGGGTGGAGTTGCTCGTCGGCTGGCCGGCGGGCACGCTGCGGGTCAAGACCCTGCCGCTCGAGCTCCACACCGAGGGCGACAAGGTCTTCCTGACCCTGCCGCCCGAGCGGGTCGTGCTGCTCGACGACGAGGTCACGCCGTGAACGCGCCGGTGATCCGGCTCGGCGTGCGGGCCTATGACCATCTGACGCCGATCCGGCTCGGTGAGATCCAGCCGGCGTCGTGGCGGTTGGAACTGGTGCGGTGCGACCGCACACCGGATCTTGCCACGCGCACCGACCTGGACGGCGCGGAGGCCTCGGCGAGCCGGATGATGCTCAACGTCGCCGACGGAAACGAGTCGCTGGTGAGCACACCGGCGTTCGTCCTGTCGGCGTTGCGGCACCGGTGCATCATCACCCGGCAGGAGAGCGATCTCGTCGCCGTCGAACAGTTGCGCGGCAAGCGGGTCGGCCTCACCGGCTGGCCGGACACCGGCCAGGTCTGGACCCGGGCGCTGATCCGAGATGCCGGGGTCGGGTTCGACGAGATCGACTGGCTGGTCGGTCCGGCCACCGCCGCGGACCCGGCGGTGGCCGACCGCATCGGCGCGCACGCACCGGCCACGGTGGCCGCGCTCCCGCCCGGCGTGACGCTGGTGGACGCGTTGCGGCACGGGCGGGTGGACGCGCTCATGCTGCCGACGCTGCCGGTGGAGTCGTTCGGGGCAAGCGCGCCGTTTCGTCAGCTCATCCCGGACTACCGGCAGGCCGAGGCCGCGTATGTGCGCCGGCTCGGCTTCGTGCCGGGCATCCACCTGTTCGCGCTCCGGCGAGAGGTGGTGCAGGCCCACCCGGGCATCCAGACCGAGCTGGTCGAGGTGCTCGCCCGGGCCTACGCAGACGCGCTGCGCCGGCGGCTGGACCTGCTGGACACGACCCCTTGGCTGATCGCGGAGCTGCATGCGATGGCCGACACGGTCGGCCTGGACTACAACCCCTATCGGCTGGACACCGCCTGGCGCAGCGCCGCGATGCTGGCCGACGAACTGGTGGCGCAAGGGCTCTGCCCGCGGCAGGTGGGCCCCGACGAGCTGTTCGCCGGCTGCGCCGAGGATGCCTGAGCCGCAGAGCATCGCCGCGCTCGCGCGGCAGCTGCGTCGTGGCGAGACCACCGCTCGTGACCTGGTCGCGCAGGCGATCCGGCGGGCCGATCGCCTCGACCCCGTGCTGGGCCTGTTCCGGGCCAGGTTCGATGATGCCGCGGCGTCGGCCGCGATCGAGGCCGACGCCGCGCTCGCCGCCGGCCGGGACCGTGGAGCGCTGCATGGCATCCCGATCGGCCTGAAGGACATCATCCAGACCCGGGAGGGCCCGACCACGGCGCAGAGCGTGGTCGACCTCGGCCGGTGGGCGCGGGCCGCCGACGCGGAGGTCGTCACGCGGCTGCGGCGGGCCGGTGCCGTCATCGTGGGCAAGCTGAGCCTGGCCGAGTTCGCGATGGGCGTGCCCGACCAGGCCAAGCCGTTCCCGCTGCCACGCAACCCGTGGGACCTGTCCCGGTGGGCCGGCGGCTCGAGTTCGGGAACGGCCGGCGCCGTCGCGGCCGGCGTCCTGCCCGGCGCGTTGGGCACCGACACCGGCGGCAGCATCAGGCTGCCGGCGGCGATGTGCGGGGTGACCGGGCTGCGACCGACCCACGGCCGCGCCCCGCTGGCCGGCTGCCTGCCGATGGCGCCCAGCCTGGACACGATCGGGCCGGTCGCCACCACCGCGGTCGACTGCGCGATCCTGTTCGATGCCCTGGTAGGGGCACGACCGCGGGTGCCGCCGGTGAGAGAGCCGGCCGGGATCAGGGTGGCGGTCGCCGACCTGTGGGCGCAGTCCGACACGGTACATCCCGACCAGCCGGCGCTGTTCACGGCCGCGGTCGAGGTCTGGCGCCGCGGTGGCGCACAGGTGCGCCCGGTGCAGCTGCCGCACTACCGCGATGCCGTTGCCGCGGCCCAGGTGATCCAGCAGGTGGAGGCGCTCGCGGTGCACCGCGAGCTGTTCGGCGGCCCGCTGCCCGGCTACGCGGAGGCAAGCCGGCGCTATCTGGCCGCGGCGGCCGGCTACCGGCCGGCGGACCTGCGGGCGGCGCACCGGGTGCGGCGCGCCACCGCACGGGCCGTCCGGCGGTTGCTGGCCGACCATGACGTCGTGCTCACCCCGACCACCACGATGCCGGCGCCGGCCTTCGACGACCTGGCACCGGACCGAACCCCGGGCGGGTTTCACACCCGGTACTGGAGCCTGCTGGGGCTGCCGGCGCTGTCGGTGCCGATCGGGTTCACCTCTGCCGGGCTGCCGATCGGGCTGCAGCTCAGCGCGGCAGCCGGCGCCGACCGCCTGGTGCTCGCCGCGGGGGCGTGGTTTCAGCGGCGCACCGGTTGGCACCGGTGCCAGCCGCCATGGGGAGCGGCGGGCGCCGGTGCGGCCGGAGGTTAGCGGGCCGGTACCAGATCGGCGGCGTAGCTGAACAGTGCGGGCAGTCCGCCGGTGTGGAGGAACACGACGCGGTCGCCAGGCTCGACCACACCGCGCCGGCAGAAGTCGATCAGGCCGGCGAACCCTTTGCCGGAGTAGATCGGGTCGAGCAGGATGCCCTCGGCTGCGGCGAGCGTGCGCATGGCCGCGATGCCGGCTTCGCTCGGTACGCCGTACGATTCGCCGACGTAGTCGGTGGAGTTGACGATGTCAGCGGCGGTGATGGCGGTCGTCACGCCGAGCAGTTGTGCCGCGCCGCGGGCGAATCCGGCGATCTCCTCAGGTTGCTGGTAGGCCTCGTGCCGAGCGTCCAGCGGGTTGATCCCGACGATCTTGGTGGACAGTCCCAGCGCCTCGCAGCCCAGTTGCAGCCCGGCCTGGGTGCTGCCCTGCGATGTGGTGAAGATCCAGTCCGGTGGGTTGTCCGGGCCGAGGGCATCGACGATCTCCAGCAGCGCCGCCACATAGGCGACCGTGGCAAGCACCAGGCTGCGGGTGGCACCCATCCCCACGACGTACGGCCGGCGGCCCTGCGCAAGCAGCTTTGCCGCCAGTTCCTCCTTGCGCAGCTTGGTGCTCTCCTGCATCCCGATCGGCTCGATGCTCGCCCCCAGTAGGTTGCTGACCAGGTAGTTGCCCTGCACCGGGTCGCTCATCGCGTCGAGCTTGGGCAGCAGGAAGACGTCGAGGCCCAGCTTCGCGCCGGCCGCAGCGAGCTGGCGGGAGTGGTTGGACTGCGAGGCCGAGCCCTGGATGACGCAGTCGGCCCCCTGCGCGATGGCGTCGGCCAGGACGAACTCGTGCTGGCGCACCTTGTTGCCGCCGAAGGCCAGTCCGGTGCAGTCGTCGCGCTTGACCCAGATCGTCGGGCCGAGCTGCGCCGACACCCGCGCGCACGCGTCCAGGGGCGTCGGCAGGTGGGCCAGCCGCACCCGGGGAAGGCCGTCGATGCGCTCGCGCAGGAGGCGGACGGTGTCACTCATTCGGCACGCTCCTCGGGCTGGGCGAAGTCCGGTCGCAGCGCGACCACGGCCTCGATCTCGACCGGTGTGTTGCCGGGCAACCAGGCGACCCCGACCGCGGAACGCGCGTGCCGGCCGGGGGCGCCCAGCACGTCGATGAGCAACTGCGACGCCGCATCGATGACGGTGGGCTGGTCGACGAAGCCGTCGGCGCTGGCGACAAAGCCGGTGACCTTGAGTATCTGGGCCACGTGCTCCAGCCCGACGTCGGCCTCGACGGCGGCGAGCAGGTTCAGCGTGGCGATGCGCGCTGCGGCCTGGCCGTCCGCCAGCGACACCTCGGCACCCAGCCGACCGGGGTGGCGTACCTGCCCGTCAACGATCGTCGTCTTGCCGGAGAAGTAGGCAACATTGCCGTGTCTTGTGGAGGGCAGGTAGGCGAAGCGAGGCGGGCGCTGCACCGGCAGGTGCAGGCTGAGGGCGGCGAGCCTGGCGGCGATCTCGTCGTTCATCGTGCGCCGCCGAGGGCCCGCTGCGGGTTGCCGATCAAGAGCTGTTCGATCTCGCCGTCGTCCAGCCCGGCCCGGCCGAGCTCGGCCCGGAACCGGTTGAGAATGTAGACGTAGCCGCAGCCGCCGGTGGCGCTGAGGTGATCGCGGCGGCAGACGTCCTGGGAAAGCAGGATCTGATCGAGATGGCCGGCCCGGGCGAGGCGCATGACGCACGCGACGCGCAGCTCGACGTCATATGCGCCGCCCCCGCGGATGGTGTCGAACTGGACGAACGCGCCGCGCTGGGCGATGGCGAGGTGGTATTCGGGGATGTTGACGCCGTCGCAGTGGCCGATGATGACGTTGCGCGGGTCGACGTCCTCCTCCGCGAGCAGGTCCAGTTGCGCGACGCCGACCGGCCACCGGGCGGCGTGCGTCGTGATGGGCACGCCGGTGGCCCGGTGCGCCCGCGCGGCGGCGCGGAAGGAACGCTCCTCGGCCGGTGAGATGAACCATTTGTCGGCACCGATCTCACCGATGATGCCCGCTCGTACCGAGGTGCCGGGAAAGCCCTCGGTGAGGTCGGCGATGAGCCGTTGGGCGATATCGGTGGCGGACCGGCGATCGAGCCACCCGTCGGTGAGGTACGGATCGCGGTAGTGGCCGGTACCGAGGATGAGGTGCACGCCGGTGCGTTCGGATATCTCGGCCAGCGCGAGCACATGATTGACGGTGCGGGTGCCGTGCTCGGGAAAGCCGCTGTCGGCGACACCGCGGAAGTGCCCGCCGGGGTCGGGTGCCGCGCCGACGGTGAGCTCGGCGCCGGTGAGTTCGACCATGGCGCCGCCGCCGGCCGCGGCGAAGGCTTCCAGTTCCCGGGCCATCAGGTCGGCGTCGTTGAGCAGACCGACGCCGCGGAACTCCGGGATCAGGTTGAGGAAGACATGTTCGTGCATGAGGGTGCGGCCGAGTCGGTCGACCGGGACAGGACCGCGAGCGGTAACCACATCGGGCACAGCGGCAACTCCATTCGTGTGTCGGCGACCCGGCCCGGCCGCGCCATCGGATGGCGCGGCCGAGTCACCACGCGTTGGACCGGACGAGTTGTCCGATCTCGTCGGCGCACCGGGTCAGGGCGCCGATCACCACGGTCGCCCGGTCGTCGGTCAGGCGGGCCATCGGGATGGCGCAGCTGATGGCGTCGGTCGCCGGATGGCGGCCGGGTACGGCCACCGCGAAGCAACCGAGGCCGGGGGTGTTCTGACCACGCTCGAACGACCAGCCGCGCTCGCGCGCCTCGGCCAGTTCGGCCCGCAGCGCCGTGTGATCGGTGACGGTGGCCGGGGTCAGCGCCGCCAGTTGGCGCGGCAGCAGCGCGTCGACTTCCTCGGGGCTGCGCATGGCCAGCAGGACCTTGCCGAGTGCGGTCGCGTGCGCGGGCAGCCGGCGCCCGATCCGGGAGACATAACGCAGGTGATGCTGGGACTCCTGGCTCGCCAGATAGATGATGTTGGCACCGTCGAGCCGGGCGAGGTGGATGGTCTCGTCGAGTTCCGTGCGCAGCTGGGCCAGCAACGCTCCGGACGCCTGCACCAGCGGGTCCTGGTCGAGATATGCGGTCGCGACGCCGATCGCGCGCAGCCCGATGCCGTAGGCGGTGCCACGTTCGTCGGTCTGCACCCAGCCGCTGGCCACCAGCGTGCGCAACAGTCCATGCAGGCTTGACTTGGGAACGTTGAGCTTCTCGTGCAGCTCGCTCAGCGTGTGTCGCTTGCCGGACTCAGCGAGCGCTTCCAGGACCGCGATGGTGCGGGAAGCGGACTTGACCGAGTCGCCGCGCAGTTCGTCGTCGCGGCCGCCTGTTGCCTGTGCGGGCCGAGCTGATCCCTTGACCGCGGGCATCCGCAGTTCCCCCCCAATGCGTTGACACTCTCACAGGGGATCTTTACAGTCGGGGAATCCTGTTCGCAAGAGAGTATCTTTTTCATATATGTGAACTCCATACCACCTGCGAGGAGCGAGCGATCATATGCCGAAGCTCGGGGTGTGCGTGCAACCCGACCCCAACCCGGCACTCGTCGAGGCGGTCACCCGCGCCGGTGGCGTGATCGTCGACCTGGCCGAGTGCGATGCGTTGGTATGGACGGCTGACCCGTCGACCTTTCCGGCAGAACTGCCCGAGCGCGTGCGTTGGGTGCAGTTGCCGTCCGCGGGCATCGAACGATGGTTCGAACTCGGGATCCTGACACCCGATCGGCAGTGGACCTCGGCAGCGGGCGCCTACGGGCAGACCGTGGCCGAGCACGCGCTCGCGCTGCTCCTGGCCGGCGTGCGCGGGCTGGGTCTCGCCGCGCGCCAGCAGGGCTGGCGGCGCCAGGAGCTGCTGGCGGCCACCCATACGCTGCGCGGTGCGCGGGTCGCGATCGTCGGCGCGGGTGGCATCGGCCGTGCGCTGGTGCCGATGCTCGCGGCTTTGGGTGCCGAGGCGATCGCGGTCAACCGCAGCGGGCGCGCGGTCGACGGCGCGAGCGAGACCGTCGCGGTGGGCGACCTGGACGGGGTGTTGCCGCGGACCGATCACATCGTGGTCGCGGCACCCGCTACACCCGAGACCCGACATCTGATCGGGGCCGTCCAGCTGGGTGCGCTGCGGCCCACCTCGTGGGTGGTGAACGTCGCCCGCGGCGAGCTGGTCGACACCGATGCGCTGGTGCGGGCACTGGACGCCGGCACGATCGGTGGAGCGGCGCTGGACGTCACCGATCCTGAGCCGTTGCCGGACGGCCATCCACTGTGGACCCACCCGGCTGTGCTCATCACGCCGCATTCAGGCAACCCGGTGCCGCTGCTGCGGCAGGCGTTCGCGGTCCGGGTGGCCGACAACATCACCCGCTGGCTCGCGGGCCAGGACCTGCTCGGACGCGTTGATGTCGCGGCGGGCTACTAGCACCATCGACGGCCGAGGAGGACGTGACGTGGCAACCACCCGGTGGATTCGGTGCGCGACGCTGGTGACAGGGCTGGACGAGCCACCGCAGCACGACATGGCCATCGAGGTCGTCGGCGAGCGGATCGGGCGGGTGGCGCCGTGGGCGGCCATCGCCGGCAGTGTTGATGCCCCGGTCGTCGACGCGTCGGCCGACACGGTGGTCCCGGGGTTCGTCGATGCCCACGTGCACCTGCTGTTCACCTGCGACGCCGACCACACGGTGACCCGGGCCGCGGTCGAGGCGGGCACGCACGCCGAACTCGCACTGACCGGCGCGCGCAGCGCGGCTGAGTGCCTGCTGGGCGGCGTCACCACCGTGCGCGACTGCGGCGATCGCGATCTGCTGACGCTGACGTTGCGTGACGCCATCAACAACGGGGTCGCGGCCGGGCCGCGCATCCTGGCCGCGGGCCCCCCGGTCACGGTGACGGGCGGGCATCTCTACTGGTGCGGCAACACCGCCGACTCGCCCGATGAGGTCCGCCGGGTCACCCGCCGGCTGTGTGCGGCCGGCGTCGACGTGGTGAAGGTGATGGCCAGCGGCGGCAACATGACCCACGGGTCGAACCCGCGACTGCCGCAGTACAGCGAAGCCGAACTGGCTGTCGTGGTCGACGAGGCGCACCGCCTGGGCCGCCGGGTCGCCGCACATGCCCTCAACACCGAGAGCATCCGCCGTGCCGTGGCCGCCGGTGTCGACACCGTCGAGCACTGCGGCTGGCGTGGCGTCGACGGCGCCGAGGACGTCGCCGCCGACGTCGTGGCCGAGATGGCCCGCCGGGGCACCTGGGCGGTGGTCACGTTCGCCGGCATCAACCGGCTGCTGCTGCCCGAGTACGCTGGCGACGACTCCCCGGAGCGGGCTGCCGCCCTGTCGATGTCCAACCACGAGGACCTGGCGCGAGACTTCGCCTGGGTCCGGACGCTGCGCGAAGCCGGGGTCCCGGTCGCGGTCGCGAGTGATGCCGGCGTGCGGTTCACCCCGTTCCGTCGCTTCGACGAGAGTGTCCACTGCGGCATCGACGCGCTCGGCATCGACGCGGCTGAGGTGATCAGTCTGGCCACCTGGCGCGCCGCGCAGGCGCTGGGTATCGCGGACGAGGTCGGCAGCCTGGCGACCGGCATGCGGGCGGATCTGGTTGTGCTGTCCGGCAAACTCACCGGCGCGACGAAGCGGCTCGGCCCGATCCGTCAGGTCTGGCGCGACGGCCGCGTTGTCGTCGACGATGGGCGCATCATGCTGCATTGATACCCGGACTCCCCGCAGCGTCCGAGCCGCCACGGGCCGGCAGTTGCGGGAAGGTGACGAACCAGAACCTGCGGGCCCGCAACTCGCGGTACCAGTCGGCGGCGGTGTCGCGGCTGGTCGGGGTTCACCGATCGGCGGACCGATTGGCTTTGCGTGCTGCGGCGCGACGGGTGGCGTCACGGGCGCATCCCAGTGCGCCTCGCTCCGAGGACACGCGCAGCGGCAACGTCGCCGGAGGAAGCCTCGCGGTTCAGTGGCCGGTCGGGCCCACCATCCGTAGCCCTGCCGCCACGGCGCCGCGCATGTTCACGGAGCCGGAGATGCGCTGCAGGACGCGGGCGTAGCCGGTGCCGGGCGCGACGCCGTTGGCCGCTGCCGCGACGTCGACCAAGCGGGCCTGCGGGTGGTATGCCATGAACATGGGGTGTACCGCGACGTCGGTGACCCGCCAGGTTCCGGGGGCGACTTCGGTGAACGTGAACCGGGGCACGACCGAGTCCTGGGTGTTCTCTGGCGCGCCGTCCGAGAATCGGCACAAGAGGTTGCCCAAGCCGTACGCGACCCACTTGTCGCCGATCTTCTCGAGCGGCTGCACGACGTGGACGTGCATGCCGATGATCAGGTCGACGTCAGGGCTGGCGAGCAGCCGCGTGGCCTGGTTGATCTGGTCGGAGTCCGGCGCGTTCTGGTATTCGGTCCACCCCCAATGCATGGACAGGATGACGATCTCCGCGCCGGCCTGTTTGGCCGCGTGCGCCTCCTGGAGGATCTTCGGGACGTCGATGGGGTTGGCGATCCACGGCTTGTCCGGCGGCCGTTTGATGCCGTTGAAGCTGAACGTGTACGCCAGCTGCGCGACCTTCACGCCGCGTACGCTGAAGACGTTGGGCCTGGCGGCTTCCGCCTCGGAGCGCGCCGATCCGCTGTGGTGCAGTCCCACCCGGTCGAGGTTGTCCAGCGTGCGCCGTACGCCTTCCTCGCCGTAGTCCAGCGTATGGTTCGAGGCGGTGGAGCAGGTGTCGAAGCCGGCACCGGCCGCGGCGTCGACCAGCTGCGGGGGCGCGCTGAAGGTCGGATACCCGGTGAACGGGCCCTCTGGTGGGGCGAGCGGTTGTTCCACATGACAGACCGCGAGATCAGCCGGCCGAATGGTCGGGGCGACCGCAGCGAGAATCTGTGTGAAGTCGTGGCCAGGCTTGCCTGCTGCGCGTGCGTCAGCGGCGGCCTGCGCGGTCAGGTCAGGCGGCACGAACAGGTCCCCCGCTGCGACGACGCTGAGCGTCGTGGGGCGGGCTGGGGACGCGGCGGATGGCGACACCGATCGCTCGACAGTCGTCGGCTCGGCGGCATTCGTACAGCCACCGGCCCCGGCGACGAACGCGGCGACAACGAGGCCCAGGCAGACCGAGACAGGGTACTTGCTTCGCACAAAGGAGATCGTGGCAAGGCCCGGCCTTCACCTGACCCGTCGTCACCATCAACCACCCGATGAACCACCCGCGCCATCGGTCCAGTCCGCGACAATGGTCTCCAGGACGTCAGGCTCATCCACATGGAGATCGCGTGCCCGGCCGGACTGGGCGGTGCTCCGGGCGTCCGGTGGCGATCACGATCCCGCCGTCGCCGGGCCGCAAAGGACGACGTCGCGCGGATCGCTCGTCATACCTTTGACCGTGCCGCGCATGGCAGCACTCCACATCACCCGCACCAACCGGCGGGGACCGATCGGAATCTCCTTGCCGCTTGCGCCTGCGGCGGGTTACAGAACGTGTCGAGTCATGGACACTGCGGCACCATCGCCAGCCGGATCGGCGTTAGCCTGCGGAAACAGCCCGGACGCCTGCCCAACCCGCGGCGTTGTGGCGTCCGGAAACGGCCTCGGGAGACGCCATGAGACTCCATCACCCCACCGCAGACGCGCGTTCCTGCACCGAACCGTCCAGCGCCGGCATGCTCCGCCGGCTCCGTGCGCCGGCAACGGTAGCAGCGGCGTTCGTCATGACGGTCGCACTGACCGCACCGGCCGCACCGGCCGCCGCGGGACCGCCGCCGGTGCAGTGCGGCGCGGTGCTGACCACCGACACCGCACTGCGCGCCGATCTCACCTGCCCCAGCGACGCGCTCACCGTCGCCGCCGACGGCATCACCGTCGACCTGCGGGGCCACACCATCCGTGGATCGGGCACCGGGACCGGCATCACGATCATCGGGCACCACTCCGTGCGGGTCCGCAACGGCACCGTGACCGCATTCGCGACCGACGTCCTCATCGACACCGCCCAGGACATCACCCTCACCAGGCTGACGCTGACGCAGGCCGGCAGTGACGGCCTCAGGCTGCGCGACATCGAGCGGGCGCGGTTCGAGACCGGAAGGCTGCGCTCGGCACGGCTCGTCACCGACGGCAGCATTGACATCGTCGTCGACCGCTCGCGCATCGACAACAGTCCGTTGATCTTCGTCGACAGCTTCAATCCTGCCGTCACCCACAGCGTCCTGACCGATTCGTTCGTCAACTTCAGCGAGATCAGCGACGGCGTCGTGGCGGCGAGCACGCTGACGCGGTCACCGGTGTTCATCGTCCTCTGCGCCCGCACAGCGGTGCGGCACAACCTGATCGCGGCGGCCGACCCCGGTGTGCTCCTCGGCGCGACCGCGACCGGAACGCAGGTGATCGGCAATACCTTCACCGGCAACACGATCGGCGTCCTGCTGGAGCCGCCGCTGGTGGACCTCGTCGACGGCACCACCGTGTCGCACAACGTGTTCCGCGACAACGCGGCGGCCGGCGTGCTGTTCGACACGCCCGGCGTGCAATCCGGCGGCAGCGTCGTGATCGACCACAACCAGTTCGTGCACAACGGCTTCGCCGCCGCCGGACGGACCGACCACCTCGGCAACCCCGTGGCCGACGGGCTGCACGTCGCGGTGCCGGCCGGAGGCACGATCCGGGTCGCGCACAACGTCACCCGGCGCAACGCCCGCTACGGAATCTTCGCCGTCCCCGGCACCGTGATCGACGGCGGCGGCAACGTCTCCGTCGCGGACCCGCTCGGCTGCCTCGGTGTCGTCTGCCGCTGAGCGGTGCGCGGACGCACCAGTACTCGAAGCGAAAACGCAACGACCGGCGGACTGCGGTTCCCCGCGATCGTCGGTTGCTGGACCCAGGAGGCGTTCATGTGCGCCAAGAGACACCTGACGGCACTTCCGACGCAACACGTGGATCATGGCTTGATCGGCGGCGGCTACGGCCCGCGGCCCTCGTCTTGGCCTCGAGCACCGTCATGCTGCTGCTCCCGGCACCCGCGGCCGCTGCTTCGCCGCCCGTGCAGTGCGGCGCGGTGCTCACCGCCGACACCACGATCACCGATGCGCAGGTCGACCTCAGCGAGGTGTCCGGCGCCGTCATCACCACCAACGCCCTGCTCCGGTCGCCCGTGCTGCCGTCAGTGCGACGGCGCCTTCGGTGCTGGGGCGCGCCGTCCGTTCGCCCTCCACCATGCCGCGTACGTGCCGTCCCAGGGGAGGGGATCCCTTCGCACGCCGTCGGAGCGGTACGTGCGCCGGGTAGGGAAGACCGTGATTTCCATTTCCGCCTCGGCCTCCCGGGAAGCGAGCCTCACCTCGTCGAACGTGTCATCCACCGGGACGATCGGCCGGCCGCTCATGACGACGTAGATGTGGTCGAAGATGCCGTACTCGAACGAGTCGAACACGGTGATCGTCAAGAAGCAGGCGCCGAGCGGGTTGGGCGGATCGGGTTGCTCGCGGGCGACCGCCCACTCCGCAATCGTGTGACCCGCCGCCCATTCGAACGGGGCTACCTCTCCCGGCCGCAAGAGGCGCTCCCTCCTCGCGGCGGTCGCCTCCACGAACTGGGCCTCGTCGTCGAGCCGTACCCGTGCTGTGGTCGCGCCCTCGTTGATCAGTACGCCCCGGGTCTGGAACCACATGAGCTGTGTCCGCTCTCCATTTCGTGCGAAGAGGCGCGCCGGTGAGGCTGGTTCGGCCTGCGCCAGAGAATGTTGGTCCAGCAGTCGCGGTCCGTCCCCGTACGGCATCCGGTCACGCGTCGCATCGATCAATGGGGGCCATTGCGGCGCCTCGAACAGCGCGATGACGAGGGGAGCCCGCTCGTCCGTCCTGGCGCGTGCCGCTTCCCGGACCGCTGCCGTCGCGGCTTTGAGGACTTCCTGGGCGAGGACGACCTGCTCGTCGGCGGCTCTCGACTGAGCCGCACTGATCTCGACCTGCTTCTGCAACTCCGGCAACTGCCTGGCGGCGGTCCGGGCCGCACCGCGCCCCGAACGAGCGGCCGAGACGCCGGCAATCGCCGCGGCGACCGCACCTACGGCTGAGATGATCTGAATCCACCCGGCCAACGTCAGACGATCGACGCCGGCTGCCAGCGCATCCCAAAAAGCCCCCACGTCAAGGCCCACCTTCCGAGAGACTCACCCTGTGGCCGGGTCCGTGCCGGGGCTCGGCCGTGCACCGGTCGAGATGCGACCTGCCCCGCCCGGGAAGGTATAAGCACCTGATGCCGGGGTGGCGGCCGCGGCCGAGGCCCGGCGCGCCGGTCGTGGTCTGTGACGTGGCTGCTGTGCCGGGTGAGGGTGAGCCGTGGGGTGGTTGTTGCGTTCAAGAAGGAGCGACGGGCCGGACCGCAGCTCAGGCGGGGCTGGTGCGGGCGCCGGATCCGGCCCGCCCCGATGCCCCGGATCGTGCCGGGCTTCTGCCGGTCACCGCCCTGGCTGCAGACACGAGGAGTCAGCGCGGGCTGGGGCTCGGCGTCGACACCGACGCGGGCACCGGGGCACGACCGCCGCCGGCGTTCTGCCCGGCGATCCACGACAGCGAGAACAGCACACCCGCCGCCACCACGGCTGCCAGCACGAGGAACTTGCGCATGGCCCCCCATCGCGCCTTGGCCAGGCCCGGCACCAACGCCTTGGTGGTCTTGTGCGCGTTCCAAGAACTGCGCATCCGCTGGTACGCGGCACCGGTCGGCAGACCCAGCAGCAGGCCGGTCCAGAACGTCAGACTGCTCAGCAGCCGTACGGCGACATCCCCCATGGTTCCCCCTGATGTGTGACCCTGGCCCGGGTCTCCACACGGTAGAGCCGGCAGCCAGGTTGCCCATGTGCATATACGTCGATGTCTTGGACTGGTCGGCACCCCCACCAGACCGAATCCGCGTTCCTCCGCGAGCTTCCACGTCCGTACCGTGCTCTGACGGACGGAAGGCTGCTCATGGAACCTGTCCGCTGCATACTGCCGAGGAATTGACGACCTCAGCTCGCCGGTCCGGTCGAGATCGGCGCCGATCGAACGGATCGGCGGCCTCCTCACTCTGCTTACGGTGCAGTCGTTCACGATGCCCGACGCCTCGCCGTCGCTCAGTGCCGCGTCGCCGTCCGCCGGGTCTTCGCCCAGCGTGAAGCCGTCCGCGTCGGTGGAGCCGTCTGCGTCGTCGTCCACGCCCGCGGTTCGCCGTCCGCCACCGTGGGGTTCCACTGCGGACTGACCGTCCCATGCGGGCACGTCACGGTTTCGGCCCACCGGTCGATGTGAAGTCTTCCTTGGCGAAGCCGGGTCGCTCAATGGCACGTGGGTCCACACCGGTCGACTGCCGCTCGTGCCGCGCCGACCGGCCGTAGCGCTCGGCCGATCCCGAACCACGACCCATCGACATACCGCTAATTCAGCATTGGGCGACCCCAGCCCCGGCAGCGATGCGCTCAAACCGGCGCACCCTCGCCGACCACACCGTTAGCGTCCTTTTTTGGACAGGATTTCGTCATCGAGCCCGACCACCTTGAGGCCTTCGCAGACGATGACGCGTCGACGATCCAGGCCGAGCGGTTCGCCGGGGTGGCCCGGTAGAACGGCGCGCGAGCGGTCCACGAGCGAGATATCCGGATGGTCCATTATGGCCAGTGTGGGATAGATCGTTGCTGTACAGCCTTTGCTGGGACCGCGGCGCGGCCCGATGTGCGTGAGTATTCGCGGCGACTGTGCGGACACCCTGACCTCCCGGAACAACTTCTGCCGGGGCCACGAGGCGGCGGATCAGCTGGTCAGGCGATCACGCTGCACGAACGCGCCCGGCCGGCGCGGAGCGGTGCTGGCCAGCGGGCCACCCGCTGCCGGCGATGTTCCAGGCGCACCTTGAACGCGACCGTGCAAGCGGCGGCTGCGATGGGGTTCATCTGCCTGCACCGGTAAATGCCAAGGTGAGCGAGGGGCGCTGTACGGATATTTTCGGCGGTGAAAACCCACGTGGCCAGGGCTGACGCTAACGGCCGCGGTGCCGGCCGCACTCTGGCCGCGAATTGGGTCTTGATCAACGGCTCGGACTCGAAGTAGCGTGTCTCGCACCGCGATCGACACGGGTTTTCCGCAAAGGCAAAACGTAAACCTGCATGCGTCATCAAACTGCTGTCGCACGCCAGCAGAAGGCTGCGGATGTGGGAAATCACCTGTGTGACGTGGTTGAGTGTTCCGCCATTACGTCAGCTGTACCGTCCGTCCCAGGCGGGAGCCGTCCGGTCGGTCGCGAACCCGGGGAGGAACCTGCGATGCGGTCAGGGCTCCCGAGTGACCCTTCGTCGGCTGATTCGATCGGTCGGCTGGGCGGCGCGATTCAGGAGTTGTTCGATCACTTGCCGCAGATCCACCGCCGGTACCGGGCGGCGGTGTCCAGGATGCATCCGGACGACGCATTCGGTCTGGTTGACGCGTGGACCGAGTTTCATCAGGCGCTCACCAACGCGCGGTACGACGGGGAATCCGGCGACCTGCTCCGGGTCGCGGCCCGGCCCGACGGCCCGCAGCAGGCGGCCGAGGTGCCGGAACAGGCCATGGAGATCGCCGCGGAGCTGTCCAGCGCCCAGGTCCGGCTGCGGCACCAGCTCCAGTCCGCGGAGACGTCCGGCCCGGCGGCCAGCCCGTCGGGCCGGACCGTCCTGCTAGCTCGCTGGCGCCTGCTGCACCGCGGCGAGCGCCAGCTGCGCAGGGCGATCATTCGCGCGATGTCAGCGCTGCCGGCCGCCGATCACACACTGCTGCGCAACCTGGCACCGCTGGCCGCTGGTTACGCCGCATACCTCAACGCGGATCGGGCACTCACCCGGCAGTGGGCGGTCGCGGCCCAGGGCAGCGACCCGGCGGCCGTGGCGTCGCTGGATCAGTGGTTGTCCTACACCACCGACTTGCGCGATCTGATCGACCAACTCGTCGCCGGGTATGGTGAGCCCGGGCCGCCCCCGGCCGCGCCGTGGCCGCCAGGCGACGCCGCCGACCCGACGGATCCGGCGGACCCGACAGTTGCGGCGGACCGTACGCCCGTCCCAGTGGTGCCGCCGCCGGCCGACCCCGGACTCCGGGCCGCGTTGGACGCGCTCCACGACGGGTACCCGGATCTGGTCGCCGGCTGCCGGCGGGTCCTCGCCGCGCTCAGCGGGCTGTCCGGTCAGCCGACGGCGAGTTCGCTGCGCGCCGTGCTCCTCACCGTCTGGGGCCAGTACGACGACGCACTCGCCGGTCTCGAGCAGCGCATCAACGGCGAGCAGCCCGCCCAGGTCGACACGGTTGATGCTCAAGCGCTGCGGGCTGAGATGGCCGCCGCCGCTGATTTCCGTGCCGACCTGGCGGATCGGCTGGCCCAAGCCGAGGCGTGGCTCGCGCACGCCGCTGCGGCAACCAGCCGGCACCGCGCCGAGCCCGAGGCGCAGCGGCGCCCCACCCTGACAACGTCGGCCCGACACCGGGTGCCGCACCGGATGCACTGGCTGCAGGACCAGCCGCCGGTCAACGCCGAGGCGTTCGACCTGTACGTCGCGTCGCGCTGGCCAACCGGGCGCTCCGTCGTCGATGGGGTGCCGGGTCCGTGTCTGTTCCTGATCGGCCGGCTCGACGGGGTCCGCCTGGCCGGCGAGATGCGGGCGAGGAGCCTGCTGCGGGTCCGGGTCGGACCCGGTGCCGCGGTGGACGGCGCCGCGCTCGGCCAGCGCCCCCCTGAACTGCACCACCTGCTCGCCGCGCCGGACTCGTACCTGCTGCCGGTCGCGTGGCTGCCCGATACTCAGGTCGTCGGCGCCTACCGGGTGGACCCGCATGGGCGGCCCTACTGGGAGGAACTGCCCGACGAGCTGGTCGGGCAGCCCCTCGCCAGTTGCCCGACCGATGCTCATCACGGCGCCGCCGGCCTGCCCAACGAGGTCGTGTACTGGCCCAGTCGGCGGGTTTCCAGCGCGGCCATCGCGTACACCCTGATTCCCGAACCGCCGCCGCACCCGGTGCCGGACCGGCTCACGCTGTACAGGGAGCGGCCACGAGTCCGATCCGGCCAGCGTCTGTTGGAGCTGTACGTCGAACGGGGGCGGGCGATCGACATCGCGACCACAGTCGAACAGCTGGGTCCGCTGCCGCAGCTGCGCTCGATCGCCTACGAGCTGCTCGCCGGCGGGGTGGAACTGGTCCTGCCGCGGCGCTCGTACTCCTCGGTCCAGATCAAGCGGGTCTGGCATCCCGGGCGCGGCTGGCGGCCCCCCAGCAGTTCGGGATCACCGTCGCTGACCGGCCTGCTCGGCGCCGAGGTGGCCCACGAAGATCATCCAACTTGTCGTACTGGATAAGGCCGGACGGCGGATTTAATGCCCGCGTCGGACCACGATGGTGGCTGTGGCACGCAGCGTGCCAGGCGTCGAAAGGTAGGGAATCGGAATGCCCAGTGTCACCGAGTCCGGCACCATTGCATGGGTGCTGGCCAGTGCCGCATTGGTGCTGCTGATGACGCCCGGCGTTGCCTTCTTCTACGGCGGCATGGTCCGGAGCACCAACGTCATCGGCATCATCATGCAGAACTTCGCCACGCTGGCGATCGTGACCATCACCTGGATCACTGTCGGGTTCACGATCGCCTTCGCCCCCGGCAACGAGTTTTTCGGCGACCTGCGCTGGCTGGGCCTCAACGACCCGACGGGCGAGGTGAGCGTCGCGCCGCACCTGCCGGTCATGGTCTTCGCCCTCTACCAGTTGATGTTCGCCGCCGTCACACCGGCACTGATCACCGGCAGCACCGCGGAACGTTGGCGGTTCGGCCCGTTCTGCGCGTTCATCGCGATCTGGTCGGTTGTGGTGTACGCGCCGATCGCGCATTGGTTGTTCACCCCGCAGGGCTGGGCCGCGCAATGGGGTGCACTCGACTTCGCCGGCGGCAGCGTCGTACACGCGAACGCCGGTGCGGCCGCGCTTGCCGTGGCGATCGCGCTGGGCCGTCGCCGCGGCTGGCCGGACAGCCCTTCCCGCCCGCACAACCTCCCGATGGTGATGACCGGCCTGGCCCTGCTGTGGTTCGGCTGGCTCGGGTTCAACGGTGGCTCCGCGTACGGCGCCAACCAGCTTGCCGGCACGGCCGCTGTGAACACGATGGTCGCCGCGTCGGCCGGGTTCATTGCGTGGGCCGTCACGGAGCGGATCCGCTACGGCAAGGCGACGAGCCTGGGCGCCGCCTCCGGCGTGGTGGCCGGCCTGGTCGCGATCACCCCCGCAGCGGGCTACGTCGCCCCGGTCGGCGCACTCGCGATCGGCATGATCGCTGGTTTCGTGTGCCATCTGCTGGTCGGCATGAAGGTCTGGTTCAGGGTGGACGACTCGCTCGACGTCGTCGCCGTGCACCTGGGCGGAGGGCTCATCGGTGCGGTCGGCGTCGGGCTCTTCGCGACCACGTCCGTCAACGCCGCGGGCGCCGTCGGACTGTTCTACGGCGGCGGGTATCACCAGTTGGTCCGACAGGTGGTCTCGGTGTCGGCCGTCGTCGTGTACTCACTCGTGCTGACCCTGATCATCAGCGGCGTGCTGAACCGCTTGCTGGGCAACCGGGTCGGCCATCGCGCCGAGGCCGTGGGGCTGGACCTGGCCGAGCACGGAGAGGCTGCGTACGACCTGACCGATCGCGACAGATCGGCCCCTGCGCCTGACGCGCGCCCGGCGGTGAAGACTCAGTAAGCCGGTTGTGCCCGCCCAAGACCGGTTGTGCCCGCCCAAGAGGGGAAAGGCTCGATGAGTAAACCATCAGCTCGCCGGACGCTGCGGAACGCCGCGGCGGTCCTCACCGTGATGATGATGGGCGCCCTACTCGGTGCCGGCGTGGCCGGCTCGTGGTCTGAGCTGTCCGGCAAACGCGACACCATTGCCGCACAACGGGCCGGGGTCGTCTACCTGCGGCCGTTGATCGGCTTGATCGGGGCACTGACCGCGGCGCAGTCCACCGCCGTGCAGGGCAGGCCGATCGACGCCGGCGGGCTGCGAGCGGCGGTGACCGGTGTGACGGCCGCCGACAGCGCGCACGGTGCCGAGTTGGAGACCGGGACCCACTGGTCCGAGCTCGAGCAGCGGATCGGCGTGCTGATCGACAGGCCGGTCACCGGGGCGGGCGCCTACCAGAGTTTCGGTGACGTGGTGAGCCTCGCGATACAGCTCGCGACGCACATCGGCGACACGTCCGAACTCGTCCTCGATGTTGAACCGGCTACGCACTACCTCATGGACGTCGCGCTGCTGCGGCTCTCCACGGTGATGCTCAACGCCGGCCGCGCCGCGGATCTCAGCGTGCTGCCGCTGGGCGGGGACACCGCGGCCGACCGCGCGGCGGCCATCGCCGTGGCCCGGTACCAGGTGGCTGTGGCGGCGGCCGACATCACCACCGGGCTGAAGAAGATCGTCGTGAACACCGAGCGCCCGACATTCGGTGCTGATCTTCAGGACCAGCAGAGCGTGGCCAACGCACTCGGTGTCGGCATCCAGTTCCAGAGCGCCGTCGACAAGCTGGCCCCGCCGATGCTCGTCCGCCAGCTCAACAGACCGGTGACGGCAGCGGAGCTGGTCGAGAACGCGGCCCGGGTCAACGCCGCGGTCGTCGCGCTGGCCGACGCGCTCTGGAGCCAGCTCGACATGCGGCTCGCGGAGCGCAACACCGACCTGGTCGAACAACAGCGACTGATCATCGCCGGTGCGTCTGCCATGCTCGTCGGCGCCATCGCTCTGCTGTGGCTGTTCGCCCCCGACCGGCGCCTCCGCGCGGCCGACGACGACAGCTCCACGGTCGAGACCGAGGCCGAGCCGGAGGCACCGCAGATCAGCATGATCGACGCCCGTGACCTGCTTCGGGCTGAGGAGCTCGTGCACGTGGGCCGAGCGGTGCAGGCAGGGCCGCGGGAGCGCGACGGTGCTGAGTAACCTCGGGGTCCGCCAGAAGCTCAACCTGCTGCTGCTCCTGCCGCTGCTCGCGCTGGTGTGCACGGTTGTTCCCTTCACCGTCGAGAGGGTCGACGACGCGCGCGCCGCGGAGGTCACCGCGGGGGCTGCCCGGCTCACTCGTAACGTCGGCGGTCTGGTGCAGGAGGTGCAGCAGGAGCGCGTGGTCGCGCTGGCCTACCTGGTGCTGGGATCGACGGACCGGTCCGTGCTCCTCACCCAGCAGTGGGTGGTCGACGACAGCATGACGCGCGTCCGCGCCGATGTCGGGAGGAGCGCCGGCGCGGAACAGGGTACCGATGGAGCAGACGGGTCCGAGGCCGACCTGGTCCGGGCCCTGGACCGGGTCGGCGAACTGGGCGAGCTCAGGCGGCTGGTGCTGTCCCGCAGCATCGACCCCGTCACCGTGTACGAGGCGTACCAAGACGCCGTACAGTCGCTGCTCGACGCGCTGCACCTGACCAACCGTATCGGTGCGGACGCGGTCGGGCAGCGCCAGCTCGCCACGCTCGATGCGTTGATGCGCGCCGACCAGGCCGCCAGCGACATCGCAGCCGGGCTGGTGATCGCCGCCGTGGATCGCGACGCCGGCGCGCTCCTGCTCGCCTCCGCGGCGGCAGCCGAACAGTTGCACCGCGACCGGTTCCGGCAGGTCGCCAGCAGCCAGCAGTCTTCGCTGCTCGACTTCGTGGAACGAGGGGCGTCCGGGCTGAGCATCACCGCCGCCCTCCAGGGCGGCGCGGATACTGCGGGTTCCGCGGCGGACGTGGCGACCACACTCAGCGTTGCCAGCACCTACGACCTGCTGCGCCAGGTCGTCAAGGACCAGGTCACGACGGACATCGCCAATGCTGCGGACCGCCGGGAGACGGACGCCGATCTCGTGGCGCTGGGCGTCGGGTCCGGTGCCTTCGTCATGCTGGTTCTCCTCATCGGCCTGTCGGTGTACGTGAGCCGATCGATCGCATTGCCGCTGCACCGTCTGGCCCGCACCGCCGCCACGGTCGCCGACATCGCCAGTGCCGAGCTGGTACGGGTGAACGACGCCGACGAGGCGGGGTCCCAGCCGCCCCGGCTGGCCGCGGTCAACCTCCGTGACCAGCACGAGATCGGCGAGCTGGCCGCGGCCATCAACCGCGTCCTGGCGACCGCCGCGCTGCTGCTGGAGCGGCAGGTCAGCACGCAGCGGAACGTCGCTGTCATGTTCGCCAACATCTCCCGCCGTACGCAGAGCCTGGTGACCCGGCAGCTCAGCCTGATCGACGACATGGAGCGCAACGAGCAGGACGCGCTGGTCCTGGAGAAGCTGTACCGGCTCGACCACTTGACCACCCGGTTGCGGCGCAGCGCCGACTCGCTGCTGGTGGTCTCCGGCAACCGCGACAAGGAACTGGTCACACCGACCCAGCTGGTCACCGTGATCCGGGCGGCCGCCGGGGAGATCGAGGGCTTCCAGGCGGTCCGGCTGGGCGAGGTCTGCGATATCACGATCGGCGCGGAGCTCGTCGCCGACCTGCGACTGCTGCTCGCGGAGCTGCTGGAGAACGCGACCGCGTTCTCGCCGCCGGGAGCGTTCGTCGAGGTCGGCGCCGAGTTCGGCGCTGAGTGCCGGATCACCGTCGTGGACTTCGGTATCGGCATGCCACCCGCGCGGATGCAGGAGGAGAACCGCCGGATCCTGGAGCGGCCACGGCTGGACGTAGCCCCCACCGAAGTGCTCGGGCTCTTCGTGGTGGGCCGGCTGGCTCGCCGGCACGGCCTCACCGTGCGGCTGGACCCGACCGCCGGGCAAGGCGTCACGGCCACGGTCCTGATCCCGTCGCGCCTGTACTCGGTGTCGCGCCAGTTGCCCGCGCCCGCACACCCGGCAGCCGTCTCGACGGCCGCATGGCCGGCCACGGCGACTTGGCAGATACAGGCGGGTGACTCGTTCCCCTGGTTTGCCGGCTCGGAGGAGGCACAGCGGAAGGAGTACGCCCACCCTGCCACCGCAGCCGCATCGGCGCCGGCCGTCCTGGCCCGTACCGCGGCCCCACAACCTGCCGAGGTCAACAGTATGCCCCCTGCTCAATCCCGGAACGGCCTCAACCGGCGCACACCGGGAAGCTTCGCGTCGTCCTTCCAGACCCAGCCGGCAAGACCCTCGCCGACCGGGTTCCGCAACGCGGAAGCCGAAGCCGCCCAGCTGACTGCGTTCGCGCAAGGGGTCGAGCGGGCCACGGCCGGCGGCCGGCACGCCGCGCCACCCACTCCGCCACGGATGGACCGGCACCAGCCGGCACACGGGGCACCTGCGGTCACCCCGGAGTCCCACCCCACCGCGCCGCGATCCGTGAAAGCCGATCGTGCTGCGGAACCGGGCACGGGCCGCCATGGCCTCAGCCGGCGCACCCCGGGTGCGCACCTCCATGCGTCGGCACGGACGAACCCCCCGGTCGGCACGCCGAGAGGGACTCCGGCGACCGTCAGTCCCACCGCCTCCTACCGGGATCCCGAATCCGAACGGAACGCCCTGAACGGTTTCGTTGAAGGACTCGCCCGTGCCGCCCAGAGCCTCAATGAATTCGACCCACACGACTGGAAGAAGCAGCGATGACAGTTCCGATTCAGCGCGTCAGTACGGAGGCACAGCAGTTCAACTGGCTGCTCAACCAGTTCGCCGCCAACACGCCGCTCGTAGCCGACGTGATCGCGGTCTCGTCGGACGGGTTGCTCATCGCGATGACCAATTCGCTTGACCGGGCCGACGCCGACCGGCTGGCGGCGATCACCTCGGCGATCATCAGTCTGGCCAACGGCGCCTCGCAGGTGTACGACCTGGGCGTCCCGCACAAGGTGATTATCGATCTGGACCGCGGTTACCTGCTGGTCAGTGCCATCAGCTTGGGCGCGGTGCTTGGCGTGCTCGCGGCCAAGTCGGCCAACCTCGGCCAACTCGCGTACGAGATGGTCATGTTCGCCAACCGCGCCGGTGCGGTGCTCACGCCGGGCCTCATCGAGGAGCTGAAGATCAACCTCGGTTCATGACGATGCTCCCCGACGACTCCACCCCTGACCGACCGGCCCCAATGGCGCGGCCGTTCATCGGCGGTGTGCCCAGCACGCCACTCGGGCAGCCCCCGCCGTATTCCGATCCGTCCCGGCCGGTTACCTCGGAGGTCCGCCCGTACCTGCTCACCGGGGGACGGGCGCGACCCGACGCCGGGCTGGAGATCGAGGCGCAGGTGCTCACCACATCCGCAGGTGAGGACGCTCTGGCGCGCTACCGGTACGAGCAGCGCGAGATCGTCCTCCTGTGCCGAGAGCCGCTGGCGGTCGCCGAGGTCGCCGCCCGTCTCAACCTGCACCTCGGAGTGGCCAGGGTCCTCGTCGGCGACCTGGTCGCCTGCGGACACCTGGCCGCCCGTCGCCCGGACAGCGGCCTTCATCACAACGCCGCCATCATCGAGAGGGTCATCCGTGGACTTCAAGGCATCCACTGACATGCCCGGGGGCCGCGTGCTCCCCGCGCAGACGGTCGACGTCACTCCCGCCGGTCGGCGGCCGCCGTTGCCGGTGAAGATCGTCATCGCGGGCGGCTTCGGGGTCGGCAAGACCACGGCGGTGTCCAGCATTTCGGAGATACCGGTGCTGACCACCGAGGCGGCGATGACTGAGGTCGCCGCCGCGATCGACCGCACCGGCCACGTCCCGGACAAGGTCACCACGACGGTCGCGCTGGACTTCGGCTGCATCACCATCGACGAGGAGATCAAGCTCTACCTGTTCGGTACGCCCGGGCAGGACCGGTTCGGCTTCATGTGGAACGACCTGGCGACCGGCGCGCTCGGTGCGCTGGTCATCGTGGACACCCGCCGGCTGGACGACTGTTACCCCTCGGTGGACTACTTCGAGCAGGCGGGCATCCCGTTCGCCGTCGCGGTGAACCTGTTCGACGGACATCTGTCGCACGACCTGGACGACGTACGGTGGGCACTCGCGATCAGCGACAACACCCCGCTGATCACGTTCGACGCGCGTCAACCGCAGTCGGTCCGCAACGCACTGCTCACCGTGCTGAACCGGGCGCTGACCGAGACAAGGGCGGCGATGGCTGGCTGAGCCGGCGGCTGGCCGGCCCGACAGGGCTCGTGGACGTCGCGGCGCGGCCAGCGGGTGCCTGGGTCCATCTTGAGCACGTCAGCGTGCGACATCGGCCGGGCACGCGATGTCTGCGTCGCGGGACCTGCCGGTGCTTGAGTCCGCGAACACCGTGATCAATGCAGGCTGGGCACCGGTGGAGGCGCCGCTGCCGGATCGTATCCGCCACGCGCTGCGCAAGCACACGCGTGGGGCGCGGCCGGTCGCGACCTGCTCCGGAGTGTCCGCCCTGGCCCGCACGGGACTGTCGGACGGTCGCTCGGCCACCGGTTCGCGGCGACCCGGGCCGCTGGTGGTCAGCGCGATGACAGCTTCAGGCCGTCGGCGACGAGGAGTACGTCGTTCAAGCCATATCCGCCTTGCGCCCACAGCATCACGTAGGGGTCGGGAATCCGGCCCTGGCTTCTGGACCGGCATCTGCTGCCCATGCACCCGCGGGCAGGCGGGTGTGGCGTGGGATGCTGCCGAACTTGCCGGAGTGGAAGTCGGCCACTCGTCGGCCGCCGTGGCTCGCGGCCGCCTCGGTCAGACGCCGAGCTCGTCGCAGAGCGCCTCATAGCGGTCGAGCCCGTCGGGCGGATGCCGGTGCGCACCCAGCCCGACGGTGTCGAACTCGTCGAGCTCACCCCGGCGCTCGACCCCGAGCTCCCGCAGCGCCGCGTTGATCCGCTCGATGCCGTCGACCCGCCGCCCGTCGGCGAACACACATGCCCACTGGTCGCCCGTGCCACCCGAGTAGTCCGTCATGACGAGCGCGAACGGGTTCGCGGTCAAGGCGGCGGCGAGGCGCAGGACGACTCCTTCGCGCGGGAAGACGGCGGGGAAGCTCGCCGGCACGTCGAGCGCTTCCGTCTCGCCCAGCCGCGCCTGCCGGTACGCCGTGAAATAGTGCGTGATCGGCACCAGCCACCGCCCCTCGCCCAGCGGCACCGGCTCGACTCCCCACTCGGCCGCGGCCGCCCGATCGGGCTCCCCGGTCACGATCAACGCGGTGATGCTGTGGCCCACTGGCTCAGCCTCCGGATTCCGAACGGTCGTAGCAGAAGTCGTCGCCTGGGCAGCGCCTCGGCGGAGCACGCAAAGGACGTGGCGGGGGAAGGATCATGGACCGAACGGTACTGCCGCCGCGCCATGCTGATTCGCTGGGCTTGCCGTCAGGTCTGCGCCTCGGAACGCCGGGCCCTACCGCGGGGTGTTGCCGAGGCCGTCGCAGCGCCGTACGTGCAGGACCGCTGCGGACGGCAGGTACCCCGATGCAGTCGAAGCGCACTGCCGCAGGTCTGGCGTCGGTGAAACTTCCACGCATCAGGTGAGCCATCCATTGATAGGCAAGGCTCAATATTGACATTAGACGTCATACGAAATACGTTCGCCGAGATTGCCGGCATGCTTCGCCGTGCGAGCGGTGGACCGGCGCCACTGTCGCGGGAATGACCACAACCGCCCTGCTCATCGTGTGGCGGTAGCGGACCTGATCATGATGGGAGTCGCGCGCGTGAAATCGCTCTTCGACCGGGCCAGGCAAGGCCCGACGCAACGGTCCGTGCTGCGCTGGCTGGGATCGGCGGCTGCCGCCGTGGCTCTGGTCGCCGCCGGTGTCGCTGTCGTCACCAGCACGCAGCCGGCGTTCGCCGCGACGACCCCGGGCTGCGGGAAGAACCCGACGTTGACCAGCGGAGCCCGCACGATCCAGAGCGGCGGCCAGACCCGCAACTTCATCCTGAGAGTCCCCGACGGGTACGACAAGAACTCCCCGCACCGGCTGGCCTTCGGGCTGCACTGGCTGGGCGGCACCGCCGACCAGGTCGCCGGCGGTGGTAGCGACGGGTACGCCTGGGCGTACTACGGCATGCTGTCGCAGGACACCAGCCACACGACGATCTTCGTCGCGCCGCAGGGCATCAGCAACGGCTGGGCCAACTCCAACGGCCGCGACGTGGCCTTCATCGACGACATCATCGGGCTGATCGAGAACGACCTTTGCGTCGACACCACGCAGCTGTTCTCGGTCGGTTTCAGCTACGGCGGCGCCATGAGCTACGCGCTGGCCTGTGCCCGGCCCAACGTCTTCCGCGCCGTGGCGGCCATCGCGGCCCCCGGTGCGATCAGTGGATGCAGCGGAGGCACCCAGGCCGTCGCGTACATGGGTATTCACGGCGTCAACGACGGCATCCAGAACGGCCGGGCGCTGCGCGACACCTTCGTCAGGAACAACGGCTGCACCCCGCAGAACGCTCCCGAGCCGGCGTCGGGCAGCCGCACCCACATCGTGACCACCTACTCGGGCTGCCGCGCCGGATACCCGGTGGTCTGGGCCCCGTTCGACGGCGGCCACCAGCAGGGCCCGGTCGACGGCTGCGCCGGCTGCGAAAGCGGCGCGCGGAGCTGGGTCAAGCCCGAGGTGTGGAAGTTCTTCACCCAGTTCGGCGGCACCCCGCCGTCGAGCCCGCCGCCGTCGAGCCCGTCCGCGTCGAACAGCAGCCAGCCGACGGGACAGTCGAACGTCATGATCGCGGGCGCAGGTTCGGGTCGCTGCATCGACGTGCCCGGCTCCACCACAGCGAACGGCACGCAGCCGCAGCTGTGGGACTGCCACGGCGGCACGAACCAGCGTTGGACCTACACCTCCGGCAGGCAGTTGCAGGTGTACGGCGGCAAGTGCCTGGACGCCAGTGGCCAGGGCACGAGCAACGGCACGACCGTCGTCATCTGGGACTGCAACGGTCAGGCCAACCAGCAATGGAACGTCAACCCCAACGGCACCGTCACCGGTGTGCAGTCCGGACTGTGCCTCGACGCGATCGGCGCCGCGACGGCCAACGGCACGAAGATCCACCTGTGGTCCTGCCACGGCGGCTCCAACCAGCAATGGAGCCTGCGCACCTGAGCCCTCACCGGCGGGGTGTTGGTCGTCGAGATCGGCTGCGGTCCACCGCACCGATCTCGACGACCACCTGGCCCCGCAGCAGCGTCCGACGAGCCAGCGAGGTGCCCCCGCACGCCGCACCGCCACCGCTCAGTACCCCCAGAAGGGACGGCACATGGCACGCTTCTCCGTTCGGGGCCGCGTCGCCGCGGCACTCGCCGGCGTCGCCGCCGCGATCGCGGTGGTTCCCGTCGCGCTGGTCGCCAACACGCCGTCGGCGTCCGCGGCGACCAGCCAGTTCCAGGGCGTCAACTGGGCCCGCTGGGGCGACAACTACACGGGC